>CACEHH010000004.1 GCA_902559345.1 uncultured SAR86 cluster bacterium | reverse complement strand
GGATTGTATATTATCGAGGATCTTCTTCATTGCTAACTTTGTATCATCAGTGATGATCTTTGGACCGCTTAGATAATCACCATATTCAGCAGTATTTGAAATAGAATAATGCATATTTGCAATTCCTCCCTCCTGAATAAGGTCGGTAATTAATTTAGTCTCATGTAAGCATTCAAAATATGCCATTTCTGGGCTATAACCTGCTTCAACCAAAGTCTCAAATCCTGCTTTTATTAATGCAGTCATTCCGCCGCATAAAACTGCCTGTTCTCCAAAAAGATCTGTTTCAGTTTCTTCTTTAAATGATGTTTCTAAAACACCAGCCCTAGTGCCTCCATTTGCTTTAGCATAAGAGAGAGCAATATCCTTTGCTGAATAATCCTTTTTTATTAACGAGTCGTTATATATGGCTATTAGTGAAGGAACTCCTCCACCTTTAAGATAAGTACTTCTAACAGTATGACCAGGTCCTTTTGGCGCAATCATTATTATGCTATTGGTTTCGTCTGCAATTATTTTTTTAAAATGAATATTAAATCCATGAGCAAAAGCTAGTATTGCATCAGTCTTAAGATTGGGTTTGATATTTTTCTCAAATATTCCTTTTTGAAATTCATCCGGAGCTAATATCATAACCAGATCAGCATTGGGAATAGATTCTTCTACAGACATAACATTTAATCCTGCCTCTATTGCTTTATTCCATGATGATGAACTTTCTCTAAGAGCAACAGTAACATTTACTCCTGAATCCTTAAGATTATTAGCATGAGCATGGCCTTGAGAACCATATCCAACAATTGTTACATTTAAATTTTTAATAAGCTCTATATTGGCATCATTATCATAATAAATTTTCATCTCTTAAGATCCCCTTCAAGTATGTACTTTCGTCATCGCTGACTGCAATTACCTCTATTAATTTATTTATTTGTCTTAGAATTTGCCTCATCAAAGAATCCTCAACCGTGGTTTTAATTATAAGACGTGACACCTCATGGCTAGCAAATTTTATATTAAGCTCATCTTCAATAAATTTATAGCGTGTAAAATCTTCTATAGGATCAACATGTAAGCTATCAATGTTATATCCTCTTTGATGAAACAACCCCACTACCCGTGCCAATGCTCCAGGCTTATTTTCCATAATTAAAGTAAGTTGTCTTTCAATCATGTTTTACTTCCTTTTGATAACCACATATCTTTTAAGCTGCCGTTTGGAGCTACTAACATAGGATAAACATGCTCATTTGGATCAACATAAATGTCGACAAAAACTAACTTATCCTTAATAGCAAAAGCTTTTTCAATTCCAGCTTTTAGATCAGAATTTTTTGTGATCTTAATTCCAATATGTCCATAGGATTCAACTAAGCTTTTAAAATCAGGCAACGAATCTTCGTAGCTAATTGATGAATGCCTGCCTTCATAATTCATATCCTGCCATTGTTTCACCATTCCTAGAGACAAATTATTAATATTAAATATCTTAATTGGTAGCTTATATTGTGAGCATGTTGATAGTTCTTGTATGCACATTTGTATACTTCCCTCCCCAGTTATACAAATCACCTCTTCATCTGGATATGCAAGCTTGACTCCCATAGCTGAAGGAAGTCCAAAGCCCATAGTTCCTAGCCCTCCAGAGTTAATCCACTTTCTCGGCTCATCAAAATGATAATATTGAGCAGCAAACATTTGATGTTGACCAACGTCTGAGGTGACAAATGCTTTACCATGAGAAGCATGATATATATGTTGAACTGCTGCTTGAGGTAATATTGGATTAGCATCTGATTCTTCTTTATACATTTGATGATTTAATCCATGAAGCTTTTTCCATTCAGCAATTTGCTTATGCCAGTTATCAAATTTATCTTTATCTAACTCATCAAGTCTTTCTTTGATTATTGAATTTATTAATTGAAGAGAATTTTTGACTTGGCCAAAAACTGCTATATCTGCTTCAATGATTTTTGAAACGGATGAATGGTCAACATCAAAATGAACAATTTTTGCTTTTGGTGCAAATTTTTCTGGTGTATTGGTAATCCTGTCATCAAACCTTGCTCCAATTGCAAGAATTAGATCGGCATTATGCATTGCCATATTTGCCTGATAGGTTCCATGCATACCTAGCATGCCAAGGAATCTCTCATCTGTAGCAGGATATACACCTAAACCCATTAAAGTATTTGTAACAGGAACATCAATGTAACTATTCAATTCTCTTAATTCATCAGAAGCATTGCTAGAAATAGTTCCTCCACCAGCATAAATTACAGGTTTTTTTGAATCCATAATTGCATTCACCACTCTTTCAGCTTGAGATAATTCAGGCTCTATTGGAGGATTGTATGATCTAATATTAATCTCAGATGGATATTCATAATCAAACAAATCATCTGGATTTGTTATATCTTTTGGTATATCTATAACAACTGGTCCTTGTCTTCCTGAAGTAGCAATATGAAAAGCTTCTTTTACTATTTGCGGAATATTTTTTTGATGGTCTACGGTGAAACTATGCTTAACAATAGGTCTAGATATTCCAATCATGTCTGTTTCTTGAAATGCGTCTGTTCCAATTAAGTGACTTTGTACTTGCCCCGAAATTACAATCATTGGTATCGAATCCATAAAGGCAGTAGCAATTCCGGTGATTGCATTTGTTGCGCCTGGTCCTGAAGTTACCATTACCACTCCTGGCTTTCCTGTTGCTCTAGCATATCCGTCTGCTGCATGAGTAGCGCCTTGCTCATGCCTTACAAGAATATGTTGCATCTCTTTTTGTTTAAAAATTGAATCATAGATATGAAGAGCGGCTCCTCCTGGATACCCAAAAATATACTCAACCCCTTCATTGATAAGGGACTGAATCAACATATCATTTCCTGCTAGCTTCATAATAATTACCTAAGAGAAAGGTTTATACATTAATCTTACTTATAAAGACAAGTTTTTTTGGTATTTTTAAATATGTTTTTTAAATATTTTAATTAAATTTTCCATGTCCTGATGCATTGGCGCATTAAAATTAAGCATTTCATTTGAATCTGGATCTTTAAAAGATAATTGATATGAATGTAATGCCTGTCTAGGGAAGTCTCTTATTATATTTTTTAAATCATTGGGTGTTTCTTTTGCAATATTTTTTGATGGATTGTATGTACTATCTCCAATTATGGGTAGTTTTTTACTACTTAGATGGACCCTGATTTGGTGAGTTCTTCCAGTTTTTATTGATATATCTAATAAAGAATAGTTTTGATAATTTTCTATAAGTTTTACAAAGGTATGGGCTTCTTTTCCATCAGGTCTAATTGACATCTTAGTTCTATTATTTTTATCTCTACCAATTGGATCAGTAATTTCAAAACTACCTAATATCTTACCAACAACAATTGCTTTGTAGCCCTTTTTAACTTTTCTTTCTTGAAGTAAGTTTACAAAATAATTTCTAAACTTCTCGGTTCTTGCTACTAGAACTATTCCAGATGTATCTTTATCTAATCTGTGCACAATGCCGACTCTTGGAATATTTTTTAACTCAGGAAATCTAAATATTAATCCATTAGCCAAAGTTCCAACATTGCAACCTGCTCCTGGATGCATGATTAAATTGCTTGGTTTATTAACAATTAAATAATCTTTTTCTTTCTTAATTACGTCAAAGTCTACATCTTCTCCCATCCATGAAGTTTTTTTCTCTGAAACAGGATTAATCTGTATTTCATCATATTTACATACCATGTCCTTTGGAGAGGCTAGCTCATTATTTAATAAAGTTCGGCCTTCGATTATCCATCTCTTATGCTGAGTTCTAGAAAAATCTTCAAAAATAATCGAGCAGGCCTTATCAAGCCTTATATCTGACAATTCTTCAGGAACCTTTTTTAGTATTTCCATATGAACTTATTAAAAAAAAATTGTTCTAATTTTATGTTTTTAGAGAACAATATGTAATTATGCAGGTAAAATGACCTATCAAATAATGAAACATATAATTAATTCATATAAATATACCATTTTGGTAACTTTAATTTCATCTGTTCTAGTGGGCTGTAATTCTGATGGGCCTCAAATTGAGCAGCCAGAAAAAATTTATTATGACCAGGCACAAAGAAGAATGACTGCAAAAAATTTCTATGGAGCTATTGAATCTCTTGAAGCAATAGAGACTAGATACCCGTTTGGTAAATATGCCGAACAAGCTCAAGTTGAGTTAATATATGCTCATTTTATGAATTCTGAAACTGAGGCTGCCCACACCGCAGCCGAAAAATTCATTCGCCTTCATCCGAGACATCCTAATATTGATTACGCATATTTCATGAAAGGGCTTTCAAGTTATACAAGAGATAGAGAGTTCCTAACAAGAGTTTCAGACACAGATCTTTCAAATAGAGATATTTCAGGTGCAAAAGAGTCATTTGCTGAACTAACAGAATTCTTAACAAGATTTCCTGATAGTCAATATGTGCCATACGCAAAACAAAGAAATATTTACCTAAGAAATATGATTGCAAAAAGTGAATTAGCAGCAGCAGACTATTACATAACCATTGATGCTTATGTAGCTGCTATAAGACGAGCAAACTACGTAATAGAAAATATTCCAAATTCTAGCGAAAACTATAGAGCTCTTAAAATTCTAGAGTTTAGTTATGAAGCGCTAGGATATTCAGATCTTTTAAATGATGTAAGAGTAGTTATCAATATTAATTACCCAGACGAAGAATCAAGACAGCCATCAAGGCAAAGAGCTTGGTCTTGGAATTTTTTAAATAGTTCCAAACCTAGTGAAACTAATTAAAATTTGTGATTATTAAGTTATTACTATCATTATTAGTTCCAATAATCAGTTATTTCTTAATTAAATCCGCTAAGGCATATATTGATAAGATTTTTTTTTCAAAAGAAGATAACAAGCCCAATGAAATGAGTAATTGTTCTGTATGCGGAACTTATGTGCACCAGTCTATTGTTATAAAAAAACATGGCAAAGAGTACTGCTCAGAAGATTGTTCTAATTCTTAATTCTTTTTAGCAAAATAAACATTGCAGGTATATATAGTAAAGCTGTCATAGTTGCGCCCAATACTCCAATGCTCATACCCCAAGCCAAAGGTCTAAAAAAGATATTTGCAAATATTAATGGCAGGAATCCACCTAGTGTGGTTAATGAGGTTGTAATAATATGTCTTGTTGATCTAATAACAACTTCAATCAGGTCAGCCTTTGTCATTGAAATTTGATTAGCCTTTTCTTTAATATGAGATAAGACAATAATTGAATCATTAATTGAAAGGCCTATTAATCCTAAGGCGCCAACTGTTCCAATAAAACCATAGTTTTGCTGACCAACTTTAAGCCCTAAGAAAGAAAGTCCGATAGAAAAAATGGCAACAGATAAAATAATTGCTGTCTGTCTAAATGAATTTAAAGCGAATACTAGACCGATGGTTATTAACAAAATATAAATAAGTGCTGATGAAAATATTTGAGATTGTGATTGGCCTCTAGATTCAGCCTCCCCTCCAACTATTATGGAATATCCTGGTGGTAAATTGCTTTCAAATTTTCTAAAGTTTTCTTCTAGATATTGCTCTGTTTTATGAGGCAGTGTTCCAGTCCATATCCATCCCTCAACTTGATTAACTCTTTGACTATTTCGTCTTGTAACGTAAGAGGTCGTCTTATTTATTTTTGCTTCACCATAATTTCCAATAAAATCAATTCCATCATTAGACGGAATTGATAGATAGCTTGTATCACCTATAATATCTGAAGATTCTCTTATACCCTTAACCCTTATTGGTATTTCTTTATTTGAATCAAGCATTGAACTTACAATAATTCCATTATTTTCAGCGTATAACTCATTTACAAGTAACTCAGTATTTTTTCCAGATAGAGAAATATTAGAACTATCAAATTCAAATTCTATATTAGTATTTGAATAGCCTGCTAAAGATTTTGTATGACTAACATCTGGTGCATTATTTATAATTAACTCTAATTCTGAGCCAATAGCTCTTAGGACATTTTCATCATCGCCAATAATGGAGTATTGAATATCAGAAAATACTGGTGGTCCTGACTGAAAACTATCTACAAAAATAATTAGGTCAGAGTTTTTAGCAACTAACATTTTTGAAAGCTCTGGCAAATTATCAATCATTTCGTAATAATCTTTTGCAAAAAAAACTGCTTGCGCATGATTATTTGCACCATTTTTCTCTTCACCCCCAACAATATTCATTAGTACTCTAGGCATCCACCTTCCTATAAACCAATAATCTCTATCTAATTCAATAAGATTACTATCAATTATCTGTTGTCTTAATTCTTGAACTCGTTCAAGAGTTTTGGTTGAAGATGAATTTGTAGGTAGTTCTATATGAATACGAAACATATCTCTATCATTTGCTGGGAAGAAGTCTTTTGGTATTGAGCCAAATAATAAAAAGCCTAGCATGGGCAAAGAAATTGAAATCAGTATTGCTCGTCTTGGGACATCAAAAGCCCAAGTAAGAAATTCTCTATACTTTTTGAGAATTTTTTCATTTTTATATCCTTCTTCATGAAGATTTATATTTGCAAAATAAGGAATGCGTTCCATATAACTCATCAAAACTGGAACCATAATTAATGCTAATAGTAATGATGAAATAATTGACATTATGACGGTTAGTGCCATGCCGCCAACAAATTCAATACTGGAGCCTTCTCCAGTAACTATTGGCATAAAAGCAAAAACAGTTGTTGCAGTTGCGGCAGCTAATGGTGTTGAGATATGGACTAAAGTTTGATTAATGGATTCTCGTATTGAAAGTCCA
Organism: uncultured SAR86 cluster bacterium; assembly: GCA_902559345.1. Taxonomy (GTDB): domain Bacteria; phylum Pseudomonadota; class Gammaproteobacteria; order Magnimaribacterales; family D2472; genus SAR86A. The sequence goes on along the minus strand of CACEHH010000004.1, from coordinate 61,464 downwards.
ATTGATCTTCTGTATTTATAGTCTTCAACAACTATAATTCCATTATCGATTAATAATCCTAAAGCGATAATTATTCCGGTAATAGACGTCTGATGTAGAGGTAAATCTATTAGCCTACAACCAAGTAAAACCAATGAAACTGAAAATGGCAAAATAGCTGTTACTATTATTCCTGGTCTAATTCCTAAGAAAAAGAAACTAAGACTTAATACAAAAAAGGATGCTAGTGAAAAACTTTTAATCAGCTCACCAAATTTGCTAGAAACGTAAATAGATTCATCATATATTCGCTCTATTTGGAATTCTTCTGGCAATGTTTGTCGCATATCATCAACCTGATCATCTACATTTTCTACATATTCAAAGACTCTTTGTGAGAAGGATCCGGTAGCAGATACTGATATAACCCTTCTACCGTTATATAAAAATATGTCTTCAATGGGATTAGCTGGTTGCATTGAAACCTCAGCGATATCTTGAAGTCTAATGATTTCTGATTGATTTATTACCTTTACTGGTATCTCACCAATCTTTTGTGGACTAGTTATATTATCTTTTAGTCTTATTAAAAATTCAGAGTATTCATCAGAAACCACTCCAACAGGTTTCTTATTATCATATGATCTAATTGCTAAACTAATTTCTTGATATGTTAATCCTAAAGATGACATTTTTGCTGAATCAACTTCTACAATTATCTCTTCTTCTGCCTCACCGTATATAGCTGTTTTTTCTGTACCGGGAACAGAACTTAATTTCTTTTGAAGTTGTTGTGCCAGCCTAGACATCATAATAATAGGCTCATTACCTTCGCCTTTCCAATCAATAATATATTCCACAGTTATTGGTGGTCCTGATGACCTTTCAAGCAACATGGTTGCTCCATCAGGCATTTCTATTTGATCAATCTTATTTTGGACTTTTGACCAAACTTCTTCTATTAATGCAGGCGGGACACTTTGTTGCAATTCAACAATTGTTTCAGAAAACCCTTGAGTAATTACAGATGATAAATCCTCAATATCAATCTCAACAATTTCTCTTAATTTGTTTTCAAGATTATCTACGACTTGGGTTTCTATTCTTTCTGGCGTAGCTCCAGGATAAGATATAGTAACAGTTGCCCATCTCTCAGCTAGCTCTGGATTTTCTTGAATTGGCAATGTAAAAACCGAAGAAATGCCTGATAGTAATATAAAAGCTAAAGTTAAAAAGAGTATTCTTGGTCTATCAAGAAATATATTTATAAATTTCATCTTTTTTAATTAATTTTTTTGCCTTCAATAATTTTAGATGCTCCACCTAAAACTACTAAATCACCATTTTTTATGGTGCCGCTAACAAAAGCATAATCATCTTCAAAATAAACTATTTCTACTATATCTCTGACAACAATATTATTGCTATCTATTGTATAAATCGTCCATAAACCTTGATCTGATTGAGAAAGAGATTTTAGAGGAACCCAAGTGCCTTTTGCTTGTTTAGAAATTTTTAATTGTAGATTTGCAATTGATCCAGGATTAAAAAATTTATTAAACTTAAATATTGCTAATCTACTATTTGAGCCTCCCGGAGACATTGGCGCTAATTTAGAAAAAGTTGCTTTTACTATTTCGCCATCAAACTCAAAGTTATATTCCCCTCCAAGTTTCATATCTTCTAAATAAATAACAGGCACAGAGATATGTGCTTCAACATAATTTGAATCAATAATCTCAAGTATAGGGATTCCTGAGTTAATTACTGTGCCTGTATCTAAAAACCTATTTTGAATAACTCCATTAAATGGAGAGATAAGATTGGTTTGGTCTAATTTAACTTTATAAAACTCATATTGAGATTTTGCAATAATAAAGTCTGATTTTGCTTTATCTAAATCTTGGACTGATATATGCCCTTGTTTTCTTAGGTCTTCAAACCTCTCCAGGACTTGTTTAGAAAGATCATAACTAGCTTTTGCTTGATTGGCTTGGGCAAGGGCTTCCCTGTCATCCAATTTTGCTAATATTTGTCCTTTATTAACTGAATCACCTACATCAACATTAATCTTTCTTATCTTACCTGGTATCTCAAAAGCTAATTTTGATTGCTCTATTGGTAAAAGTTTCCCAGGAAATTCTTTAGTTATTGAGTATGATTTTAAAATCTTAACTTCAAGCACTTCTAAAGAAAATATTTTAAATGAAACAAGAAATCCTAATAAAACTAAATATTTAAAATTTGACATTTTTTTATAAAAATCCTAATGTATGCAGTGTAAACATTAATGCATTATGTATGCAGTGTCAACATTATGATAATTAAATGAAAACATATCATCACGGAAATCTTAAAAAAGAACTTATAAAAATTGCATGCAAGTTATGTGAAAGAGATGGTTATACCAAACTAAGTATTAGATCTTTGGCAAAAGAGAGTAAAGTTTCACAAACTGCACCCTATAGACACTTTAAAACAAAAGAAGATCTTTATGCTGCAATAACAAAAGAAGGTTTTGATAAATTAAATAAAGAAATGTTATCTATAAAAGCCAAGAATCCTAAAACTTATCTCATTAACTGTGGAAAATCATACATTGATTTCGGCCTAGAAAATGCAAATACTTATGATCTTATGTTTGGAACAGCGGTTGGAAATTATGCGGATTATCCTGAGCTTAGTGAATCAGCAAATAACCTATTTCAAATCCTATTGTCTAATTTTAAAAAGTTATCTAATGATAATGATGAAACAGTTGCTTTTAAATGTATAACTTTGTGGTCAATGGTTCATGGCTTAGTTGGAATTATTCGGAAAGTAAATATTACTGGCAAACATAATAGAAATGGCCCAATGCCATTTGCAGGGCAAATTTCAAAAAACCTTGATTTTCATTTGGATAAAGTCATTACAGGACTTGTTGAAACAAAATAGTTGTATAATTAACTATGAAAAAGATTCTATTTTTACCAATTTCATTAATTATTGTAAGTTGTTCGTCTGATGATATATACGATAAAAGTTATGAATGGGGTTTTAAAACATCATATACTTTAAGTTGCAGCCCTGACAAAGGAAAGGAAGTTTGTCAGTGTGAGGCAGATAAACTTCTAGAAGACTTTACTCAAAGCGAGCTTAACAGTGGAAATCTTGATGATAAAAAGGTTATTTCAATAATAAAAGAATGTAATAAGGGCAATTAAGCTCAGCAAATATTATCGATATTCTCCATCAACGTAGGTTAATGTAGAAATATTATCTGAGAACTTAGCATCTTCAACTAATCCAACAACAATGGTATGAGTATAATATGAGGATAGCTTGTCAACTTTACAAAAAATATTAGCTTGAGCATTAGCTAAAAATGGAATATCTTCTAAGTTCCAATTCTTATCATTAAATCTTTGCTCATGTTTATCCTCATCTGAGCATGTATTTGATAATTCTTCCTGATCTTTATTTAACAAATTAATACAAAATTTTGATCCAATTGTTAAAGTGTCATGAATTCTTGAAGATTTATTAATGCATATTAAAAGACTTGGTGGGTCCATTGATATAGATGTAACAGAAGAAACAGTTATAGCATTAGTATTTCCAACATTATCTCTATTAGACATTATGCTTACAGAATATATATATCTGCGCATGGCTAATCTAAAATTATCTTGTATGCTCATTGCATGGATTATACTTAAAAAAAAATATTTTAGATGAAAAATAGTATTCGAATAACAGGAGGTAATCTTAAAGGTAAAAAAATTCCTTTTGATTTCAAAAACTCCCTTAGACCAACATCAAGTAAATTGAGAGAGGTCTTATTCAATTGGCTTCAGTTTGAAATAAAAGACCATGAATGCCTAGATTTATTTGCTGGAACAGGAGCGCTTGGTATTGAGGCATTGTCTAGAGGCGCTAAAAAAACTGTTTTTATTGAGTACAACAAAAGAAATTATCTTGCGGTTAAACATTCAATATTGGAGCTGAGCTTGAAGAATAAATCTATGATACTTTTTAAGGATGGCCTTTCATGGATAAAAGAAAATGATTTATCAAACTTTGATCTTATATTGCTCGATCCTCCATTTAATCAAGATTATGAAAAAAAAGTATTAGAACTTCTCCATAATAATCAAAATCTTAAATCTTCATGTAAAATTTATATTGAATTTAGTAAATTTACTGATATAGAAATTCCTGATTCATTTACAATATGCAAAGAAAAAAAGCTAGGTGATGTAAAAGCACTTCTTTTAAAAAATGACAATTAGAATAGCCTCTAGATCTTCAAAATTAGCCTTAGCTCAGGTTGAAGAATTTGTATCAGAATACCAAATATCTGATTATGAAATAATTAAAATTAAAACAGAGGGAGATATAAAAAGTGCTAAAGGCGAGACTCTGTTTGACAAGGCGCATTTTGTAACTGATATCCAAAAATGCCTTTTAAGTGGCAAGGCTGATATTGCTATTCATTCAGCAAAAGATACTCCAGCAAAAGAGACTAAAGATATTTCTAGAATATTTTTGCTAAGTAAATCATCGAAAGATATTTTAATTTATAAAGATGCTGTTAAATTTGATAATAAAATGCGTATAGGAACTAGCAGTCTAAGAAGACAGTTGCAAGCTAAGTATCATTTGGGATCATCAAATGTTTTTAATTTATCTGGAAATATTGATACAAGATTAGAAAAGCTATACAAAGGTGAATATGATTGCATAATTTTAGCTAAAGCTGGGTTAGAAAGGTTAAAAATACTAGATGAGCATACTTATGAAGAAATGAAATGGATTACTGCCTCCGGTCAGGGAACTTTGGCTGTAGAATATGCTGATTATGACTTGGAGGAGATTCCAGGTTTGAATATGCAATTAACTTATGATGAAAATTTTTATCATCGATGCCATTCATTAATCAATGCTGATAGATTTGTTTTAGATAAAATAAATGCTGATTGTAATTCTGCTGTTTCAATTCAAACTAGAATCCAAGAAGGTTCTCCATATACATCTGGTGAGATATATGGAAAAAACAAATACATTTCCTTTTCTGGTTGGACGCCAGAAGAGGTTATTAAAAGTATTGAAAGACAAGAAGGAATGAAACTTTTAAATGAACATAATTGATACACGCTCAAACATTAAACCTAGAGATTACAAAGAAGATTCTATAAAAAATATTCCTCTTTTTGAAACAAGAGGAGTTGAACATTCGATTTCATCAAATGACTTTACAGACGTTATTTTTCAAAGCATACCATCTGTTGAATTTTTTGAAGAAAAGGAAAAGTTAATTAATAAAAATATTTATGTTATGGGCCCATCTACAAAAAATTTCTTATCACAGAAAGGTTTGGATTCTATATGCCCTGATATACCAGGGTCTAAAGAGTTAATTAAGCTTTTATCTAAGAATGAGAACAATAAATTTCTAATCATAAAAGGTGCTGATGGTCTCAAAGATGTATTTAATTATCTAAATGGAAATCTGAATTGTGTTGAAGAAGTTATTTGCTACGAAAGAGTTAAATTTGATAACTATGATAATTTGAAACAACCTTTTCTTGATGCTGATGCTGTAATTTTTTCTAGCACGTATGCTGTAAATATTTTTTTTGAAGAAATATATTCCAGCAATATTAAGGCAAAATTATTTGGAATCTCAAATAGAATAATTAGTTATATATCTGATCTTGGATATGAGGCAAAATTTATAGATTATTTTTCAGATGATATTGCTGAATCAATAAAAAATTCTATTTAGATTTCTTTCCGTTTCCATTTTTCATTGAGCTAAAGAACTCATCATTGGTCTTAAAGGTTTTAATTCTGTCAATAAGGAATTGAATTGCTTGAGCGTCTTCCATCTCATCAAGAATTTTCCTTAAAACCCACATTCTTTGTAGTTCTTCATCAGTAGTAAGTAGATCTTCTCTTCGAGTTCCTGATCTTCTTATATTTATTGCTGGATAGATTCTTTTTTCGGCTATCTTTCTTTCAAGATGAATTTCCATGTTGCCTGTACCCTTGAATTCTTCATAAATTACTTCGTCCATTTTGGAACCAGTCTCAACCAACGCAGTTGCAAGAATGGTTAAACTTCCTCCCTCTTCTAGATTTCTAGCTGCCCCGAAGAATCTTTTTGGTCTTTCAAGAGCATTTGAATCTACACCACCACTTAGGATTTTTCCTGAGGCAGGTTGAACAGAGTTATAAGCTCTTCCCAATCGAGTTATCGAATCTAATAATATAACAACATCTTTTTTATGCTCTACCAACCTTTTAGCTTTTTCAATAACCATATTTGCAACTTGAACATGACGTGTTGGAGGCTCATCAAACGTACTAGCTACAACTTCTCCTTTTACAGTTCTAGACATGTCTGTAACTTCTTCAGGCCTTTCATCGATTAGTAAAACAATTAATTCAACTTCAGGATTATTACTTTTAATAGAATGTGCGATGCTTTGCAGCATTAAAGTCTTTCCTGCTTTAGGTGGCGATACAATCAAACCTCTCTGCCCTTTACCTATTGGCGCAATTAAGTCGATTATTCTTGAGGATAGGTCTTCATTTGAACCACTCCCCTGTTCTAGCATTAATCTTTCGTTAGGGAAAAGAGGTGTTAAATTTTCAAAAAGAATTTTGTTTTTTGTTTTAGCTGGTTCTTCACCATTAATAGTATCAACTTGAATAAGTGCGAAATATCTTTCTTTATCTTTTGGAGTTCTTATTTTACCTGCAACAGAATCACCCTTTCTTAGACCAAACTTTCTAATTTGACTAGGTGATACATAAATATCATCTTCTCCTGCACAATAAGATCCTTGAGGTGATCTCAAGAAACCAAATCCGTCATTAAGTATTTCTAAAACACCGCCACCAAAAATATCTATTCCTTCTGAGGCTTTATGTTTAAATATTCGAAAAATTATTTCTTGTTTTTTTAATCGCCCAAGATCTTCTAGGCCAAGCTCAGTCGCGATTTCAACTAACTCGCTGATTGGCTTATCTTTAATTTCACTAAGATTCATATAAATTCCGGTCTATTAAATTCGAAAAAGGTTGAAACTGGTAGGTTTTATTAACTCTGGATGTAAAAATGATAACTCTCTTTTTTAAAAGATGCAAAGTTATATGCAAAAAATTAAACCTTAGATCTTATAAATTCGTCAAGCTGCTGTTTAGTTAACGCACCTATTTCGGTTCCTACATTCTCCGCATTTGAAAAAATCATTAATGTTGGAATTGATCTAATACCATATTCTGCTGCTGTCTCTCTATTAGCATCAATATCCATTTTGCAAACTTTAATCTTATCTTTAAATTCTTCAGCAGCCTCTTCAACAAGAGGAGCAATTTGCTTACAAGGTCCACACCATTCTGCCCAAAAGTCTACCAAAACTGGGAGTTCAGAATTAATAACCTCATTTAAAAAATCTTCTTTATTTTGCACTTCTACAACATTACTCATATGTTTTGCATCTCCTTAGATATTTCTTTAGCAGCATAAGAAAGAATAGCGTCTGCTCCTGCTCTTTTAATGCTAATTAAGGATTCTAGCATAACATCTGAATCAAGCCAGCCCTCATTAATTGCAAGTTTAAGCATACTGTATTCCCCACTTACCTGGTAAGCAAAAGTTGGTATCTTAAAGTTTTCTTTTATTGCATGAATAATATCCAAATATGGCATCGCTGGTTTAATCATAACAATGTCAGCGCCTTCATTTATATCCATAGCAACTTCATGAAGAGCCTCTTCCTTATTTTTTAAAGACATTTGATAGGAAGATTTTGATGATTTTCCTAAATTTGATGACGAGCCAACCGCATCTCTAAATGGGCCGTAAAATTTAGAATTATATTTAGCAGCGTAAGACAGCAAAATTGTATCTTTATAGTTATTATCTTCAAGTGCTTTTCTTATCAAGCCAATTCTCCCATCCATCATGTCAGATGGAGCGATCATATCAGCTCCTGCGCTTGCCAAGATCAAAGATTGATCTATCAATATTTTAATAGTTTCATCATTATCAACTTGATCATTGATAATAACTCCATCGTGACCATGATCAGTGTATGGATCAAGGGCGACATCTGCTATGAGAATAATATCAGGGAACTGTTTCTTTATTGTATTAATAGAATTTGAAATGAAATTATTAGCATCTACAGCTTGGCTGCCTTTGCTATCTTTATTTATCGAATCTATTACAGGGAAAACTGCTATTGAGTTTATTCCTGATTTCTTAATATCTTCAATTTCTTTTATAGCATTATCAATTCCATGTCTAAAAATATTAGGCATTGAATCAATTGGTTCCGTGCCATCAAAATTCTCTTTTATAAAGATTGGTTGAATTAAATCATTCGAGGATAGATTTGTTTCAGATACCAGGTCAATTAGATTGGTATTTCTCCTCAATCTTCTTAATCTTGTATTAGGAAACTTTCTTTCAATAAACATAATTAATCGGTTATTGCTCCTAGGCTTGCTGATTGTACGCTTTTTGCATACTTGGATAAGACTCCTTTTTTAGGAGTTTTTGTAGGATTATTCCAATTTGATTTTCTTTTTTCTATCTCATCTTCATTAACTTTTAATGTTAATTTGTCAGTATTTGAATCAATTAAGATGCTGTCTCCATCTTCAATTAATGCAATAAGACCCCCATCGGCAGCTTCAGGAGAAATATGTCCAACAACGAACCCATGAGTACCGCCAGAAAACCTTCCATCAGTAATAAATGCAACCTTATCTCCTAAACCAAGTCCCATGATTGCAGAGGTTGGTTTTAACATTTCTCTCATACCAGGACCACCTTTTGGTCCTTCATATCTAATAACAATAACATCACCTTCATTGATTTTATTGTTTAATATTGCTTCAACGCCTTCTTCTTCAGAATTAAAAACCTTAGCCTTACCTTGAAAAGACATTCCTTCTTTGCCGGTAATTTTTGCAACTGCCCCCTCTTTTGCTAGATTGCCATATAAAATTCTTAGGTGACTATCTTTTTTAATTGGGTATTCAAAATCTTTTATGATGTCATTATTTTGATAGGAAGAAATATCTTCTAAATTTTCTCTGATAGTTTTACCTGTTACTGTTATGCAATCACCATTAAGCAACCCTTTTTCTAATAAAGTTTTCATTAGCGGTTGTATTCCTCCTGATGCATTAAGTTCAGACATATAGTGGCTTCCAAAAGGTTTGAGATCTGCTAAAACTGGTGTTCTTTTTCCAATTTCAGTGAAATCGTCCAAAGAAAGTTTTACTCCTATAGAATGCGCCATGGCTAATAAATGAAGAACAGCATTGGTTGAGCCACCTAAAGCAATAACAATAGTAATTGCATTTTCAAATGCTTCTCTTGTCATAATATCTGATGGCTTAATGTCATTCTCAAGTAAATGCATAATGACTTTTCCAGCCTCGATACAATCTTGATTCTTTAAAGTTGAAACTGCATCTTGACTGCTGCTTCCTGGCAAACTCATTCCAAGAGCCTCAATTGCAGATGCCATAGTATTTGCAGTATACATTCCCCCACATGAACCCGGACCTTCAACTGAAATTTCTTCAAAATGAATTAGTTCCTCTTCATTTATTTTACCTTTCGAAAACTCACCAACTTTTTCTGAAACAGTAACGTAGTCGGTATTTTCTTTACTTGGTTTTATAGATCCTCCATATATAAATATAGAGGGCCTATTTAATCTTGCTAAGCCTATTAAACATCCAGGCATATTTTTATCACAACCGCCTATAGTTATTACCCCATCGTAACCAAGGCAACCAACAACTGTTTCAATTGAATCTGCAATTACTTCTCTTGAGACTAATGAATATTTCATCCCTTGAGTGCCCATAGAAATTCCATCTGATACTGTTATCGTGTTAAAAAGAACTCCTTTCCCACCAGATAAATTAATAGAATCCTCAACGATTTCTGATAATTTATTTAAATGCATATTACAAGGAGTAACTTTAGCTCCAGTTGAAGCTATTCCAACTAAAGGTTTTGAAAAGTCTTCAGTTGTGAACCCTACTCCACGGAGCATTGAACGAGAGGCAGCCTGGTTTGGCCCATCAACTAGCTCTTTTGAATATTTTCTTGAACTCATTATTAAATCATTTTCTCAATCGGATGCGTATCTTAACGCAGCTGAGAGCAATTTTTTAGTATATTTTTCTTTTGGGTAATCAAAAACCTCATTTGAAAGTCCAGATTCTACTATTTTTCCATCTTTCATGACAAAAATATAATCTGACATTGATCTAATTACTTTTAAATCATGACTTATAAATAAATATGTAAGTTTGTACTCTTCTTGTATATCTTTGAGTAAATTAATAACTTGTATTTGTATTGACCTATCAAGAGCTGAAGTAGGTTCATCCAGTATCATAAAAGCTGGATTCATAATTAATGATCTTGCAATTGCTATTCTTTGTCTTTGGCCGCCAGAAAATTCATGAGGGTATTTATTCTTTGAATTCAATTCAATGCCAACATCATTGAGCACTCTGTCAATTCTCTTATGAGTTTCATCTTTCGTTAACTTAAAATGAACCCCTAAACCCTCTCCAACAATTTCACCAATAGTCATCCGAGGTGACAGTGATCCATAAGGATCTTGAAATACTATTTGAATATGTTTCTTCATATCCTTTGAAGAATCTAAAATAATTTGTCCATTAAATTTAATTGATCCTTCAAACTTAGTTAAATTAGCAATTGCTTTACCAAGTGTAGACTTTCCAGACCCAGATTCACCAACCAATCCAATGGTTGTATTTTTATGAATATCTAATGAAACGTCTTTTACAGCATGGAATCTTTTCTTTTTAAAGAAATTTATACTTGGCATATCGTAATAGACATTTAAATTGTTTATCTCTACTAAAGGAGCATGATTATCATTAATTTCTATCTTTGGTTGAGGCTCAGCGCTCAAAAGTTTCTGAGTATAGTTATGTTGAGGGTTCCCGAAAACATTATTAGTATCTCCACTCTCAACTATCTTGCCATTTTGCATAACACAAACTTGATCGGAGAATTCCTTAACTAAACCTAAATCATGTGTGATAAATAAAATCGACATGCCTAGCTCTCTTTTTAATTTTGACATTAAATCCAAAATTTGAGCTTGAATTGTTACATCTAGTGCTGTGGTTGGTTCGTCAGCAATTAGTAGTTTTGGTTTATTTACTAATGCCATTGCAATCATTATTCTTTGTCTTTGGCCGCCTGAGAGCTCATGAGGATAAGAATAAAACCTTCTTGTAACATCATCTATTTCAACTAATTTCATTAATTCAATTGCTTCATTCATAGCTTTATTTTTTGAAACCTTTGTATGCAAAAGAACTGATTCTGTTATTTGATTGCCAACTCTATGGTATGGATTTAGCGAGGTCATTGGCTCCTGAAAAACCATTGATATAATATTTCCCCTTAAAGACAAAAGCTCCCATTTGGTTGCATTAATAATTTCTTTATTATTGAATTTGATGGATGATCCATTTCCATAAGTTGCTTGTGGAAAAGGCAAGAGCTGCATTATAGACATCGCTGTAACTGATTTGCCTGAACCTGACTCACCAACAAGAGCTAAAGTCTTATTTGTTTCAATATCAAAACTTATCTCATCAACAGCACGGAATAAACCATTTCTTATTTTAAAATCTATACTTAAATTTCTAACTTCAACAATATTTTTCATAATATTTCTTTATATTCTGATAAAAAATCATTCACAGCTTTCCTAGCAGCTTTCAACCTGGTCATTGATGCAAAACCATGAAACAAAGATGGGTAATGTAATTGTTTCACAGAAGTACCACTTTCATGAAGCAAAAAAGCATAACCTTCTGCTTCATCTGACAATGGATCAAAACCAGCCGTTACAATAATTGTTTTAGGTATTATAGCCTCTCCTTTATATAGCATCAGATTAAAAGTATTTAAAGATTGATTTTCAACACTTGATTCAAATTTGTTCCAGAACCAGCGCATTGCTTTTTTTGTTAATAAATAGCCATCTTTGAATAATTCATGAGAATCATAGCTACAACTTGGATCACACATTGGGTATATTAAAAATTGACTATGTACATTCTCTTTGTTTTCATTTGCAAAATGATGAGTAACTGAAGCGGCAAGATGAGCACCAGCGCTATCACCACAAAGACTTATATTGCTAATTTTATTTCCACTTTGGATTAACCATTCTATTGCAGAAATAGCTTCTTTTAATGCGCATGGAAATTTGTTTTCTGGAGATAATGAATAATCCAATGAATAAATCTTTGTTCTAAGTTTTTCTGAAAAATATGCAACAGAAGGGTCATGTGATTCAATCGAGTTTAATACATATCCTCCACCATGAAAAAATAGTATTACTTTTTTATTATCAGTTTGATAAGGAATATATTCTCTAATTTTTATTTCTTTATTTATTCCAATAAAGTGATCTGTTCTTTCGACTTTCTTTTTTGTTCTTTTCGATAGCCTTAAGGCTTTTCGCTTTTTATCTATTAAACTTCTTATTTCTGAAATATCTTCATCAGAGACTTCATGTATATCAAATTTAGGCATCAAAGATAAAAAAAGTTTAGATTGTTTATCAAAAATAAATTTTCTTTTTACATCTTTATTAAAAACTGATAATAGATTAATAAGCCAAACAGGTATTAAGAAAAAAAGATTTATAAAAAAATTTCTTAGCATATTTAAATGATTATAATTAAAAGTATTTCTTCACTTTGCATGAAGTGAAGTTTATCCTACTTACTGATGAAAGAAACATTATTTACATTCATTATAGTTTTAACTTGTTTTAGTATGCTAGCTGAAGATGATTTAATATTTTCTGAAGCAGATAATCAAATTCTTCCAGCAAAAGAGGCTTTTGGTTTCAATTTCATCAAAAGTAGTGGCAACATAATAGCTACTTGGAATGTCAAAAAAGACTATTATTTATATCTTAGGTCAGTGAGTGTTAAAGATATTGATGGGGAAATCACATATAAAATTCTTAAAGGCGACCCAATAGATTATAAAGATGAGTTCTTTGGAGATACAAAAATAATTAAAGATATACTTGAGATTTCATATGAAGAATCTGACCAAAAAGGTAAAACTAAAATATATTATCAGGGTTGCTCAGAAAAAGGTTTTTGTTATCCTGTTCAATCTATTAATATTAAATAAAATCACATAAAATCTTATAAAATCGGTTAAAATCTTATAAATGAAAATATTAGTATTAAATGGGCCAAATCTAAATTTACTTGGTATTAGGGAAGAGGATATATATGGCTCTGAATCTCTAAAAGATATTGAAATAAGACTTCAGAAAATTGCTGAAATAAATAACTGCATAATTAACTTTTATCAAAGTAATGCCGAACATGAACTTATTGAGGCAATCCATAATGCACTTAATGATAAAGTTGATTATATTATTTTTAATCCAGCTGGCTATACTCACACGAGTGTTGCTTTAAGAGATGCGCTTTTAGCTGTAAAAATACCATTTTATGAAGTGCATATTTCAGATATTGAATCTAGGGAAGATTTTAGAAAAAAATCATATTTTAGTGATATTGCAGAAAAAGTGATTAGCGGCCATGGCTCTGCAGGATATGATCACGCATTGGCTGCTGCATTGGGTATAAACAATATTTAATAGGTAACAATATGGACATAAGAAAAATTAAAACATTAATTGAAATGTTAGAAGAATCAAATCTTAAAGAAATTGAAGTGAGTCAAGGAGATGAATCAGTAAGAATTTCAAAACAAACTAAAGGAGACGATGCTGTTGAGTTCAATCAATTATCTAATCGTCAAACTGAATCCATAAATATCAATCAAAATCAATCTCAAAAAAAATATGCCAATCATGATGGTAATCTTGTTAAGTCACCTATCGTTGGAACTTTTTATAGAAAGCCTAGTCCTGATAGCCCGCCTTTTATAAAAGTTGGAGACTCTGTAAATAAAGGAGATGTTTTATGCATCGTTGAAGCAATGAAAATGATGAATGAGATAAAGTCAGATTATGATGGAAAAATAATATCTATAGAAATTGATGATGGGCAGCCAGTAGAATTTGGTCAAACTATTATAGTAATTCAATAAATGGCATTTAAAATATTAATCGCAAATAGAGGTGAAATTGCGCTTAGAGCGCTTAGAGCATGCCGTGAGCTTGGCATTAAAACTGTTGGGGTTTACTCTGATGTAGATAAGGATTTAAAACATCTTAAATTTGCAGATGAAACTGTATGCATAGGTCCTGCTTCACCAGCTGAAAGCTACCTCAATATTCCCTCCATATTATCTGCTGCAGAGCTAACGGAGGTAGATGCTATTTACCCAGGTTATGGATTTTTATCTGAAAATTATGAATTTGCAGATCAATGCAATAAAAGTGGTTTTAAATTTATTGGTCCTAATTCAGAGACCATTCAAAAAATGGGAGATAAGATAACAGCAAAAAATTATGTTAAAAAATATAATATACCAATCGTGCCTGGGTTTTCTGATGATATCCCCGATGATGAGTCAAAAGTAAAAGATATCGTTAACGAAATAGGTTATCCAGTAATACTAAAAGCAACAGCTGGAGGCGGTGGAAGAGGAATGAGAGTGGTAGTAAATGAGGAAGACCTCATTAATCTTATAGAAATTACTAAGAAAGAAGCGCTTAATTCTTTTGGTAATGAAAAGATATATATCGAAAAATATATTCAAAATCCAAGACATATTGAAATACAGATTATTGGGGATGGTAAGGGTGATGCTATTCATCTTGGGACAAGAGACTGTAGTGTACAAAGAAGACATCAGAAAATAATTGAAGAAGCCCCAGCTATAAATCTAAACATGCAAAATCTCAATAAGACTCTCGAGGCATGTGTCAATTTATGCAAGGAAATAAAATATGAAGGAGCTGGTACGTTAGAATTTTTATATGAAAATAATGAATTTTATTTCATTGAAATGAATACTAGAATTCAAGTTGAACATCCTGTTACAGAAATGATAACAGGTTTCGATATTGTTAAAGCTCAGATAAAAATTGCTCTCGGGATTAACTATGATCTAGAACAATCAAAAGTTAATTTTAAGGGTCATGCTATAGAATGCCGGATAAATGCTGAGGATCCTGAAACCTTTCAACCCTGTCCAGGATTAATAACTAAAATGCATACAGCTGGTGGTTTTGGTATTAGATATGATTCTCATATTTATAGTGGTTATAATGTTACTCCTTACTATGATTCACTTCTTGCGAAAATAATAACTCAAGCAAACTCAAGGGGCTCTTCTATAAAAAGAATGTTATCCGCTTTAGATGAATTTTTTGTAGAAGGAATTAAAACAAATCAACCTCTTCACCAAAAAATTCTTAATGATGACGTATATATAAACAATATGCATACAATTAATTATCTTGAAAATGAATTTAATAAATAATAATGAACTCTAATTACAACCCAAAATTAATTGAAGAAAAGGTTCAGGAAAAGTGGAACAAAGAAAATAGATATGTCTCCAAGATAGACGACAGAGAAAAATATTATTGTTTGTCAATGTTCCCCTATCCATCTGGAAAACTTCATATGGGACACGTAAGAAACTATACCATTGGAGATGTAATTTCTAGATACAAGAGAATGAAAAATTTTAATGTATTTCAACCTATGGGATGGGATGCTTTTGGGCTTCCGGCTGAGAATGCAGCAATTGCAAATAATGTTAGTCCAAAAGATTGGACTAATCAAAATATTGAAAATATGAAAGCCCAACTTAAGTCCCTAGGCTTAAGTTATGACTGGTCTAAAGAACTCAGAACTTGTGACTCAAAATATTACAAATGGGAACAGCTCATATTTAAGAGATTCTATGATGCTGGTTTGGTTTATCGAAAGAAATCTATAGTTAATTGGGATCCTGTCGATGAAACTGTTCTTGCAAATGAACAAGTAATTGATGGCAGAGGATGGAGGTCTGGTGCAAAAATTGAGAATAAAGAAATTGATCAATGGTTTATAAAAATAACTAATTATGCTGATGAGCTTCTTGATTCGCTTGATAGTTTAGATTGGCCTGATAATGTAAAAACTATGCAAAAAAATTGGATTGGAAAATCCAAAGGTGCAGAAATTAAATATAAAATAGAAAATTCTGATGATTTCCTAACAACATTTTCTACCAGGCCTGATACTATTTTTGGGGTATCTTTTTTGGCTATTTCTCCTAGCCATCATCTTGCAATTGAACTATCTAATAATAATAAAGAAATAAAAAAATTCTTAGAAGAATGTAAGGAAATTAAAACTGCTGAAGCTGATATTGTAAAAGCAGATAAATTTGGGATAGATACTGGATTAAGTGTGATCCATCCTTTATCGGGCAAGAAGTTACCAGTATGGATTGGGAACTTTGTTTTACTTGAATATGGAACTGGGGTGGTAATGGGCGTTCCTGCTCATGATGTGCGAGATTTTGAATTTGCTTCAAAATACGACTTAGAAATAAAACAAGTAATAGAAACTGAAAACAATGAGTTGCCTATTTTAGAAGAGGGTAAAGTTATTAACTCTGAAAACTTTAATGGCTTAATGTCTGACGAGGCAACAAAAAAAATAATAGATCGTCTCGAAGAATTAAAGTTAGGTGAAAAATTAATTCAATTCCGATTAAGAGATTGGGGAGTAAGCAGACAAAGATATTGGGGCTGCCCAATACCTGTTGTATATAAAAATGGAGAGCCAAGCGTATTAGATGAAAAGGAAATACCTGTCGAACTTCCTGAACTTGATAAAGATTCGCCTCCTATTCCCTTAAGTCAAAATAAAGAATTTTTGAAAATTAGAGATGACATTGCTAGAGAAAGTGACACCTTTGATACTTTTATGGACTCATCATGGTATTACGCACGCTTTACTTCTGCTGATAATGATAAAAATATATTTGATGAGAATACTAAATATTGGCTTCCAGTTGATCTGTATATTGGAGGTATTGAGCATGCTATTTTACATCTTCTCTACTCAAGATTTTTTCATAAAGCATTAAGGGATATTGGATTGGTTGAAGGTGATGAACCGTTTAAGAGATTACTTACACAAGGGATGGTTTTAAAAGATGGTGCAAAAATGTCAAAGTCTAAAGGAAATACTGTTGACCCGCAGTCATATATTGAAAAATATGGCGCTGATACAGTTAGACTTTATATGATGTTTACCTCTCATCCAGAACAGAGCTTAGAATGGAGCGAATCGTCTGTCGAAGGTGCTTCAAGATTCTTAAAAAAAATATGGAAACTAATTAATGGAAAAAAATATAATCGTTTAAGTAGTCGATTTGATTTTACCAAAGAGGAGCTTAGTCTTAGACGAAAATCTCATGCAACTTTAAAAAAGGTAGAAAATGATTATGAAGTTAGATTTTCCTTTAATACTGCAATAGCAGCAATAATGGAATTATTAAATTTCATACCTGATGAATATAAAAATGAAAACTCTCTAGATTCACAAAAGTATTGCCTTGATGAGGCAATACTTTTTATATTGCAAATGCTATCTCCAATCGCTCCTCATATATGTGAATATCTATGGGATAGCTTCTATGAAGATGGTCCTAGCATTGAATGTTCTTGGCCAGAGATAAGCGAGACCCTTCTAGAAATTGAAGAGTTTGAATTAATTGTTCAAGTGAATGGCAAGGTCAGAGGAAAAGTTAATATAAATAAAGGTAGTGAACAAAAAGAGATTGAAAATATTGCATTAAATATTGAAAATGTAAAAAATTACATAAATGATTCTGAAGTAAAAAAAGTCATATATGTAAAAAATAAATTAGTTAATTTTGTAATCTAACTCTATATTAATAATTTTCAACAAACTTGTTATAAGATATTAAAATGGCTCAAAAAAGAAATCTAAATATTTTACTGATCGTATTGGTATTTGTTTACGCCTGTGCAGTTGGTGACTATAAACAGGTAAAAATTGTAAATAAAAGTTATTTAGTAAGTTTTGATTCAGGTATACCAAAGTCATTTCAAGTAAAGATTAATTCAATATTTAAGCAAAACATCGGTTATGGTGAAAATATTAAAATTAATATTAATAATTATTTATTTAAGCAGTATGAAGTATACTCAGGCAAGTCACTAAGAGCGCTGGAAAGTGAAGCAAAGTCATCATTACAAGTAACAATTGTTAGCAACGGCAATGAAATTAACAAATCATTAATGAGCATGAAGAGATTTGATTCGATTGAGCTAAACCCTCTTGCAGAGCAAGAAATGTTATCTTTTATCGAAAACGAAATGTTTGATGATCTTCTTAATCAAATAATTATAGAGGTAAATTTAATTGATTTGTGAGGCTACTTCTTTAAAAAAATATATAGAAAAATCTCCTAGTTTTTTTTTCTTACTTGGTCCAGAAATTGTATTAAAGAATTACTCTGTAGATCTTATAAATAGATTTTATAAGCAAAGTGGCTATTCTGAGAAAAGATTTATATTTGAGAAAGACTTTAAAAATATTGAACAAATTTTGATTGAAAATGCTAACGGATCATTATTTGGATCAAAAACTGTAATAGAAATAATCCATACTTCTGGAAAAATTCCAAAAGAAATAACTAATATTTTTGAAATGCCAAATATAAGTAACATGAAAAATATAGCTGTCATAATAAGGTCTTCAATAGAAAAAATTAATAAGTCTACAAAGTGGGTAACAAAAATGGATCAATCCTGTCTCATTGTTCAATGTAATAAATTGAAATCTTTTGAAGAGAGTGCATGGATAAAGGAACAGCTTAAATTTATGAATGAAAAAGATGCAGAGAACTACTCAAAAAGAATTATGGATGTTTATTCTGGAAATATGGTTGCACAGAATAATGAAATTAATTTGTTGAAATTAACCTACTCTAGAGATGAAGATAATCAAGCTATCAGTTCAGATGATGCAGAATTTCTTCCATATGAGCTCGAAAATAAAATAATTGAATTGAATACACATTATGCTTTAAGAATTGCTAAGTCTATTAAAAAAAATGATGACCATTATGGTCCACTATTAGTTTATATTATGGGAAAAATAATTAATACTGCTGTTGCAGCTCATCAAAACAAGAATAAAAATTCAAGCCTTGAGAAATCCGGCATTTGGAAGAGTAAAATACCTGCATATATTAATTTTATAAAATGCAATGCGCTAAAAAAAATAATGCCGCTTCAAAAGAAAATATATGAATTAGATTTAGCTTCAAAAGGTTTAGCAGGTATAACAAAAGATCAATTTTGGCAGGAGATTGATAACTTAATTATTGAATTAACAACCGCATAAAAATTTTTCATTAAATATCTTATTACATCTTAAATATAGAGGATGGTCTTCAATAAGACTAACTTCCAAGTCAAAAACATCAGAAACTTGTGCGACTCCTTTCGTAGAACTTGTCAACCAAATAGATTCAGCATTTTTTAAATCGTTAATATTGAATTCATCTTCAATAACCTGTATCCCAGCATCTTTTATCTCATTTATGAGAAGCTCTCTAGTGATGCCAGGAAGAATATTTGTTGAAATAGAAGGTGTAAAAACAGTTTTATCATCGGTGAAAAAAAGATTTGATGCCCCTCCTTCTGTAAGAATATTTTCCTTATGCATAATAACTTCATCGCAGGCTTTCTTTTTTGCATTATTCATACTCATTACATTGCCTAAAAGTGAAGTAGATTTAATATCACATCTTTTCCATCTTAGGTCTTCACATAGCATGACTTTTAATTTTTGAGACTTAAAAACATGCTCTACCACATAACCAAAAGTTTCAATAGATAGGTTGTCATTGAAAATATGAGATCTAATAGCATCAACGCCTCTTGAAACCTGATAATAAACATAACCATTTTTAAGATTGCTTTCTGAAATTAACTGTAAAATTTCTTTAGTAGTTTTTTTAAAATCTAGAACAAGGTTTAAAGCATTGCAACTATTTCTTAATCTTGATATATGCTTATCAAAAGCTATTAGCTCAAAGTTGTAAAAAGGAATAACTTCGTAAACGCTATCTGAAAAAGTATATGCTCTACTTAATGGTGATATTTTTATTTCATGAAGGTTACTAAATCTACTGTTATAAACAGCAAGAATTTTTTCCATCTAAGATGTTCCAAAAAGACTTATTAGCCAAAGAATAAATTTTGACCAAAGCCTCCCCAAAATACCTTTTGCCTCTACATCTTCTAATGCAATTAAGTCTGATGTTAGAACTGTTTCATTATTGTTTATAATTTCAAGAGTTCCAATTTTTTGACCTTTTGAAATTGGGGCTTGGATATTGTTCTTTATATCATAATTTATAGTGGTATCTTTATAGCTAGTTCTTGGCAATGTTATTGAAATGTCTTTTGATACACCAAGTCTTACAATATCACTTTTACCACCCCAAACCTTTGAGGTTGCGTATTCCTTATCTGCTTCAAACTGTTTCTGGGTTATATAAAATCTAAATCCGTATTCTAGCAATCTTTGAGTATCTGAAAAACTATTATTAGCACTGTCACTTCCTGCTACAACAGTTATTAATCTCATATTGCCACGTTTAGCTGATCCAATTAAACAATAGCCTGCTGAAGATGTATGACCTGTTTTGACTCCATCAGAGGTTTCATCTCTCCAAAGGAGCTTATTCCTATTATATTTATTACCTGTTATACCCCCATACTCGAACTCTTTTTCTTTAAATAGTGCATATATATCAGGAAAGTTATTTATAAATTCAGAAGTAAGCAAAGCAAGATCACTAGCAGAAGTTAAATGATCTTCGCCTGGTAATCCTGTTGAATTAACAAAGTATGTGTTCTTCATGCCTATTGAGGCAGCATATGAATTCATTAAATCAACAAATCCTTCTTCGGTTCCACCTACATATTCAGCAATAGCAACTGAGGCATCGTTACCAGATTGAATCATTATGCCTTTCATAAGGTCTAAGACAGTCACTTTTTTACCAACTTCAATAAACATTTTTGATCCGCCCATCTTCCATGCTTTTTCACTAACAAGAACCTCATCATCCAAACTTATAAGATTATTATTAATTTGATCTGCGACAACATAAGCTGTCATAACCTTTGTCATGCTGGCAGGTTCGATCAAGCCATCAGAATTAGATTCTGCTATAACTGTATTTGTATTTGGATCAATTAATATATAACTCTTTAAATCTAATTCAGGCGCATTAGGGACAAAGCTTTGCGCAAGAATGAAATTAGATGATAGTAAGACTAATAATAATATTTTTTTCATTTTTTAAACTCTTCAGATAAATAATACACCGACATTGCATAAACATCACTAATATTATATCTAGCTATAGCACGAAAGTTATCATCACCAATAAAATGTAATTCTTGACCATTCTCAACAAATGTCAACGGAATAAATTGTGTTAAAGATTCATGTGGTTTGTAGAATTTTCTTACATTATTTGGATATGTTTTAGTAACGATACTACCATCCCTTTTCCAGCCATGAACTTTTAGATAATTAGCAATACTTCCAATAGCATCATCGACAGAATTGAATAAATCTACGTATCCATCTCCATCATAATCAATTGCATATGCGCGATAGCTGGATGATATAAATTGAGCATATCCCATCGCTCCAGCATAAGAACCTTTGGTTTTAAGAATATCTAAATTATTCTCTCTTGTAAGAAGAAAAAATTCTATGAGTTCGCGTCTAAAAAATTTAGACCTATTAGGATCATCAAAGCCTAAAGTGGTAAGACTGTCTATCACTCTATGATTTCCCTTATTGCTTCCAAAGTTTGTTTCAACTCCCAAGATAGCTGTTATAACTTCTTTGGGCACACCAAATTCTTTTTCAGCTCTTTCTAAAGTTTCAATATTTTCATTTATAAATCTCTTACCATCTCTAATTCTTTTCTTCTTTATAAAAATAGCTTTATAGTCATCCCAAGTCTTTGTCTTTTCAGCTGGTTTTGCTACCGATCTAAGCATTTCATCTCTTCTTGTAGCGCTCTTTAGAACTTCAATAACATAAGATTCTTCAAATCCATGTTTGTTTACTAGCTCATCTATAACTTCTTTGCTCTTATTATGATTCGAATAATCAGCAAAGCTATTGAAACTAAATACCATTATTATCATTAAAGAAAATTGGTGAGATATAAAACAAATATTTTTTTTATTTTTCATATTGATAGAACGTTATATAGGCTGATTTGTTACAAAGTAATAATTTTTCATTTTTGCATAAGTTTCTTATGTGTAGCCATAGAAATTATAATCCCAAACGCTATGTAGAATGATAACAAAGATGAGCCGCCTTTGCTTATAAAAGGAAGTGGCATGCCTACAACTGGTATTATGCCAACCACCATAGCAAGATTAATAAATACTGTTGAGATAAATAACAAGCTTAATCCTCCAATAGTAAGTCTACAAAATCTATCCCGAGCATTTAATGCTAAATATAGGCATCTAAACATAATGAAAAAAAAGGTTATTAGTAAAAAGCAGACTCCGATAAAGCCAAACTCTTCTGCAACTACTGAAAATATAAAATCAGTCTCTGTCTCAGGTAAAAAATCTAAATGTGCTTGGGTACCCTCACCATATCCTTTTCCTTGAATTCCTCCCGATCCAATAGCAATTTTTGATTGCATAATATTCCAACCAGAGCCATATGGATCTGCATTTGGATCTAATAATGTGAGAACTCTTTGTCTTTGAAATGGTTCTAAGAAATTATTCCAAATAAAGGGCAGAGATAAAATGAGGATAGTAAGAGATATGCCAATAAACCTCCAACTTAAGCCAGCTAAAAATAAGATGTATAACCCTGCTAAAAATATTACTAGGCTAGTTCCCAAATCAGGTTGAATGCGAACTAAATTTACAACAATAAGAATAGTTACAATAGTTATAAATGTGTGCAATAAGCTTATAGGAAGAGCCTTATCATAAAGATATGCTGCCAAAAAAATTGGTAGAGAAATTTTAACAATTTCAGACGACTGTAAGGTAAAAAACCCAAGATCTAGCCATCTTTTGGCACCATTTACTTCTTTACCAAAGAAAAAAGTGATTAATATTAAAAAAATTGTGAGTAGAAAGAAAATTGATGCATTGTTTTTATAAAAATCAGGATCTAATTGACTTAATAAAAACATTAGTATTAAACCAAACATAACAAAAAATGATTGTTTAATAGTTGTCTCGATATTATCTTGTGAAGCACTGTATAAAAACAAAAGTCCCATTATTGATAATATTGTTATTGAAATAAATAAGTATTGGTCGAAATAAATTTTTTTCTTAAATAAGTTTAATAATTTAATCATTCTCAAGTAATGTATTTAATACTTCTATAGCAACAGGGCCAGCAACTGAGCCTCCACTTTCACCATTTTCTATTACTACGCTTACTGCATATTTAGGGTTTGGCATGGGTGCAAAGGCTATTATTATTGCATGGTCTCTTTTACCTTCTGTCTCTCTAATTATTTTATAATCCTCTTTGGTTTCAGTACTAACAAGTTCAACAGTTCCAGATTTTGCAGCTACAGTATAATCTTTTAAATTTCTTAATCTCCCAGCTGTTCCTTTGGGGTTATCAATTACGCCGATCATGCTTTCATGCAATTTTTTCCAATCATCATTATTTATATTTTTGCTAATAAAAGTATCTACAGACGCATCTATATCCTGCTGAACAAAAGAAAATTTATTTAACTCTCCTTTCTTTGCCAAAAATGCTGAATAATATGCCAATTGTAAAGGGGTGGCGCTCAAGTATCCTTGCCCAACTCCTAAATTAACAGTATCGCCCTTAAACCAACTAAAATTCAATGTATTCATCTTCCATTCTGGATTTGGTAAAAGCCCTTTATCAGGCAAAAAACAATCTATGCATACATTCCTACCAAAACCAAAATAAGATAAGTGTTCAACTAATTGTTCTATCTCAGATTCGTATGCAAGTGAAAAAAAGAAAGTATTTGAGCTCTCAATAATTGCTTCTTTTAGATTGATTTCGCCATGACCTCCTTTCTTCCAACCTCTATAAACTCTATTATCTTCAGGCAATATAAAAAACCCAGGATCATTAATTGTAAAATTCCAATCAATTATCTCATTCTCTATACCAAATAACCCTATTGCTGGCTTTATAGTAGATGCTGGTGAATATCTTCCTTGGCCTGCACGATCAAAAAAAGGTTTATCTGTATCATTCAAAAGTTTATTAAAGTCTTTAGCAGACATGCCATTGGCAACACGGTTTAATGGAAATGAAGGCGAACTTATATAAGTTACGATTGAACCGGTATCGATCTCTACGGCAACAACCGCTCCTCTTCTATTATTCAATTGATCAAATGCTACTTTTTGGCTTTCAATATCTAAAGAAGTATACAAATCTTCTCCATTAATGGATGGGATGATTTCAATTTCGTTTAATAATTTTCCCGCGGCATCAACTTCGTAAACTTTTTTGCCATATGTTCCTCTTAATTTTTTATCATAAATATTTTCTATACCAGTCATTCCTCTGATATAACCATTAGAGTATACAAATATAGTTTCTTTTGGTTTTAAATTTTGCTCATGCAATATTTGCTCCAAATCATCATCATTTAAGTTACCAACATATCCAATCGAATGTGAGAACAATTCTGGATATAAGGTAAATCTAGAATATCTTTCATCTATAAATGTATTAGGAAACTTGTGTCTTCTAGTTTCAAATCTAGCAATCTCTTCCATTGTAAGATTGTTTTTTAAAGTTAGCTCTCTGTTTAATTTAGCAATTCTCTTATAATTTTCTTTTGCGTGAAGAGCATCATCATCAGAAATATCTATAAAAACTTTAATTGCTTCAATATGAGATTCTATGTTTCCTATCTGAGAGGGTTTGGTTATTAAACTATAACTTGGTACATTATTTACAATAATCTCGCCATTCCTATCATAAATAATCCCTCTCTTAGGCTGAATCAGCATCTCTTTTGTTTTATTTTCTATTGATGCTAATTCATAGTCAGTATAACTAGATATCTGAAGAGTAAACGTTCGATATAAAAACAATAAAAATAAAAATCCAAAAAATACATAAAGCAGCGCTATTCTCTTGAAAAAATTATTCTTCTCTTGATATCTTTCGTTTAAATCAATCATTTGTGATATGGCATCTTATTTATTATTGTATGAGCTCTATATATTTGTTCCACTAATATTACTCTAAACAATCTGTGCGGAAATGTTAGCATGGAGGCAGAAAAAACTTTATTTGATATTTTCTTAATATCAGCTGAAAGTCCAAATGAGCCCCCTACTAAAAAGCAAATTGAATTATTTATTTCAAAGTTTTCTGATAAAAAACTAGCCAAAGTTTCACTATTTATTTTTTCACCACATGAGTCCCATGCAACAACATAATCTTCTTTGGATATCTTTTCCATTAATAATTTAGATTCTTTTTCAATAATTTCTTTTTTAGAAATTTTGGGATGCTGTAAGCCTCCTATATTGATTAAATCAATACTAAAATTTTTAGGTAGTTGTTTTAAATAATATTCAATGGATTCTTTTTCCCATGAACGTATTTTTTTCCCAATACTTATAATCTTTATTCGCATTATCTATATTTCTTTATGAGCCTACCATCTCCCCAAAGACCCTCTAAGTCGTAAAATTCTCTTTCATCTTTTTTCATAATATTGACTACGACATCTCCACAATCTACAAGAACCCACCCTGATTCAATCTCACCTTCCACTCCTATAATGTCAATTTTATTTTTTTTAAGAGAGTCTACTAATTTTTGAGATGTTGAAGCTGCATGTCTATTTGAATTTGCAGTAGCTAAAATAATTTCATCAGCAAAAGAAGATATATCTTTTACATTAAGGGAAAGAATATCTTCAGCCTTGCTTTCGGTTAAGCTTTTATTGCATATTTCAGAGAGATTTTTATTCGACAATATTAAGTTAAAATTATTAATCTGATAGTAATTGATATACTAAATCAAAATAGTTAAAAAAGGTAAGTAAATTTGGAAATTAACTTTGATATTGCTGAAGATTTTATAACAAAATATAAAATTTATATTGCATGGCTAGTTGCTATATCCATAGCAATATTTATATTCAGTTTGGTATCTATAAAATGGCTAGTTGCATTAATTCCAAGCGATTATTTTGTTAAAAAAAAATGACTCTATATTTAAATCAAAACGTCCTTATCTATGGTTATTAACAACCATTATTAAGAATTTAATTGGATATACTCTTATCTTGGGTGGGATAATTATGCTCTTTGTTCCAGGTCAAGGCCTGTTTACTATATTTATAGGACTGATCTTAAGTAACTATCCAGGAAAATATTATATTGAAAGAAGAATCGTAGCTATGCCAAAAATACTAAAGACCATTAATTGGTTAAGAAAAAAAAGCAACAAGCCGCCATTAAAAGTCTAATCCACTATTTAGATGAAATATCTTGTATGTATTTCGAAAGAATAGACATTCTTTGAGACGCATCAAATGCTTCTAATAAATGCTGTTTATTATTCCATGATAATGGAATAAGGCCAGCCAAGTGATATGCAACAGAGTCAGCAGAATTAAAGTCAACACTGATTTGCATATCAGCAACTCTTGGATGTTTTATGATTTGTGAAAGAATATTTGAGATCTCAGGAAACTCAGCTAGCAATGCTTGATCGTCAACCTCAGGGTCTATTATTGGATATATGTCAGCAATATTGAGGCCATCTTCTAGTCGAATTATATTCTTAATAGATACCTTATCTATTGATTTTACAGTTATGCCAAGCAGTCCATTGCGAAGATTATTAAAATCAATTATTTCTACGTAAGCTCCTTTTTTAGAAATTTCATATCCATCTTTTTTTAAAAGCTGTTTTTGGAAAGTAATAACAAATCCATGATTGTCTTCCATGCATCTCTTGACCATATCTATGTATCTTGGTTCAAAGATTTGAAGATTCTGGATTGTCCCAGGTAAAGCAACAAGCTCTAAAGGAAATATTGGTAAATTATTTTTCTTCAAGATAATTAATTATTGGTTGAATAAATTTTTGACTATCTTTATTAGTCATTATTAAAATAATATCATATTCAAAAATTATTTCCTTGAGCTCTTTTAGAATCTCTTCAGTAGAATAAAAAGTATTTTCAAGCTCATATACTTTTTTGTGATCTAACAAAATAGTTTTATCAAGCAATTGATATGACTCAAGAAGATCTCCTTTATGATGCCCTGAAGACATCGTGTTAGACCCAAGCTCTACCAATCCTAATATCTTCTTATTTGGAAAATTTTCTCTTATTGCAGATGTTGCAAGCTTTATTGCTGTTGGATGATGAGCAAAGTCATCATAAATACTTACTCCTGAGAATTCACCTACTAAATCCATTCTCCTAAGAACGCCTTTAAAAGTTTTCAATGAATTAATTGAGTCATTAATTGTCACTCCGTCTAACCTTGCTGCAAGAATTGCACAAATATAATTTCTAAAATTATGCTCTCCAATTAATGGTAAATCTTTAATTGAAAATACTTCTTTATCTACTATTAGCTCCATTGACTTAAAATTTATCTTTATTGAATCTGAGTTTATTGGTATTTGCTTGCACCATAATCCATCTTTAATAACCTCTAGACTATTAGCATCATCTTGAAAATAAATTATATTCCCTACGTTTGGAATAATTTTTATAAGATGATGAAATTGTTTTTTAATATCATTGATATCATCAAAAATATCAGCATGATCAAACTCAATATTATTTATAATTAAATTTAATGGGGAATAATGAATAAATTTTGAACGCTTATCAAAAAAAGCTGAATCATATTCATCCGCCTCTATAACAAATGATTTATGCGTTCCAAGTCTTGCAGAATTCTCGAAGTTCTTTGAAATACCGCCAACTAAATACCCAATATCTCTCCCTTGATCATTTAAGATGTGGGCAAGCATATATGATGTTGTTGTCTTACCATGAGTGCCAGATACAGCAAAAACATTCCTGTTTTTTAATTCTTCTCCAAGCATTTGAGGTCCTGAAACATATGGGAGTTTTTTCTCTAAAATATATTCAACGCACTCATTACCTCTTGATAAAGCATTGCCGATTACATATAAATCTGCTTCTGGTAATAAGTCTTTTTCATAACCATGAATAGTTTTGATACCTATTTTTTTAAGGTATTCGGACATGGGTGGATAAAATTGGTTATCCGAACCTGAAACCTTATGGCCTGATTCAACAAGAATATGAGCAAGGCCAGCCATAAAGGTTCCGCAAACACCTAGGATATGTATTCTCATATTAGTTATAATACGATACTTGAATTTTATTCAAAGTATAAGCGGGGAAATAATGAAAAAAAATGCATTTTATGCTCAATCAGGAGGAGTAACTTCAGTAATAAATGCCACTGCTTCTTCATTAATTTTAGAGGCTCAAAAACATAAATCTAAGATTGGTAAAGTATATGCTGGGGAAAATGGAATCTTGGGAGCATTAAGAGAGGAGCTTATTGATACTTCAAAAGAAAGTTTATCAGCAATTAAATCTCTAAGCTCTAGGCCTGGTGGTGTATTTGGTTCTTGCAGATTAAAGCTTAAAGATCTTGATAAAAATAAAAAAGAGTATGAAAGACTTGTAGAGGTTTTTAAAGCTCATAACATAGGCTATTTTTTTTATAATGGAGGAAACGATTCTGCAGATACTGCATATAAAGTTTCTCAGATTAGTGTAAAGCTTGATTTTCCAATCAACTGTATTGCTATTCCAAAAACTGTTGACAATGACCTAGCGATTACAGATTGTTGCCCAGGATTTGGTTCAGCAGCGAAATATATTGCAACTTCGACAATGGAGGCATCATTGGATGTTGCATCAATGTCAGAAACATCCACAAAAGTTTTCATTCTTGAGGTTATGGGTAGGCATGCTGGATGGATGGCTGCATCTTCTGCTCTTGCAAGGAGCTCAGTAAATAATGCTCCTCATATTATTCTTCTTCCAGAAGTTATATTTAATAAACAAAGATTTTTATCAAAAATTAAAGATGTCGTGAAAAAAAATGGGTATTGTGTAATTGTTGCATCAGAAGGTGTAAAGAATAAAAAAGGTAAGTTTTTAGCAGAATCTAATATCAAAGATGCTTTTGGGCATTCACAACTTGGAGGTGTAGCTCCATATTTAGCATCACTAGTTTCAAAAGAATTAAATTTAAAAAATCATTGGGCCGTTTCAGATTATCTTCAAAGAAGTGCACGCCATATTGCATCAAAAACAGACCTTCTTCATGCTAAAGCTGTTGGAATTCATGCTGTCAAATTTGCAATAAAAGGAATGAATGGGGTTATGCCAGTTATTGTAAGAGGAACAGGAAAGAAATATACATGGAGCATAAAGGCTGCTCCTCTTTCGAAAATAGCTAATGTAGAAAAGAAGTTACCTAAGTCCTATATTTCTAGAGATGGGTTTGATGTAACTTCAAGGGCAATGAAATATCTCAAACCATTAATTATTGGAGAGGCATATCCTAAATTTGAAAATGGGGTTCCAAAAATAGAAAAGTTAAAACTAATAAAAGCAAAGAAAAAACTATCCAAGTGGAAATCTTAAAAGCTCTTTGAGTTAAGATTTTCAATAATTCTACTAATTTCATCTATTAAAGTATTTTTATCATCCTCGTTTAGAAAGTCTCCAATAAAAATATTTTTCCCTTTTGATCTAAAGCTTAATCTAATAGTCTTATCTGTTTGTTTTTTTATATGAAAGTGAGTGAAGGTTCTAAATTCTTTCCATGAATATTCTGCCTTTTTTATGCCTTTTTCAATCTTTACAATCTCTTGAGATATATATATTTTTTCTCGCTTACTACTCCATTTAAAACTTAAATAAAAAGCAATAAATAAAATTGTTATTTCAAGTCCAGCAAATGGGAGTATTAGAGCAGCACCAAAAAAATAAAAGACTATACCAATACCTATACACACGAATGTAATGCTTGCCAAGAAGATGATTCTATATATGCCTACCAATGAACTATTTGGACTCAACGAAACTAAATAATAATTATTAACTTCTTCGACCTTAACCAATTTCGATAACCAATATGTAATTAAGAATCGTCTTTAGAAATCTTTACCTCTTCAGTAAGTCTTTCAATGTTAATTAGTTTACCTACCTTCTTTCCCCTTTTAGCTCTTGAAAGTATGTATTCTGACCAATCTTTAGGTTTAAGAGTAACCGATCTCTTTCCTACTTCTATTTTCAAAGAGCTATCAATTGCTAAAAGTTGAGCATGGGCCATGAATTCTTCGCCGCTTGCTAATTTAGCTTTCGGTATATTTATAATCTTATTTCCTTTGCCTTTACCAAGAATAGGAAGCTCGCTTATTTCAAATATTAATAACTTCCCAATATTTGATACTGCAGCTATATGGGTATGATCATCCCTAACTGGAATAGCTTTTAGCATCTGAGCATTCTCCGGCAATTTCATAAATGCTCTTCCATTTTTTGTATTAGAAGTCATATTTTCGTAAACAGCTATGTATCCATAACCGCCTGAATTCATTATTAAAAATCTATCTTTATCGCTACCAATAACTGACGAGATGAACTGCACTCCAGAATCAGCATTAAGCCTTCCTGTAATTGGTTCCCCCATGCCTCTTGCAGATGGCAATGAATGGCTAGCTATAGAATAAGCTTTACCATTTGAATCTAAAAATACTGCAAGCTGGTTACTTTTACCTCTTGTAAAATCTTGCAATGAATCATCTCCCCTATACGATAATGACTTAGGATCAATATCATGGCCTTTTGCGCTCCTAATCCAGCCCGCCTTTGAAAGAACAACCGTTATAGGTTCGGTAACAATAGTCTCTTCTTCAGAGAAAATTTTCGCTTTAGAAGATTCTATAATTGGAGATATTCTTTCTTCTCCAAAAGTTTCTTTTATTTCAATTAATTCATTCTTAATTAAAGTCTTTAGTCTTGTCTTAGATTTAAGAATTTTTTCAATATTTTCTTGCTCTGATATTAATTGATCTCTCTCATTTTCCAATTTTATTTGTTCGAGTTTTGCTAACTGTCTTAATTTTATTTCTAAAATTGCATTTGCTTGAATCTCAGACAATTTAAATGCTTTAATAAGTTCTTTCTTAGGGTATTCAGAGTTTCTAATAATTTTTATGACTTTATCTATATCTATAAAAATTAATAATAAACCCTCAAGGATATGCAGCCTATCATTTACTTGATCAAGTCTATGCTCAAGCTTTCTTTTAACAGTATTTTTTCTAAATACTATCCATTCCTTTAATAATTCCATCAGAGGAAAAACTTTAGGTCCGCCTTTTAAAGAAATAAGATTCATATTGACCCTATAAGACTTTTGTAAGTCAGTAGATGCAAATAAATGATTCATTAGATCTTCAGCATTAACTCTATTTGATTTCAAACTAATAACTAATCTTATTGGGAATTCATGATCTCCTTCATCAGCTAAATCAACAACCATAGGAAGTTTTTTATTAACCATTTGTTCAGCAATCTGCTCAAGAATTTTTGATCCAGATGCTTGGTATGGCAAGGCATCAATCACTATCTGATTTTTTTCTTGCTTCCAATTTGCTTGAATTTTAAAACCCCCTCTGCCAGTAAAGTACATTTCTTCTAATTCTTCATAACTTGCGATAATTGAAGACATATTAGAAAAATCTGGCCCTTTTATAATTTTCAAAATATCTTTTAAGTCCGATTTTGGTTTATCAAGAATTTTTATTGTTGCATCAATGATCTCATTAATATTATGAGATGGTATATCTGTTGCCATTCCTACAGCTATACCAGATGTACCATTTAATAAAATCATTGGAATTTTTGATGGGAAAATTACTGGCTCCAAAAGTGAGCCATCAAAATTAGGTTGCCAATCAACAGTTCCTGATTTGAGTTCAGAAATGAGTAGATTTGCAAAATTTGTCAGTTTAGATTCTGTATATCTCATTGCTGCAAATGATTTTGGATCATCCTGAGACCCCCAGTTACCTTGACCATCTACTAGAGGATATTTAAATGAAAAATTTTGTGCCATTAAAACCATAGCTTCATATGCAGCACTGTCACCATGAGGATGAAATTTTCCTATAACATCGCCGACTGTTCTTGCAGATTTCTTATACTTAGAAGATGCATCTAATCCCAATTCAGACATAGCATATAAAATCCTTCTTTGAACTGGCTTTAATCCATCGCCAACGTTTGGCAAAGCACGATCAAGAATCACATACATTGCATAATTTAAATATGACTCTTCCGCATACTTTTTTAGACTTATTGAATCGAATTCATTTTTACCCATTTTTATACCCTCACTAACGAACCTTTTTTCTCAAGCCATTCTTTTCTTGCAGAAGCATTCTTTTTTGAAAGAAGGAGATCCATCATTGTATTTGCGTTATCAGTTGCTGATATAGACAATCTTACAAGCTGTCTAGTTTTAGGATCCATTACAGTTTCTCTTAATTGAGATGGATTCATCTCACCCAAGCCTTTAAATCTTTGAATATTAATCTTTGGTTTGCCTTTTTTATTTTTAAACTCTTTTACCGCTTTATCCTTTTGAGTTTCATCAAGCGCATATAAAACTTCCTTACCGCAGTCAATTCTATATAAAGGAGGCATCGCTATAAAGATTCTTCCTTCCTGAACAAGGCTTTTAAAGTGTCTTAAAAATAAAGCACATAATAAAGTTGCAATGTGTAAACCATCGGAGTCTGCATCAGCAAGTATGCATATTTTTCCATACCTAAGCGAGCTTATGTCAGAGTTTCCAGGAAGAACGCCTATTGCGGTAGAAAGATTCTTTATTTCTTGAGATTTGATAATTTCTTCGCTTTCTAAATCCCAAGTGTTTAATATCTTTCCTCTTAGCGGCATTATTGCTTGAAAAGATCTCTCCCTTGCTTGTTTTGCAGACCCTCCTGCGGAATCACCTTCTACCAAAAATAATTCTGTTTCGTTTAAATCTTCGCTATTGCAATCTGATAATTTTCCAGGCAATGCTGGACCCTTAAAGGTTTTCTTTCTCTCAACTGTATTAGATGCTTTTGCTCTAGCTTGTGCAGAACTTATTGCAAGATCTGCAATCATTTCACCCTCTTGGGTATGTTTATTAAACCAAATACTTAAAACATCTTTCGTAGAGTTGCTTACAAAAGACATATGATCCTTAGAATCAAGCCTTTCTTTAGTTTGTCCAGCGAATTGAGGATTTTGCATTTTAGAAGATACAACAAATATAGCATTTGATATTACATCTTCAGCATTCAGCTTAAGCCCTTTTGGTAAAAGGTTCCTGATATCACAGAATTCCTTTAAAGCATCTAACAAACCAGATTTAAAACCATTTAAATGCGAGCCTCCCTGTGGTGTTGGGATTAAATTGACATAAGTTTCGTCAAGCTTATTTTTTGGAGGCTTATTTGACCAATTTATAACAAATTCAACCTCTTGGGACGAAGAATCTTTTAAAGATAGGATTGATTCCTCTAGAATTAAATCTATTCCCTCAGATGAATCATCTAAATAGCTTTTTAATCCATCCTCATAAAACCATTTAATCTTTTCTTTTTTCTTTTCATTATGAAATTCTATTGTTAATCCTGGACATAAAACTGCTTTAGCTTTTAGTAAATGTTTTAAATCTTTTAAATTAATTTGATCACTTTCGAAATATTTAGCATTTGGTTTAAATTTTATTGAAGTGCCGCTATTTCTAATGCCAACATCTCCAATAATTTTTAATTCGCCTTTTTTGTCTCCATTATTAAAATGCATTTCATGTTCTTTAGAATCTCTTTTGATATTTACTTGTAACGATTCAGATAAAGCATTTACAACTGATACGCCTACCCCATGAAGGCCTCCAGAAAAGTTATATTCATCACCAGAAAATTTTGCGCCTGCATGTAATTTACATAAAATAAGTTCAACGCCACTTACTTTATGTTCTGGGTGTATATCAACAGGCATGCCTCTCCCATCGTCACTAACTTTAATATGGCTATCTTTTTCTAATTTAATTTTAATATTTGAACAGTGGCCAGCTATTGCCTCATCAATAGAATTATCAAGAACTTCTTGAATTAAATGATTTGGGCAAGATGTATCAGTATACATTCCTGGCCTTTTCCTTACGGGGTCTAAACCAGAAAGAACTTCTATTGCTTTTGAGTCGTATGTATTCTTGGCCAACTTAATATGCCTTATGAATTAATGTATAAAAACCTTCCTTATTTATATAATTTCTCATAAAAGTTTTTTAATTTCATGTTTATTCTACTCTAAACAAATGCCGAAAAACGTTTTATTTGAACTTTTTAAATAATTTTCTAGACATATGTATAATAAAATAATATTAATTATTATAATGTTTACACTGCACACATCTAATAGGTTAGAATATGCAAATGAAAATTTGTTTTTATCATAAGTTTGTTGTTATTGCTCTCTCATGCTCATATTTGTCATCTGAGAATATTCTTGAAATTTATAATGAAGCTCTTGAAAATGATCCGTCTTACAAGGCTGCTGAATATTCATATCTAGCCGACAAACAGATTGTTGTTCAAGGTAGAGCAGCTCTTTTGCCTAGCATAACTTTAAATGGCTCAACAAATTGGAATGAATATTATCAAAATGATATTTTGCAACAAGAATATAATTCTTTTTCAAAATCAGCGACCATAAGACAGCCCCTTTTCAGACTAGATACATGGTTTAACTTTAAAAGATCGAAATCTTTAACAGACGCTTCTGAAGCTGATTTTGCATATGAGCAACAAAACCTAGTTCTAAGAACAGCTGAACTATATTTTGGAGTATTAAGAGCAATCGATAATCTCAACGCAGCTATTTCAGAAGAGAAAGCTATTAAAAAACAATTAGATCAAGCCCAACAAAGATATGACGTTGGTCTCTCGGCTATAACTGGTGTTCAGGAAGCGCAATTAGCATATGATTTAAGCAAGGCATCAAGAATAAACCTAGAAGGTAATTTATTTTCTGCAAGAGAGGCGCTTAATGCTCTTATAGGTAGAGAAATATTTTCTATTGATGAGTTGGGTGATAACCTCAATGTATCTTTACCCTATCCAAATTCAAAAGAAGAATGGGTTGAGCTTGCTTTGGAAAATAACTATCAATTAAAAGCCTCTTATTTAAGAAGAGACGCTGCAAAAAGCAATGCAAGAAATGCTGCCTCAAATCATCTTCCTAAAATTGATATTGTTGGTACTGGATCAGAGTCAGAAACCAATCAGTTTAATTATGAAGGTTTTGAGATAAATGGTCAGGGAATTCCTGTGCCAGCAGTAACTGGAAGAAGAAATTATGCAATCCAGATGAGTGTTCCAATATTTCAAGGTGGTGCAGTTAGCTCTAGAAGAAAACAAGCATATTCTCAATATAATCAAGCAGATGAAAATACATTATTTACTGAAAGAAGAGTAATCCAAGAAGTTAGATCTCAATTTTCAAACGTTGTAACTTTAGTTGCTAATGTTAATGCACAAAATCAAGCTGTAATTTCAGCAACTAGTGCGCTCGAGGCAACTCAAGTTGGTTATAAGGTAGGAACAAGAAATATTGTAGACTTACTTCAAGCTGAAAAAAATCTATATAGCGCTGAAAAAAATCTTGCTAACGCAAAATATGATTATATTCTTGCTAATTTAAGATTAGCTTTAGCATCTGGCACTATAAGCCCTAGCGATATTCAAGATATAAGCAATCTCCTTAAATAAAAATGCCTGAACTGCCTGAGGTTGAAACAACCGTTAGAGCTATTAGTGAATTTGAAAATAAAATTCTAGCGAGGATTGTCATCCATAATAGAAATTTAAGGTGGAAGGTTGAAAAAAGAGTTGAGAGATGTCTTAGAGATAAGAAAGTATTCTCTATAACTAGAAGAGCTAAGTATATTCTTATATATTTCGAAGACTATTGCTTAATGATTCACCTAGGCATGTCAGGAAAATTAAGGATACAAAATATAAAGGATAATTACTTTATAAAACATGATCATGCTGAACTGGTATTTCGAGATAAAAAAATAATTTTTAATGACCCTAGAAGGTTTGGTTCAATTCATCTAACCAAGAATCCTAATGAACATAATTTAATAAAGAACCTTGGAGTTGAACCCTTGTCAAAATCATTTAATAAAGATTATTTATCAAAAATATGCAAGGGCAAAAATACTGAAATAAAAAAACTTATTATGGATCAAAAGAAAATAGTTGGTGTGGGAAATATATATGCATCAGAAAGTCTATTTCTTGCAAAAATTAATCCCGGCAGGCCTTCTAAGGATGTATCAAATAATGAAATCAAAAGCTTAACAAAATCGATAAAAAAAATTCTTAATGATGCGATTAAACTTGGCGGAACAACCCTTAAAGACTTTTACTCTGCAGATGGTAATAAAGGATATTTTAATATTGAGTTAAATGTTTATGGGAAAGAAGACGAAAATTGTAAAAATTGTAAAAGTAAAATAGAAAGAACTCTTATAGGCCAAAGGGCAACATATTCATGTAACAAATGCCAAATTTAAGAAGCTAATTTTGCTTTTAATGCTTGTTCAACTGATGGATGTACAAACTTACTGATATCGCCTTTTAAATCACAAATCTCCTTAATCAAACTTGAAGATACATATATTAGACTTTCTTTAGGCGTTAAGAAAATGCTCTCAATGTCTGGAGCAAGAGATCTGTTCATTGTTGCTAGTTGAAATTCATACTCAAAATCAGATACTGCCCTTAGACCTCTTATAATTGCACAAGCATTCTGTTCTTTAGCAATATCTACTGTTAGCTGTCTTGGAAACCCAACAATTTCTACTTGCGAATTATCTTTGTAAATCTTTGTAGCAAGCTTTATTCTATCTTCCAGACCAAATAGAGGGTTTTTTGCTTCATTTTTTGCAATTGCTATAACTATTTTATCAAATAGGCCACACGCTCTATCAATAATATCCATATGCCCATATGTTATTGGATCAAAAGATCCTGGATAAATTGCTACTTTCATAACTTAGAATCATACTAAATATTGTTGTTTAATCAAAATTATTAACTGATGCAATGATTCAGATTAAGGCTAAATTTGATACATTTTTAAGATTTTTGTATCATATGCACTTGTATATTACGGGGGGGAGTAATTTTTGCTCCTGCTTACTTATAAGGAGTTATATATGAAATTTTTATTAATGTTGATTGGTGCTGTTGCATTGCCTGTTTTTGCAGCTGATGGTGGTGCTGATCTAAACCCTGCTGATACTGTAGGTGTTTCATTTTGGCTAGTTACTGCAGGTATGCTTGCAGCTACTGTGTTTTTCTTAGTTGAAAGAGATAGAGTACATGGCAAGTGGAAAACTTCATTATCTGTTGCAGCTTTAGTTACTGGTATTGCTTTCTGGCATTATCTATACATGAGAGGCGTATGGTCTGTTTCATGGAATGAAAGTATGCAAGGCCTAGTTGAAGGTGGAATGACAGAAGCTGAGGCTATGGCAGCAGCTGAAGGAAGCTCTCCAACTACTTATCGTTACATTGATTGGTTAATTACTGTGCCACTTCAAATTATTGAGTTCTACTTAATACTTAAAGTTTGCACTAATGTTGCATCAAGCATGTTCTGGAAACTATTAGTGGCATCTTTAGTTATGCTTGTTGGTGGTTACATGGGTGAGATGGGAATGGCAAATGCTATGGTTTGTGGTGTTGTTGCACTACTTGCATGGATATACATTATTTATGAAGTCTTTGCCGGTGAAGCTGGAAAGCTAAATGCTTCCAGTGGTAATGCTGCAGCTCAAAGCGCTTTTGGGACTATCAGATTGATAGTTACTGTTGGTTGGGCTATTTATCCAATCGGATATTTCCTTGGTATAGGTGAAAATCCAGATATGGGTAACAGCAACTTAATCTACAACCTTGCTGATTTTGTTAACAAAATTGCATTCGGTTTAGCGATTTATGTAGCAGCTGTTAGCGACTCAGAATAATTTAATTATATTCTTAAAAACCCAGCCTAGGCTGGGTTTTTTTATGGCTGGATTTCTTCACCATCCCATGCATATATCTTTCCACTATCATCTTTATCTAGATTGTTAATTACCTCGAGAAGCTTTTCCGCACTATAATGGGGAGTAAATAAATTCTCTGCTTTTACATTCTTTTCAAATGGCTTGCTTAGATAACTTTTAACAGTTCCAGGCTGAAGTCCAACAAAAATAGCATTAGGATTTGATCTTCTAATTTCAATACTAAAATTTTTTATAATTTGGTTTAGGGCTGTCTTGCTTGCTCGATAAGAGTACCAACCTCCTAATTTATTATCTGAAATACTTCCAACTCTAGCACTTAAAAATGCAAATACACTTCTAGTATCTTTTTTAAGAAAAGGAATAAAATATTTACCGACCAATGTTGGCCCCACTGTGTTTACTAATAGAATTTTCTGTAACTTCTTTTTGCTAATGTCCTTAATGCTCTTCTCAGGAAAAATATCATCATCATTATGCAGCATTCCAGTTGCTACAAAGATTAGATCAAATTTAATATCGTTGGGTAATTTCCCTATACTTTTTTCTATTGAGGTTTCATCTTTAATATCGATTTGAATATTTTTTACTTTATCTGAATTCTCATTGTTTAAAATTCTTGAAAATTTATATACTACTTGTACCGAATCATCTTTAATAAGAATCTCAGATATTGAATTTCCAATAGCTCCATTTGAGCCAATCACAGCAACTGTTTTTTTCATATTTTATGGTTTTCTTATTTCATCTATCATCTGATAGATTTCATTAGGTGGTTTACTATAAAAATTTGAGACGATTAATGCAATACTAAAATTAATAAGCATGCCTAAAAACCCAAAGCCCTCAGGAGATATACCAAAGAACCAGTTCTCAGAACTATTTAGTTGTGGATTAATAAACTTAAAATAAGTTATATAAATTGATGTTGATAAAAGCCCAGCTATCATACCAGCGATTGCTCCCTCTTTATTTAACCTTTTATAAAATATGCCTAAAAATAGTGCTGGAAAGATAGTCGATGCGGCCAAACCAAAAGCAAAAGCGACAACCTGTGCAACAAATCCAGGAGGATATATGCCAAATAACCCTGCAATAAAAATTGCGACAGCTGCAGCGCATCTAGCATAAAATAATTCCTGTTTTTCAGTGATTTTTGGCATTAACATTTTCTTCATTAAATCATGTGATATTGATGCTGATATAACAAGCAACAAACCTGCTGCAGTTGATAGTGCGGCAGCTAGAGCTCCTGCAGCAACAAGTGCAATGATCCAATTTGGCAACTTAGCAATTTCGGGATTTGCAAGGACCATTATGTCATTGTCAATATAAACTTCATTTGAGTTTGAAGGATCTGGATTATTTGAGACTAATCTTTCACCATAATCTCCATCCTGATCAAGATATTTTGGTTTAACTCCAACTAAAGCATCGCCGTTTGAATAATTTATTATTCCATCATTATTTTTATCTTTCCAAGCGATTAAACCTATCTCTTCCCAATTCTTAAACCATTCTGGTGCAGTCTCGTATTTGACCTCTTGAACTGAATCAATAAAATTTATTTTTGCAAATGCAGCTACTGCTGGGGCTGTGGTGTACAAAAGCGCTATAAATATTAAAGCATAACCTGCTGATTTTCTTGCGTCACTTACTTTTGGTACTGTAAAAAATCTAACTATCACATGTGGAAGGCCTGCAGTGCCAAACATTAGAGCGGCAGTAATGAAAAATATGTCAATGTTAGTTTTTGTATTTTCAGTATATGCATTGAAACCAAGCTCTATTGATAATTGGTCTAGCTTATCCAATAAATAAGTTGAGGTTCCTGCAATTTTATCGCCAAACCCGAGTTGGGGTATTGGATTATTTGTAATCATTATGGAAATGAATATTGCTGGAACAAGATATGCAAATATTAATACGCAATACTGAGCAACCTGTGTATAGGTTATTCCTTTCATGCCGCCTAATACTGCATAAAAGAAAACAATGCACATCCCAATAATTACACCAGTGTTAATATCTACCTCAAGGAATCTTGAAAAGACAATTCCAACTCCTCTCATTTGACCAGCTACGTAGGTAAATGAAATGAAAATTAAACAAATAATTGCGACCAATCTTGCTGCCTTAGAATAGTACCTAGTGCCAATAAAATCTGGAACAGTATATTTACCAAATTTTCTTAAGTACGGTGCTAATAAAAGTGCTAATAGAACATATCCTCCTGTCCATCCCATTAAATAAACAGATCCATCTTTACCAAGAAAGGCAATTAATCCAGCCATTGAAATGAATGAAGCTGCTGACATCCAATCAGCTGCAGTTGCCATACCATTTGCAACAGGACTGACCCCTTTCCCGGCTATATAAAAATCATTTGTAGATCTAGCTCTTGACCAAATCGCTATTCCTATATAAATAGCAAAAGAAAATCCAACAAATAAATAGGTAAGCGTTTGTAGGCTCATTTGTCGCCTTTTTCTTTATCTTGATTGAAATCTTTAGAGAATTTCTTATCTAACTTATTCATCAAATAAACATAGATAAAAATAATAAATACAAAGAAATAAATACTGCCTTGTTGAGAAAACCAAAATCCTAGCTTAAAACCTCCAATGGAAATTTCATCAAGTCTTTCAGACCAGATTATTCCAAAGCCAAAGGAGACGATAAACCAAATAGACAAAAGCAAAGTAAGTATTATTAAGTTAAGTTGCCAGTAAGATAATTTCACAACTCTATTATAAGGCTAACAATGATTATAAAAATAATTAAAAAAGCGGAGTATAAAACTCCGCCATTTTATAATATACCAATAAACTACTTCTTAAAGTTTGCAGCCTCTTCAGATCCGTCAGTAGCAG
Source organism: uncultured SAR86 cluster bacterium (assembly GCA_902559345.1). Taxonomy (GTDB): domain Bacteria; phylum Pseudomonadota; class Gammaproteobacteria; order Magnimaribacterales; family D2472; genus SAR86A. Next base: position 20,354 of record CACEHH010000004.1, on the reverse strand, counting down.
TACCTTTGGTATAAGAGTGAGCACCCATACCAGCTAGATCTCCATTTTGAACAATCAGATATGGCTCTCTAATTGGTTTGCCTTCAAAGAAACACTCCAATATCTCTCTTACACCAGCAGCATACCTAGCCTGTGCAGACAATGACGTTCCAGAGGTATGAGGAGTCATTCCATGGTTGGGCATTGTTCGCCATACATGATCATTAGGTGCTGGTTGAGGAAACCAAACATCTCCTGCATATCCACTTAATTGACCCGATTCTAATGCTCTAGCAATTGCATCTTTATCACAAATTTTTCCTCTTGCGGTATTAACAATATATGCACCACGTTTCATCTTACCAATCATCTCATCATTAAATAAATGTTCTGTCTTTGGATGAAGCGGACAGCTAATATTAACAACATCACAAACTGCAACTAAAGATTCTACAGAGTCATGATAAGTAAGATTTAACTCAGCCTCTACTTCTTCAGAAAGTCTATGAATATCAAAATAATGTAAATGAACGTCAAAAGGTTTCATTTTCCTAAGCATGTCAATGCCAATTCTTCCAGCGGCAACTGTTCCAACATGCATACCCTCAACGTCGTATGATCTTTGAACAGCATCAGCTATATTCCAACCACCTTCTTTCACAATCCTATGTTGGTTATGATAGTCTCTAACCATTGATAAGATCATCATAACTATATGTTCTGCTACAGATCTAGAATTGCAATAAGTAACTTCCACGACATCAACGTTATTGTCCATAGCTGCTTGTAAATCAACATGATCAGAACCAATACCGGCTGTTATAGCCATTTTTAAATTTGGAGCAGACTCCATCTTGTCTCTTGTAAGATAATAAGGAAAGAATGGTTGTGATATAACAATATCAGCATCAACTAATTCTTTATCAGCCTGACATCCTTCTCCATCTTTGTCAGAAGTAACAACTAATGTATGGCCAGCGTCTTCCAAGAATTTTCTCAAACCCAACTCTCCAGAAACACATCCAAGAAGTTCACCAGGTGTAAAATCTACAGAACTAGGTGAAGGAAGTGACATCCCATCAGGATATTTATCTAATTTTGGCAAATCATCCCTAGCATATTTGACAGGCATTCCATTAACTGGATCATCATAAAGTACACATAATATTTTCATTTATTTCCCCAATATAATTAACTTTGCTAATGTTAAAACAAAATAAATTAAACACAACAATTTATTTAAAATAAATTAATAACTCTCTAGCCTTTAAAAATATTAAAAAGACTTGTAAAGATCTTATGATAAAGCTTTTTTTATGGGTACAAATGAAAATATGGGTACATTTAGGTATAAATTTTAAATTTAAATTGAAATAAAATAAAAATAATGTAAAAATATGGGTACATTATGAGTACAAATGACGACAAATACCTTGTTTTAAGGGGAAAAAATAAGGATATATATTTCATACAAAAGCGAGTTTCAAAGGATATTTCTAAAATTATTGGCAAAGAATTTATTAAAAAATCCCTAGAAACAACTAATATACATATTGCAAGGCAAAAAAGAGATCAAATTCTTAAAGAATTAGAGGAAATTTCCTCAAAAGTAACTTTAGATAAAGAAAATATCATAGAAAATGAGGATTCTAAGGATATTGTCGGTGAAACTACAAGCAAAAATGCAGAAATTAATCATGAAAGGGATAAAATGGAAGATGAAATTAGTACAAAAAAGCAAAAATTTAATATTTTTTCTTTAAAACTACCTAATAACAAAGAGGAATTGATAATGAATATTGATAAATTTATACCAATTGGAATAGTAATATTAACTTTGTTTATAGCTTTTGTTGTTTAATCTTACTCGTTAATAATTTTAAATATTCTTCGTTTAAAAATTTTTTATTAAATTTATTAATATACTTGGCCCAAATTAATTCGGTATAAGTGTTCATTAAACTCCATCTCTTTATTTTTGTATTTACTTCCTTGGTATTTCCTTCTATTCCATAGCCAAATAAAAATTTACTTATTTCTGAATTATTAAGATTTAATGAATCTATAATTTTAGATATATCAAAATATTTATTGTTGATACTTGAATATTCAAAATCAATAAAAAAAATATTATTTTTACTCATCAAAATATTGTTAACATTTAAATCATTGTGACTAAATACATTTTCATTATCATGCACCTTTAAATCATTGAAAAGTTCAATAGCTTCCTTAAGATAATTATTTTTACTTTCTGAATTTAGTTTATTTAAATATAAATTAAATTGATCGTTATAAGTTTTTGTTCTTTTATTAAATTTAATTTGATGAAATTTTTTTAACTGTTCTCCAATACTTTGTATATTTTTTAATATTTTATTCTTCGATTCTATTTCTATATATTCATAAATTAACAATCCAATTTTTTTTTCATAAAACAAAATATTGGGTGTAACATTTTTTTTTGAGATATTTTCAATCACTCCATTTTTTAAATATTCATTTATTACTAAATTAAAATTATTTCTTTTTGTTAATTTAAAAATTGATTTTCTTCCATTGAATTCTCCCAGAAATATTTCTGATGTTTCCCCATCATTAATTTTTTTAAAAATTTTAAAATTAAAATCTCTTTCATTTAAAATGATTTCTAATGTATTCATTTATTTTCTTTTTAACTTTTTATTCCATGATTTATATCCAAAAATAATAATAATTAGATAAATAAAAAATAGTATGGATGTTAAATATAGCTCCCTAGAATAAAATAGATATATTGATATTGAATCAATCACAAACCAGTAAATCCAATTTTCGATGATTTTTTTTGCAACCATATATGTTGTGACAATTGCACCAAAAGTTGTTAAAGCATCTAAAAATGGAAATGCTGCATTTGTATATTCTTCTAAAATATCTTTTGAAATTATTGCTAAGATTATGACTATACCTACTGCAAATAAATGATTAATTTTTTTCCATTTCTTAATTCTTATTTCGTATTGTTCATCTGATAACTTATTCCATTGTTTCCAACCATAAATGGCCATTCCTATATAAAAAACTTGTAGAATTGCCTCCATTAATAGTCCAGCATTAAGCATTATATAAAAGTATAAAGATGAACTAATTATTGCCGCATACCAGCACTTTACGTCTTCTTTTGCAGCTAAAACTAAATATAATATTGCTGTTATTACAGCAATGATTTCAAGGCTTAAATTTAACATAAAGGTTAAAAATTATATCTCAGAGATATACCAATATTTCTAGGGTCTCCTTGTCTTCTGTATAAAGTATCAATAAAGTTTGGTGCTTCGTTACCAAAGTAAAATCCTCTCGTTGAGTAATATTTATTAAATATATTTCTTATCCAGAGATCAGCAGAAAAATCAGAATTCGAGTATCCAAATATTATGTTAGTTAATTGATAGCTTTTAGATTGATTGTCATGTGAATCTGAATAATAAAAACTACTTTTTCCATTAATATCTAATTTTAAATAAAGATTATTTTTAAGATTTAGATTTCCTCCAATCGAATATGAGTGCTCAGGTGCATGAGCTTGTGACCTACCTTCTAAATCAATTCTTGATTCCCAATTCTTAATTTTTGTTTTAAGAAATCCTAAATTAGCAAATAAATATAAATCATCAGTTAGTAAATAATTTGAAGTGATTTCAATTCCATAATTTTCTCCTTCGGCTGCATTTTCTGTAAGGTATGAAAATGTATTTGGATCTGTAGGATCAACCTGTCTTGAGATCAAGACTTGTTGATCTTCTCTCTTTGAAAAAAATATAACTACTGAATAATTAAAACCTAAGTTTTCTAAATTTGAACTAATACCCATTTCATAATTAGTTAAAAACTCAGGATAATATATCAAAGATTGTTTTATTAAATTATCAGTTGCGTCAAGTCCAAGATTAAAACCACCTTGTTTATATCCTCTTGCAATTGAGAAAAATGTATTTGAATTATTTCTATTTTTAACTAACGAAATCTTTCCACCATTCATATTATTTGAAGGTCTAAATGATTTATTATTTGAATCTTTATATTTTGAGTCCCAATTTTCCCATCTCAAACCAAAAGCAATCTTGTAATACCGATTTAAAAAATAATCAATGTTTCCAAAGACTGAAAAATTTTCAGCTTGATAGTCTCTTAAAATTTCTGATTCACTGATATAGGGACTGTAGGGATCATTTGGATCTCCATATATGCCATCGTCTTTTGTTAAATTTGATTCATCAAGATCACTAAATTCAAAACCGAAAACCCATTCGTATGGATTTTCAAATGAAAATTCAGTATTTTTAGATAAAAAACGTATCTCTTGGCTAAAAGTATCTCTTTTTCTAAATGTTTCAGAAAAATAATCATATATGTAGGGAAAATGTGAGTCTGCGTTACCCCAATCTGCATCGTAACTAAAAATAACATCGGTTTTGGTAGCACTTGTTAAACTTTGAATAATAAAGTTAGAAAAATCTTTAGTAATCTTTATCCCATATGAGTTTGTATTTTGTGAATCCATGCCTGGACGGTCAGATAAGGTGTTTAAACTTCCATCAATAGTCCAAATATCAGCCGGATCATCCATATCAACTTTTGAAACAAGAAAATCTAAATTTGTTGTTTCATTTAATTCCCAATTTAATTTATAGCGTAAAGTTAATTCATCTTTTTTTGAGGTATCTGATTTATTTAGGTAGGTATTCTTTCTAAAGCCATCTGCATAATCAGTTCTAAGAACTAAACGATATTTAAGTTTTTTATTCTGCATTGGCCCGCCAAAAGCTATCCCAATGTTTTGAGTGCCATAATCTCCAAGAGTTAGTTCGGAAGTTCCCTCGAATTTTTCAGTTGGATCTTTTGTCTTTATGTAAATCAATCCTGCGAGAGCATTTGCTCCTGAACTAGATCCTTGAGGTCCTCGAAAAACTTCAACTTGATCTACATCAAATAAAGTTGCTATTCCGCCCTGTCCAGAATAATCAATATCATCTATCAAAAATCCTACAGAGGAATTTGGTGTGCCTTGATAACCAGATCTTTCTCCAATACCACGAATTTGAAAATACCTAGCACGAGAATCTGAGGCAGCATAATTTAAATTTGGTACCAAATATGAAAGTTGTTGAAAATGTTTTATTGATTGAGATTTTATTTTTTCAGATTGAATAACAAAAATGCTTGAATCTTCTTCATATATAGATTTTTCTCTGTACTCTCCCTTGACAATTACTTCTTCGATTTCTTGTAAAAAAATTAAGTTAGAAAATAATAGTGGTAGTAAAAATAAAATTTTTTTTCTGATATGCATATGCAATTCCTCCGCAACTATTGTGTTGATCAGGTTCAAAGAGTTTCTATAGATCTCAGGCTTTAACAGCCACCCCTTTGCATTAATTACTTATATTAATAAATATTACTTTAATTTAATAGTAAAGATTTTGAATAAATTTTAATATAGTAAGTATTAAAATTTTAAAACCGCATATCAGTTATTTATAACTTTTAAAGCGTATCCATAAATTTCAGAAATTTGATTAATTGTTTTATCCTTTGGGGTTCCAGCACCATGCCCAGCTCTATCTTCTATTCTTATTAGAATAGGATTATTGCAAGACTGTAATTCCTGTAATTTTGCTGCAAACTTGAATGAATGAGAAGGTACAACCCTGTCATCGCGACTAGCAGTTGTAATAAGTGTTGTTGGATAACAGACATTGGATTCAATATTATGAAGTGGTGAATAAGCTAATAGATTTTCAAACTCATCTTTTTTATCTGAAGAGCCATAGTCACTTTCCCATGCCCATCCAATAGTAAATTTATTAAACCTAAGCATATCTAAAACCCCAACTTGTGGAATAGCAACTTCAAATAAATCTGGATTTTGTAACATAGTAGCAGCTACTAAAAGTCCACCATTTGATCTTCCGTCAATAGCTGTTGTATTAGGAGATCCAATTTTTTTAGTGTGTAAAAATTTTGCTGCATATGCAAAGTCATCAAAAACATTTTGTTTATTAAATAACATACCAGCTTCATGCCAAGCATCTCCATATTCTGATCCGCCCCTTAAATTTGCAACAGCAAAAACTCCGTCTTGGCTTTTCCATGCTGTTTGACTTTTGCTAAAGTTCGGAAGAATGGAAATATTAAATCCTCCATATCCATATATTAATAAAGGAGTGTTCTCATCAATTGCCAAATCTTTTTTATGACTAATATGAATTGGGATTTTCGTTCCATCTTTTGATGGGTAAAATTCTAATCTCGAAACATAATCTTCAGAATTGTATCCATCAAGCTCTTCTTTCCAAAATAATTTATATGATAAATCTGTAAAATCTATTTCATATATTTCTCTTGGAGTAACGTAATTCGTAATTGCAAAATAAGAACTACTGTCATTGATCCCTCCACTAAATCCACTAATCGTTCCTTGTTTAGGTAAAGACAATTTTGAAATCAATTCTCCCGAAAGATTAAAAATACTAATTTTTGAAAAAGTATCTTCTAAGTAATTGATGACAAATGAATTATTAACAATATTTACTGATCTTATAGAATTTTTAGATTCTGGAATGACTTCATTCCATACAAAGGAACCATTTTTTACCTCTAAATTAACTATTTTTCCATTTGGAGCACTTTCAGTTGTATAAAACCATAGAATGTTATCTTTGCTGTCAATAAAGCTATATGCACCGATTAAATCGTCAATAATGGGCAGAAAATCACTTTCTTTGTTTAATTTTAAATAAATCTTGTTTCTTTCATCCGTTCCCTCTGAAATAGATAATATTTTCATATCGCTATCTTTTATTACAGTAATTCCAAACCCCCATCTAGGGTTTTCAGTATTCTCGTAAATTAATTTATCATCAGATTGACTTGTTCCAATTTTATGAAACATTAATTTTGGAGATTCATTTAATTCTTTTAAAAGTTCTCCATCTGGCTCTGCATAGCGCCTATAGTAAAAACCGCTATCATCATTCTCCCAAGATGCACCAGAAAACTTTACCCATTTAAGTTCATCCTCAAGAACTTCACCAGTTTCTATATTCATAACTTTCCAGGTCCTCCAATCAGATCCTCCATCAGAGATTGAATAAGCTATATGAGATGCATCATTACTTACACTAGTTCCACCAAGTGAGACTGTTCCGTCATTTGAAAATTGATTAGGGTCAATCAAAATTCTAGTCTCACAAGTTTCGCAATCTTTAATCATTAATTTACTTTGCTGGAATGATCCATCATTAAAATAGAAAAAAGTCTTTTCTTTTACTTTATATGGAATAGATATTGATTCACTTTCCCAAATTTGATTTAAGTAATTCTCTAGACCTCTTTTATATTTATTTTTTTTAATAAACTTTTTAGTAAATCTGTTTTGTCTCTCAATCCATTTAATTGATTCATCGCTTGTAAAATCCTCAAGCCATCGATAGGAGTCAGTTATTTCATAACCATGTAGATTTTCGGTAAGTTCTATTTTTTTTGATTCAGGATATAAGATCTCCTTATCTTGATTAGTACAAGAAATTACTAAAACTGGGAGGATTATGAGTAGATATTTTTTATACATATAAAATATATTACTTTACAATTGACGCATGAATCAATTCAAAAATGCTTGGACTTATGCGTTTGTTAATTGGAAATACTTTTTAGTATTGGGTCTTCCTGTTATAGCTGTTGAATTCATGGTTGCATATCTATTCACATCTTTAGTAGAAAAAAATCAATATGAACTAATAAGCTTTTTTGAAACTAATTCATTAATAATTGGGCTGGTTGGGATTACTGGTTTAATTGTCCAAGTATCATTTATCGGTGCTCTTTATGTTAGTTATATGTCTATTGAATTAAATATTCCTATTAATCCAATAAATGCGCTTGCAGCAGGCCTGTCAAAATTTTTACCATTATTGGGCGCATCTCTACTATTAAACTTAATTATTTCAATTGGTTACGTTCTATTAATTATTCCTGGTGTTTATTTATCTGCAAGGTTTTCATTATTTGCAGCGCAAATTATGTTTGAAAATAATAAAGTTGGCGAATCAATAAGTAAATCATGGCAAAAAACTGATCAATATAGTACAAGATTATTCATGTTAACTTTAGGATTTCTTTCGCTAAGCTTTGTATCTTCTGTCGTGTTCGCAACATTAATACCAGATGGAATAATTCAATTATTTATATTATCTGTGGTTGATTATATGTTTATTATACCGCTTGGATATATTTACTTTACACTTTATAAGTCACTTAAAAGAAACTAGAGTAATTGTCGAATTTGTAATTCAAAGGTAGAATGCTCATTCATAAATAGGGCCTGTAGCTCAGTTTTGGTTAGAGCGTTCGACTGATAATCGAGAGGTCGGAAGTTCGAGTCTTCCCAGGCCCACCATATTTTTAAAAAGTTCTGATAAAATAAATTATGGAAAAATTTCTAGAAACCATTCTAGCTTATAACAAGATATGGTTTGGTTTAATTTTTATTGGGAGTGTCTTAAATGCAGTATCTCAGGAACTTGTTGTCTTAAATGAAGTTCCATATCTTTCATCAATAAGTTTTCTATTGGGTTTTGTTATTGGGCTTGTAGCGCACATTAGGGGAAAATGGTTATGGGTGTAGAAATCAGCAATACGGTATCTGAAGAGTTTTCATTTGAAAAAGAAAAAGCTGTTGCTAAAAAATATGCTCAAAGATTTCAATGGGAAATGATTCTAATTGGTGTTGGTCAGGCTTGTGTCTGGTTATGTTTATGGCCCTTAGTTATAAATGAAATAATTCCTCTATGGTCAGGATTTATTATTGCTAGCTTTTGTGCATGCATGTCTTACTTACCGTCTCATGAGGCGCAACATGGGAACTATTCTAGAGGCGATCCAAAGAAACGATGGATTGATGCATTTGTTGGAAACTTTACTCTCATCACATTAATTTATCCCTATGAAATATTAAGAGTTACTCATATGAAGCATCATGCATATACAAATCATGATCATAAAGATCCTGATTTTTTAACTTCAAATGCTAAATCTGTTGCAGAACTTATTTTGGTATCTTTCAATGGAGCATCAACAGAATATGAAAAAGCTAAAGAAATATATTCTAATGATGTAGCTTTTCAAAAAGGCTTTGAAAAAGGTACAAAGGTTGCATTGGCATACAGGGCAATATTAATGTTGCTAGTTTTTGTGTTTCCACTTCAAACATTGTTTTTATGGTGGCTGCCTGCAAAAATTGGCACTGCATATACACAAATATTTTTTTCATACTATCCGCATATTGGTACAGAAATTGGAAGATATAAAGATACAAGATTTTGGCAACATTGGATGCCAAGATATCTTAATCACTCAATGCAATTACATTTTGTGCACCACCTTCATCCAAATATTGGGCATTATGATGAGCCTAAAGCTATAGAAGAATTAAAACCATTCTTAATTGCTAGAGGAGTTCCTGGTGCAGAAGAAATTCCTGATAGAGTTACCTATAATCCTTTAGTAAAAATCTAGAACTTCTAAGCAGGTCAACTAATTTCTAATAATTCTATTTCAAAGATAAGAATTGAGTTTGATGGAATGCCTGGTCTGCCTTCCTCTCCATAAGCCATGGTTGGATCAATATATACCATCCATTTATCGCCCTCTCTCATTAGAGAAATAGTTTTCTGACATCCTATAATTAGCTTTGATAGTTCAATTTCTAGTGGTTCTGTATCAAGAGAGCTCCAAAAAACCTCTCCATTAGTAAGAGTTCCATGAAAATGTGCAGAAATAGTTTGACTAAGTTCTGGGGTTAATCCAGTTGGATCGCCCTTTTTAACAATAGAATATTGAAGGCCTGGCTCAATTTCAATAATTTCATTATTTTCTTTATTATCTATGAAGAACTGCATATTCTGTATTTGTTGAATATTGGGGCTATCTTGTGCGCATGCAAATAGAATAAATAAGCTAGATATAATTATGATTGCTTTCACTATAAAACCCTAATTTTTAAAAATTTTCTCTTACCAACCTGATAAATATCATCAGATCCTTTAGAAATTTCTAACTTTGTATCCTCAACTTTTTCAGAGTTTATTTTTACACCGCCTTGATGAATTAATCTATTTCCCTCTGATATGCTGGATATCATATTAGTCTCTTTTAAAAGGTTAACTAATAAAACAGAACCATTATCTATATCTATTGTTATAGCTTCAATATCTTCTGGCATTTTCCCTTTTTGGAATCTGTTTAAAAAGGCATCTTTACAAACCTTGCCATCTCCTTCGTTATGGAATCTATCTACAAGCTCCTCAGCTAATATAAATTTAATATCTCTTGGATTTTTGCCAGCATCCATTTCAGATTTTAATTTAAGAATCTCTTCTTCTGAGATAAAACTTAAAAGCTCGAACCAACGCCACATCAAGTCATCTGAAATAGACATTATTTTACCAAACATTTCATTTGGTTCCTCATCTATGGCTATATAATTATCAAGTGATTTTGACATTTTCTTTATACCATCAAGTCCTTCAAGTATTGGAACAGTTATAACCACTTGAGGCTCCTGATCGTAATCTCTCTGAAGTTCTCTCCCAACCAATAAGTTAAATTTTTGGTCCGTTCCACCACACTCAACATCTGCCTTTAAGGCAACAGAATCATAACCTTGAACCAGTGGATATAAAAATTCATGGATAGCTATGCTCCTATTGGATGTAAATCTTTTATTAAAATCATCTCTCTCAAGCATTCTTGCAACATTGTATTTTGAAGCAAGCTTTATTAACCCGTCTGCGCCTAATTTATCGCACCATTTAGAGTTAAACTTAACTTCTGTGAGGTCTTTTTTTAGAATTTTAAAAACTTGTTTTTCATATGTTTTTGCATTCTTAACAAGGTCTTCAGAATTTAATATCGGCCTTGTTTTATTTGTACCTGAAGGATCGCCAATTCTTCCTGTAAAGTCGCCAATTAAGAATACTACTTTATGGCCTAAATCTTGAAAATGTCTAAGCTTATTTAATAGTACAGTATGGCCAAAATGTAAGTCAGGTGCTGTAGGATCAAACCCTGCTTTGATTGTTAATTGTTTACCTGATTCCAGTTTATTTTTAAGATCAGATTCGGTAAGTATTTCGTCTGCGCCTCTATTAATAAGCTTTAATGCATCTTTCATAACACTATCATAGTATTTTTACATCATTATTAGAATCACAAAGTTGCTACTTAGTGCTTAAAGATTAAAATAACAGTTATGCTCAAAGCAAATAATAAATTCATTTCTGATGCGGAACTTTTATCAAATTTGTCTGATGAAACTTTATTCTTAGAAGAGACTTTGATTTCAGACAATGCAAAAGAAATTATTGATCTTTGTAGAAAAAGTAAAAAGGATCGAACCATGCTTGATGCTTTCTTAAATGAATATGGTCTTGATAATAAAGAAGGTGTTGCTTTGATGTGTCTTGCAGAGTCTGTACTTAGAATACCTGACAAAAAAACAAGAGATCTAATAATCTCAGAGAAACTTTCTGAAGGAAAATGGATCGATCATCTTAATAGAGCGGATAGTCTTTTTGTAAATGCTTCAACATGGGGTTTGTTGTTAGCAGGTAAGGTTGTTAAAACTCCAAGCAAATGGTCTAAAGATCCTAATAGCTTTCTATCTAGTCTAATATCTAAATCAGGGGAGATGCCTATAAGGAATGCTGTTTTAGCTGCTATGCAGATTCTAAGTCAAGAATTTGTTATTGGAAAAGATTTTAAAGATATTGAAAAGCTTCCTGGTCTTAGTAAAGAAGTTTATTCTTTTGACATGCTGGGTGAAGCAGCAAGGACTCCATCTCAAGCTGATAATTACTTTGACTCATATTTAAATGCTATTGATGAAGTTGGAAAAATAAATTTAGTAAAAAATTTATCGCATGGAGTCTCTATAAAAATATCTGCTCTTCATCCAAGATATGAAATGAAAAAATTTGATCAAGTAAATTTAGAGTTGATTCCTAGGCTTAAGGATTTGATAAATCATGCTTATTCAAAAGATGTTGAAATCACCATAGATGCCGAGGAACAAGATAGACTTTCATTAAGCCTACATATCATAGAACAATTAGCATTTGAAAAAAAAATAAAAGATTGGCCACATTTTGGCATTGCATTACAAGCATATGGTAAAAGATCTTTTGATGCCATTGAATGGTTGAATAATCTGCTAAATAGAAGAGCTGGTATGCATTTAAGACTTGTAAAAGGAGCGTATTGGGATTTTGAAATTAAACATGCGCAAGTATCTGGATATGAGGGCTATCCGGTCTTTTCAAAAAAATCTATTACCGATATTGCTTATCTTGCATGCGCAAAACGAATCCTAGGTAATAAAAATATTTACCCAAAATTTGCGACTCACAACGCTCATACAATTTCATCAATCAATTATTTAGGTAATGGGTGTGAGTATGAATTTCAGCGATTATTCGGCATGGGTGAGCTTTTGTATAAAAGTGCATCAAACATTCTCAACTTAGATAAGTCTCCATCAGTATATGCGCCAATAGGTAACTATAAAGACTTGTTGCCATATTTGGTTAGAAGATTATTAGAAAATGGCGCTAATAGTTCTTTTATAAATAGATTGTTAGATCCAGAAACTGATTCGAGATGGTTGTCTGAGAATCCCTACATACGAATGAAAAAAGAAAAGAAAGAAATACCTTTACCTAAAAATATTTTTGGTAAACGATTAAACTCTACTGGGATTGATATTTCAGAAAAACAAAATCTTGAGAATCTTTCAAAAAAATTAAAATCATTTGAAGGAAAAAATGTAGATGCACATTCTATCTATTTAAATAGAAGTGATGATTCAAATAAAGGAGTTAAAGTATCTTCAATCGCATCTGGCATATCTATTGGCTCTGTTAAGTATGACGACCCTATAAAGATTAAAGAATCTCTTGAAAATAATCATTCCAACGAATGGTTAGAAACTGATGTCGAAATAAGATCAAATATTCTTAAAAATATTGCTGATGCTATTGATAAAAACCCTCATGAATTAATTTTTTATCTAATAAATGAAGCTGGAAAAACAATTCAAAACGCTGTAGATGAAATAAGAGAAGCTGTTGATTTTCTTAGGTATTACTCTCAAGAAGCTCTTAAAATTTTTAATAATGACGAGTTAGATGGACCAACAGGAGAAGAAAATAAAATTATATTCGGTCCTAAGGGAAGATTTCTTTGTATTAGTCCATGGAATTTCCCTGTTGCTATTTTAATTGGGCAAATATCAGCTGCGTTAGTATGTGGTAATAAAGTAATAGTAAAGCCATCTGAACATACACCAATACTTGGCTTCCTTGTCATAAAAAAATTTCATGAATTTGGCGTTCCCATAGATGCACTTGAATTAATTCTTGGTGATGGTATCTATGGCGAATTATTAACCAAAATTAACCAAATTGATGGAGTAGCATTTACCGGATCTCTCCTAACTGCTAAAAAGATTCAGGCAAGTCTAATTGAAAATCAAAATAAGATAATACCCTTAATAGCAGAAACTGGAGGTATTAATACTATGATTGTGGATTCTAGCGCCCTTTTAGAGCAAGTCACTGATGATGTGATTAGATCTGCTTTTGATAGCTCCGGTCAAAGATGTTCTGCATTGAGAGTACTTTGTATTCAAGAAGATATATATGATGAATTAATTGAGATGATTAAAGGGAATATGAGCACCCAAATGATTGGTGATCCAAATAGTTTTGATACTGATATAGGACCAATAATTAATGAAAAGGCTATTGAAAAACTTAACAGATATATAGCTAAATGTATCGAAAGAGATTTTGAAGTGTTTCAAGCTATAAAAACAAAATCAAATAAGCATGTCTCGCCTACATTAATATCAATCAAAAAAATTACAGATATAAAAGATGAGCAATTTGGTCCAATACTCCATGTTCTTAAATATTCTTCAAGCGAGAGCGATGAGTTAATTAATCAAATAAATAAAATTGGATACGGTTTGACTATGGGCATTCATACAAGAATTGAGTCTAGAGCTGATTATTTTGGGAAGAAATCTAAAATAGGTAACATTTATATAAATAGAGATATGGTTGGTGCTGTTGTTGGATCACAACCATTTGGTGGAGTTGGATTGTCTGGCAGTGGCTTTAAAGCTGGTGGACCAAATTACCTTTTACAATTTCTCAACGAAAAAGTTATCTCAAAAAATTCAGTAGCCTTTGGAGGTAATACTCAACTACTCAATCTACAAGAAGATATATGATTGGTTTTAAAAAAACTCCATCTAAATTAGTTTTAAGCGTCTTTTTTATATCTTTGATTTTTGTTTTACTTATCTATGTAGACTCAGTTTTAAACAAACCAATACCTGAAGAAAAAATTACAATTTCTATGAGTCTAACTGAGGATCCGCCCGTTTTTAAAAATAAGGTTTCTCATGAAGTAAATAAAGGTGAAAGTCTTTCTGTGATATTTGAAGAAAAAAAAGTTCCCTTAAATACGGCTTATAAAATTTTTAATTTTGATGAAGATAATATTTTGTCGAGTATAAAACCTGGCGATCTTATGGAATTCAACTATATTGGTGATGATCTATACAGCATAAAGATCATAAAAGATGATGTAAATTCAATACTAATTGATATTTCTGAAGACGTATCTATTAAAAAAATAAAAAAACAAATTCAGAAAATTACTTCTTTAAAGCAAGGTGAAATAAAGAACTCATTTTATATGGATGCATTAAGAGTTGGTATACCTGAAAGTATTATAATGGACTTTGCATATATCTTTGGTTGGGACATTGATTTTATTTTTGATGTAAGAGAGGGTGATAAATTTTCAGTGATTTATGAAACTGATTATTCAGATGGTGAAAAAATTTCAACTGGGGATATTATCTTCGCTGAATTTATAAATAATAATCAAAGATATATCGCTCAACGATTTTATGATGATGATCAAGGTAAACAATATTTTAATGAAAACGGAATGAATGTTAAAAAAGGCTTTCTAAGAGCTCCTTTAGATTTTACTAGAATAAGTGATCATTTTAATCCAAACAGAAAGCATCCCATTTTGCATACAATCAGAGCCCATAAAGGGACTGATTACGCTGCTTCAAGAGGAACGCCTATCCAAGCAACAGGAGATGGTGTAATAATTTTTGCTGGCGTTAAAAACGGGTGTGGTAATGAAATACTAATTAGGCATGCTAATAATTATCAAACTAGATATTGTCATATGCAAAAGTTCAACAAAGGCATTAAGAAAGGTAAGAAGGTAGTTCAAGGGGAAACTATTGGTTATGTCGGAAGTACTGGACTTGCAACTGGGCCACATCTTCATTATGAGTTTATGATAGGGAATAAGCATACTGATCCTGTAAAAGTAAAACTACCCTCTGCTAAACCAGTTAATCGAGATCAAATTGAGGAGTTTAGAGGCTTATTAAATCTAAATCTCCAAAAACTAAATAATTATAATTCTAAAGAAAATGGATAAATACTTCATTGGGATTATGACAGGGACAAGCGCTGATTCTCTTGATGGTTGCGTAGTTTCATTTGATAAAAAATTTAAATTAATTACATCAACAAGCATAGATCACAGAGATGGATATAAAGAAAATTATGAATTATGTATAGCTGCAGGATTTAAAACAATAGAAGAATCCAAAATACTACTTAAACTAGAAGATGATCTTAATAATAAAACATTAGAACTTATTCAAAAACTACTGAAAAAGAGCGAACTTAATGCTCATGATATATCTGCTATTGGTTTTTCTGGACAAACCGTTTTCCATACAAATGAAAGAAGTTACCAGATTGGAAGTCCTCAGCAGATATCTAATAATAGCAAGATAAAAGTTATTTCTGATTTTAGAAATTTTGATATCTATAACGGAGGAATGGGTGCTCCATTAATACCAGCATTTCATAAATATTTATATTCAGAAAAGGGCAAAAGAAAAATCATTTTTAATATTGGGGGAATAGCTAATGGCACCTATCTTGATGGTGAAGATATATCACTAGCTTCTGATGTTGGGCCTGGTAATTGTTTAATGGATTATATTTCAAACAAAAAACTTAATTTTCATTTTGATAAAAATGGAGAATCTGCTAAAAGCGGCAGCCTATCTCAATCTTTTTTAGATAAGCTTCTAGATAAATCAAATAAAATGGAGTACCCAAGATCTGACGATAAAAACGATTATTATAGTTTTATTGATGAGTCTTTCTTTGAGATGAATGCAAACGATAGTTTAAATACTCTTGCGCATTTTACAGCTCAAAAAATTAAGGATTTCTATGATTTCTGTAATAAACCTGAAGAAATAATATTTCACGGAGGGGGGACAAAAAACCTTTTTCTTATGAAACTCATTAAGGAATCTATTGGTAAAGGGATAAAAACTACTGACGAAGAAATACCATCTAAATTTGTTGAATCTGCAGGATTTGCTTATTTGGCTTATTTAAAGAGGGGTGAAGCCTTTAATGCTAAATAGTAAAAGATTCACCGCAACCACATGTGGTTTTGGCATTCGGATTATTTATAACAAATTTTGAACCAGAAAGATCTTCAACAAAATCTAGAGTTGAGCCATACAAATATGGGTAAGACATAGAATCTAATAAAACAGAAAAACCTTTAAATTCAATAACGTCATCATCAAAAGCAACATCTGGATCAAACTTAAATCCATACTGAAAACCGGAGCATCCTCCGCCTGTTACATAGACTCTAAATTTTGATCCCAAATCGCCATTAGAGCTCATAACCTTTTCTATTCTAGAAAGAGCACTTTCAGTTATATTTAAAGATTTATCAAAATTTTCTTCCATATTAAGAAATCCGTTTAACTTTAATCTTTACATTTGAGGATTTATTTATCATCCAAAAACCTCCCATATTCGCCTCTTCTATAACAATATTATTTTTAACTCTAAAATTATTGAGTTTAATCGTAGAAAGTACAGATTGGGATTCCCATAACTGATTATTTGCAAGTTTAAACCTGGTTTTACCACCAAATGTTTTTGATGTTTCGGAAATCATTGAAACCAATTGTGATTTAATAACTTTAATATCTGCTTCTTTCTTTTGTTTATTTGATAAACCGAAATTAGCTTCTTCTTCAGATATTGTGACTGGACTCTTTACATCAGAATTTTGTATTGTTTGTTTTGATAGTTCGTCTGATGACTTTGATTCACCAGTTATTAGATAGTCGTAACAGGCCAGCCTCTTAACATCAGATTTTATAGATGCACAATCTTCTAGTTTAACTTCAGCACTTATATAAGCTATAGGAAGTATAAAAATTATAAAAAAATATTTTTTCATGTCATAACATTATAAATTTAAATATCAGTATAAAATATAAATATGCCTAAATACTTTTTTTTCAATATTTATAATCAATTGTAAAAACGCTTAATTATGAAAAAATCTCTAATAATATACTCAACTGTAGATGGGCAAACAAAATCAATATGTGAAGATATATCTAAATATTCTACCAATACTTCTGTGGATGTTCTCCCAATTTCAGGGGATATTAATCTGAATGAATATAAAATAGTTGTTATTGGGGCAAGTATTAGATATGGGAAATATCGCAAAGAAGTATATGAATTTATAAATAAAAATTATGAATTTCTAGAAGCAAAAGAGAGTGCTTTTTTTTCAGTTAATGTCGTGGCAAGGAAGCCTGAAAAAAATTCACCAGCAACTAACCCATACTTAATTAAATTTTTAAATAATGTTAAATGGAAACCTAAAAAACTTGCTGTGTTTGCTGGGAAAATAGAATACCCAAAATATAAATTGATTGATAAATATGCGATAAAATTTATCATGTGGATTACAAAAGGTCCCACAGATACTTCGCAAAGTTATGAATTCACTGATTGGGAAAAAGTTGAAGCTTTTGCAAGAGATTTAAATCTATGAATAAAATTAGTAAATCAATTGAATTATTTAAAGAGGCTAAGCTTCATATGCCTGGAGGTGTTAACTCTCCTGTAAGGGCTTTTAAAAATATTGATGGCAATCCAATATTTTTTAAAAAGGCAAAAGGTGCATATGTTTTTGACGCCGATAATAATAAATATATTGATTACATAGGGTCTTGGGGTCCAATGATTATGGGTCACTCAAATCCAGAAATCAAAAAAGCTATTTCTAAACAACTCGACTTGGGTACTAGTTATGGAGCTCCTACGCAAATTGAATCAACAACAGCAAAGCTAATCAAAGAATGCATGCCTTCAATTGAAAAAATAAGAATGGTAAATTCTGGCACAGAAGCAACAATGAGCGCTGTAAGGCTTGCAAGAGGATTCACAAAAAGAAATAAACTAATCAAATTTGATGGTTGTTACCATGGACATGTTGATTCTTTACTTATTAAAGCAGGATCTGGTGTAACTACGTTTGGATTACCTGATTCTCCTGGTATTCCAAAAGAATTAGCTAAACAAACTTTAAGTTGTGAATTTAATAATAAAGAAGAATTTTTAAAAGTCTTTAATAAGGTAAAGCAAGATTTAGCTGCAGTAATTATTGAGCCTATTGCTGGTAATATGGGTTTTGTTAAAGCAGATAAGTCTTTTCTTAAGTTGATTAGAAAAAAAACGTCTGAAAATAAATCGTTATTAATATTTGATGAGGTTATGACAGGTTTTAGGGTTTCACTTGGAGGTGCTCAAGAAATATATAAAATTAAACCAGACTTAACAGCTTTGGGTAAAGTTATTGGTGGAGGTCTTCCAGTTGGTGCATTTGGGGGAAGAAGAAAAATTATGGACTTCCTAGCACCAAGCGGTCCCGTATATCAAGCAGGTACATTATCTGGGAATCCTTTAGCGATGGCTGCAGGATCTAGACTTATCCAGCTATTGATTAAAAATAACCCATATAAAAATTTAGAAATGAAAGCTCAAAATTTATTAAATGAAATGCAAAAATTATTTTCAGAATTTGGTATACCACTCTCAGCAGATCAAAAGGGTGGGATGTTTGGATTCTTTTTTTCAGATGATTTGCCAAAGAATCTAAATGATGTTGTTAAAACTAATGATAAGTACTTCAAGAATTTCTTGAATGAGTGTATCAAAAGAGGGGTGTATTTTGCTCCATCAAAATTTGAAGCTGGTTTTATTTCGACAAAGCATACTAAAACTGAAATTAATACTACAATTAACATCGTTAAAGAAATATTAAAAAAAGGAATATAAGATGAAATATGATATTAGTGCATTAGGAAATGCCTTAGTAGATACACAATATATGGTCGATCATGAGTTCTTAGGTGATATAGGACTTGAGCCAGATTCAATGACACTAGCATCAGCAGAAGAACATTCTCCAATTATAGAAAAGCTAGAAAATATGGGTGTTGAATCAGTTTCTGACTGCGGTGGATCTGCTACCAACTCGCTAGTTGCAGCTTCATATTATGGTTCAAACTGCCACCATGTTTGCAGAGTTGCAGATGATGATGATGGTAAAAAATACTTAGACAGTCTTCAAAAAGCTGGTGTAAAGCATATAGGATTTAGCAAAGAAGGTTCTGAACTTCCAACTGGAAAGTGTCTTATATTTGTAACCCCTGATGCTAAGAGAACTATGAGTAGCATGTTAGGAATAAGTGCGCATCTTGGATCTAAGGATATAAATTACGATGCTGTAGATAATTCTAAAATCTTTTATATTGAGGGTTATATGGTAACAAGTGATGAAAATTTTAGTGCAGTTACCTCTGTTCTAGAAAATATTAATAGCGAAAATACTTTAAAAGCATTATCACTATCAGATGCTGGAATAGTTAATGGATTTAAAGATAAATTCAAACAAATAGAGTCATATGGAATAGATATGATTTTTTGTAATGATGATGAAGCAATTGCATTTGCTGAAACTAGCAATCTAGAAGAGGCGATTAATTTCTATAAAGAACAGTCTTATATGATTGCAATTACTAAAGGTAGTGAGGGAAGCATTGTTATCAATAACGGTGAAGAAATCTTTTCACCAGCAGAAGAAATTACTCCTGTAGATACTAATGGTGCTGGCGATATGTATGCTGGATCATTTATGCATGCATACTTAAATGGACTTGATTTATCTGAATGTGCGAGGTTTAGTAACTATGCATCATCAAAGGTTGTTGAAACATTTGGACCAAGATTAACTGCTGAAGGTTATGAAAATGTTTTAAATAAATTAAAAAAAAGCTAGTAAATTTAGCCAGTATCTGATACTTTCTCCACCCTAAAATATTTGATAAA
>CACEHH010000003.1 GCA_902559345.1 uncultured SAR86 cluster bacterium | reverse complement strand
TACAGACATTCATAAGATTTTGTCAGCAGTACCAGGAGTTTACTTTAGAACTGAAGATGGATATGGATTGAGACCTAATATATCTATTCGAGGCACATCTATTGATAGGTCTGCCAAAGTAACTCTAATGGAAGATGGTATTTTGATAGCACCAGCTCCATATACATCTTCATCTGCTTATTATTTCCCTACAACTGGAAGAATTAATTCAGTTGAAGTGTTAAAGGGCCCAGCATCTATAAGTCAGGGACCTAGTACTATTGGAGGTGCAATAAATCTAATAAGCACACCAATACCTGAAGTTAATTCTGGAAGATTTGTTCAAGAAATTGGTGAGAATGGAATGATGAGAACCCATGCTTACTATGGCATGAATTCAGGTAATTTAGGAGCATTAATTGAAGTGCATGAGCACCAAACTGATGGTTTTGATAGCATTGCAAATGTTGGCGGTGATACAGGTCTAGATAAATCTGATGTGATGTTTAAAGCTAGATACGAAACAGGAAATCATTCTGTAACTCTTAAAATGGTTGAAGTGGATGAATCATCTGATCAATCATATGTGGGATTATCACAGCAAAGCTTTATGGCTAATTCCAGAAAAAGATATGGAATGACACAATATGATGTTATGAATAATGATGGTGATCAAATGTCATTAACTTATTCTGGATCATTTAGTAATTTTGATGTTGTAGCTTCGACATGGAGCAATGATTACCACAGAGATTGGTTTAAAGTAGATAAAGCAAACAACTCAGGCGTGACGAATGCAGACGGCTCAAGTATTGGAACAGGAATTAATAATGTAATTTCTGCAGCAAATGGTGGTAGCACTGTTGCTCAAGGAATATTGGATGGGACTGTTGCAACTCAAGTAAAGTTAAAACACAACAATAGATTTTATACAAATGAGGGTTTCCAATTTAAAGTATCTACAGAAATTGGCAATCACGCTTTGACAGTTGGATATCGAGATATGGAAGACTCAGAAAGTAGGTATCAAAAATATGAATGTTTTGATCAAAGCGCAACTGGAACTAACTCAGCTCTTTATGCATGCAGCTCTGGATTTACAGGAAGCAACAACAGATTAAGAGTATCAGAAGCAACATCTTTCTATATTGAAGATAAAATAACGATAGGAAAGTTGGCTTTAACAATTGGCCATAGATCTGAAGAATATGATCAGGTTGAAAATAGATGGAATGATGGAACTCCAACAAGAACTGTTTTAGCTTCTGGTTATCCTAAAACCAAAGATGGTGACCACAATACCACTGGTTTTGGAGCAACATATGAGCTAAATGATAATATGCAGTTAGTTGCAGGTTTTCATGAAGGTATGACAGCTATGTTTGGAACTGACCCTGAAACAGCAGACAACATGGAGCTAGGAGTAAGATATTCTGAAGGCATGACTAATGTTGAAGTATTCTATTTCCAGAGTGATTATGAAAGCTTAAAAGCTGAATGTAAGAATTCTCAGGGTGGAGATTGTAATGAAGGTGATGTATTTGATGGTGGTGCAGTTGATGTATCAGGCGTTGAAGTATCAGCATCATGGATATTAGAGGGAGATAATGGAGTTTCATATCCAGTAGGCCTAACCTATACATCTACTGATGCAACTTTTGCAAATAGTTTTGATGATGATGGTGAATATTGGGGAGTTGTTGCTGATGGCGATGATGTTCCATATGTTCCAGACTCTTCTTTAGCTTTAGTAGCCGGATTTGTAAATTCAAATGGGCTCAGCGGCAATATGAGATATGTAAGCAATGGAAGCTCTTGTTCAACAGCTGAATGTGGAACATATCAAACTATTGATTCTCATAGCTTTTTAGATCTCAATCTAAGAAAAGCACTAAACCAAAATATGGATGTATATTTAGTGGTTGAGAATGTTTTAGATAGTGAGGATATTGTGGCTAGAGCACCAAAAGATGGAGCTAGATCGCAAAAGCCTAGAACAATGAAAGTAGGTTTTTCATATAATTTCTAATAACATTAGAGGAGAGGGGTGTTAGTACAGTACCCCTAAAAATCAAAGGGGTGTTTTATACACCCCTTTTTTTAAAGTAGAATACATACTATGAAAGATTTTCTTAAATATGATGACACCCAAATTTTTAAATATGACAATTTAGTTCTTGCTGTCATATATACAATTGGTCACATATTCGTAGCCATGGCATGCAATAAAATTATCACAGGTGCATCTTTAGACATGGCCGCAGCCGATGCATTTATTGAACCTATTATCAACGGATTTTGGTTTTATTTTCTTCTTGTTTTCTTAAAAAAAATTATAGAAAAAAAAATTAATGATAAAACTGACTCTCTGCTTAAAAATATTAATGTTGGAATATATCTTGCAATAATATATACAATTGGCCATATTCTAATTGCAATGACTTGTAATAGGTTGCTTACAGGTGCGCCGCTAAACTTAGCAGCTATAGATGCTTTGATAGAGCCTATGGTTAATGGTGTATGGTTTTACCTTTTATTTGAAGTCTTTAACAAATACAAAGCAAAAGTTAGAACTTCTACTGGAAAAAGTAGCAAGAATCCTGATGAAGAGATATTTAGCCCATCAAAATTTGTGCCTATAAATAATAAAAAGAATTTAGATTAAATTTACAAAAATTTATTCATTAAAGTACAATAACGCAATCCAATGTGGGGCTATAGCTCAGCTGGGAGAGCACCTGCTTTGCAAGCAGGGGGTCCGCGGTTCGATCCCGCGTAGCTCCACCATTTAAAATACTTAAATACTTTTTTTTTAAATTTTTTATAGTATATTTATGTATGTTATATAACTGCACATTTTATTAAGGAGCCTAAACAAAAATGACTGATAAAAATGAAGGGAAGTGCCCAGTAATGCATGGGGCTATGACAACTCATAGTTCAAGTGGAACATCGAATAAAGATTGGTGGCCTAACCAATTAAATTTAAACATTCTCCATCAACATGATACAAAATCTAATCCTATGGATGATGGTTATGATTACAGAGAAGAGTTTAAAAAAATTGATTACGATGCTTTAAAAGAAGATCTTAATAATCTAATGACAGATTCTCAAGATTGGTGGCCTGCGGATTATGGTCATTATGGACCTTTCTTTATTAGGATGACTTGGCATGCTGCAGGAACATATAGAAATACAGATGGAAGGGGTGGTGGTGGAACTGGCGCTCAACGTTTTGCTCCTCTTAATAGTTGGCCTGATAACGGAAATCTAGACAAAGCAAGAAGATTGTTATGGCCGATAAAACAAAAATATGGAAAAAAAATTAGTTGGGCTGATTTACTAATTCTTGCTGGTAATGTTGCTATTGAATCAATGGGTGGAACAACATTTGGATATAGTGGAGGAAGACCAGACATATGGGGCCCTGAAGAGGATATTCATTGGGGTCTTGAGTCAGAATGGTTAGACAATAAAAGATATAAAGGCGAAAGAGAATTAGATAACCCTTTAGCAGCAGTTCAAATGGGACTTATATATGTAAATCCTCAAGGACCAGATGGCAATCCCGATCCTTTAGCTAGCGCACATGATATTAGAGAAACTTTTGGGAGAATGGCAATGAACGATGAAGAAACTGTGGCATTAGTTGCAGGAGGTCATACTTTTGGTAAGGCTCATGGCGCTGGTGCAGAAGATCATGTTCAGTCTGAGCCTGAAGGAGCGCCCTTAGAAGAAATGGGTTTTGGATGGTCTAGTACATATGCTTCTGGAGTTGGCAGCGATACTATAACTAGTGGTATCGAAGGCGCCTGGACAGCAAATCCAACCAAATGGGATAATGGATATTTTGATTTATTATTTGGATATGAATGGGAATTAACTAAAAGTCCCGCAGGTGCTCATATTTGGCATGCAGTTGGTCAAACAGAAGATGATATGGCCCCTGATGCTGAAGATTCATCAAAGAAAGTTCCAACAATGATGACTACTGCAGATATGGCTTTAAGAGAGGATCCAAGTTATAACAAAATTTCAAAAAGATTCCATGAGAACCCTGAAGAATTTGCAGATGCTTTTGCAAGAGCATGGTTTAAGTTGCTTCATAGAGATATGGGCCCTAAAACTAGGTATATGGGTCCAGAAGTCCCTCAAGAAGAATTGATTTGGCAAGATCCAGTTCCGTTTGGTAATTTAGAATACGATCTTGATTTAGTAAAACAATTGATTAAAGATTCAGGACTAACAATTCAAGAAATGGTTGAAACAGCTTGGGCAAGCGCATCAACTTTTAGAAGTTCTGATATGCGTGGAGGTGCAAATGGATCAAGGATTAGGTTATCTCCACAAAAAGATTGGGAAGTAAATAATCCAACTCAACTCCAAAAGGTTTTAGATGTCTATAAGACTATCTCAAATGAATCTAGCGCTTCAGTTGCAGATATTATTGTTTTGGCTGGCAATGTTGGAATTGAAATGGCTTCAGGGATTGAAGTTCCTTTCCAACCAGGAAGAGGTGACGCCTCTCAAGATCAAACTGATATCGAATCATTTGAAGTTCTAGAGCCAAAATCAGATGCATTTAGAAATTTTCATGCTAAAGGTCTAAACACAGCTCCTGAAGAAATTATGCTTGATAAAGCTCAGTTATTAGGTCTTACAGCGCCTGAAATGACAGTTCTTGTAGGCGGTATGAGATCTTTAGGGATAAGCTTAAATGGATATGGCTTATTCACAGAGGATTCTAATAAGTTAAGTAATGACTATTTTAAAACCTTGCTTGATATGTCTGTCCAATGGAAACCAAATGGAACAGGGAACTCATATGAGGCATATGATAGAAATTCTGGCGAAAAAGTAAGAACAGCATCAAGATCAGATTTAGTATTTGGTTCAAACTCTCAATTAAGAGCAATTGTAGAGGTTTATGCTGAAGATGATTCGAGTGAGAAGTTTGCTAAAGATTTTGTTAATGCTTGGAATAAAGTTATGAACGCCGATAGATTTGATATCCAGTAATCTATTTAGTTTCTAATATTTTTATATTTTGCAGTGATTGCATAGAGTATTTAGTTATCACTGCAAGTATATTCATACACAACTGCGCTAAAAGTAATTTTGTTGAGATAAGCTCTATATTAAGAAAATCAAAATAATATATCCCAAAAATAGTAAAAAAAGAAAAAAACATTATTAAACGGTAGGCTAATGTTCTTGCTTGCATTAAATAAGCTGTGAGCGAAGATATTATTATAATAATAACGCCAAAAATTACGATTTCGGAATATTCATGCAAAGAAACAAATGTTAGAACAGAGCCTGATACTCCAATTGTAAACAACATTTGAAAAAATCCGAATAGTTTTACATCACCACTAATCTCAGGATTAAATTTTTTGTAAAAATCATTAGGATCTTTTTCTTCAATACAATCATCCGGTCTCCAATATGTTTGTGAAAACCACACCTTAACTTTATCTTTCCATGATTTAGTTTTAATCGTATCTTTGACCATGATTGAAAGAACTTGAAAATTTGCCCACATAGGATTCCAGCTGTTTAAAGGTGTAGCAGTTCCATATACTGGCTCCAAGTCTTCTCTTTGCGGCGTGTATGTTCCGAACATCCTATCCCAGATTATAAATACACCACCATAATTAGCATCGATATATTCTTTGTTTTTAGCATGATGTATTCGATGGTTCATCGGTGTAATAAATATCTTTTCTAAAAAAACCTAGATTACCTATATGTTCGGTATGAACCCAGAACTGATATACTAGATTTACACCAGCAACAGCTATAAAAACTTCAACTGGAACTCCCAGAAGAATCATTGGCATATAAAAAATCCATTTCCATAACCAACCAGTGCTAGTTTGTCTTAGCGCAGTAGCAAGATTATAGTCTTCACCATGATGATGAACGCTGTGTGTTGCCCATAATATTTTTATTTCATGATGCATTCTATGCATCCAATAATAGGATAAATCATATAATAGAAACGCAATTATCCAAGTAAATGGGTTTTTGACAGAAAGTAATGCTAAACCATTCTTGGTTAAATAATTGCTTATAAATAAGAATATTACACTTTGCGCACCAAGGTTTAACATAGTTGGAAACCTACTTATCATACCTATGGTAATGCTAGTCACAGTATCATTGAGACGATAAGTATTTTTACCAACAAACCTTCCATAAATGTATTCAACTATTATCAGTAAAAAAAATACTGGTATCGCAAGAGTAATGATGATCGATTTATCGGTAACTACTTCCATATTCTTAGGATTATATAAAAAATTTACTTATTTTGTTTGTATGCAATTTAATGCTCCGAGTACATTACCATATTCTCTTTTATCTTCAAAGATACCAGTGATATTTGCTAATTTTAATCTATCTTCAATAGCTGATTTTATATTACTATTTAACGAAACTCGACCTAAGAAATAAACTTTGTTTTCACCACATAACATAGCATTAAGATAAGCAACAGTTCCAATAACTTCGCCTATCATATTTGTTATTGAAGCTGCTACATCATTAGAAGACAGGCTATCTAAATTTTTAGCTTTTGCAAAATTTGAAGCCGTAATTTCTGAGTTTAGAGAGCCTATTTCATTAGCAATATCTCCGATAAGATAATCTAACTCTTTTCTATTACCTGTAATTGCTAATTCTTCAATATCTTCATTATTTGTATTGTTAATTAAATGTTTTGATAGGCCTTGAAGAGTGCCTCCGCCTATAGATATTCCGCCTAAGTAATTAAATTTTCCATCAGCATGATAAATGCATGCTGTGCCTGTTCCTGCACTAATAGCAACAAATGGATTCTCGCCAGTCTTGTATAATTCTTTTACTCCTTTTCCTATAGCGTCAACTTCATTAATTTTTGTTATAGGTATGCTCATATATTCATCATCAAGATCATTTGATTTTCCACCAGTGACAGCAATATTTTTTATTTCATTTAAATTAACTTCTATTAAACTTAATATTTTCGAAATAAAATTTTTATCTATTTTTTCAGTTGGGAAGGTAAAGAATCGATTCTTGGATTTATTATTAATTACTACGTCTGTATTAGTAATACCAAAATCAAAAGCTATGTTCATAATCTTAAATTTATCTAAAATTATTCTAAATAAGTATCAGGCCATGCCATTGGAAATTGCTGTTGAGGATTAAAAACATTATCGCCAACTGCAGGAAATGCATTAGATGCAGCCTCTATTTCTTTTTTACTAATATATTCGCTTGGAATTAATCTAAAGACGTCTAAACCTCTAGTAATTTCAGTTCCATAAATAAAACCCTCATAAAAATATGTTGACCAATAACCACCAGTGATTAATAAATCTTCTAGTATTGGACCTCTATCAAAATAAGCAATTTCTTTTGGATTAGAAGAGTCTGTAAAATCCATAATAGAAATACCACCCTGATACCAAGCTTGAACAAATATATCTCTATTTGGAATAGGAATGATTGATCCATTATGAGCAACACAGTTTTCAGTTTCTAATTGAGGAGCAGGCATTTTATAGTGGCTTTTAAATTCTAGTTTATTATCAACAATGTCATATATAGCATCAGCACCCCAATCTAAAGGATCCCATGCGCGACATCTTGCGCGGCCTCCGCCGCCCCATTCATCTGTAAAAATTACTTTAGTACCATCATTGTTAAAAGTAGCTGAGTGCCAGTAAGCGAAACCAACATCTGAAACAACATCCAATCTCTTAGGATTATATGGATCTGTTATATCAAATAAAATTCCATTACCTGAACATGCTCCTGCTGCAATATTTGCGGAAGGAAACACAGTTATATCATGACATTGATCAGTTGGTGAGGTTTCTTGAGTATCATCTCCATGGTCTCCACCACGCCATAAACCAGCAACCCTACCTGTTTCTATATCCATAAAGACAGCTGGACTTTTAACAATCTTTGATTCTGATGGATTATTCACAGGTATTTCTATTACATCAATCGTAAAATATGATGTTCCTCCGCCATCCCAGCCAAAACATTCAGATAATTCTTCATTATCTCTAACACGACCAGTACCTGAGTTATATACAATAATTTTTTCATCTGAACTAGAGACTACTGAATGTGTATGTGATCCTCTACATGTTTGAACAGCTCCAACTTGTCTAGGCTTATTTAAATCTGAAATATCAAAGATTCTTATACCTCTAAATCTGTTAGGGCTTGAATCTCTATTAACTCCCTCTAAACCACAATCAATTCTGCTTCTATTTTCCTCAACAGACATAATAAGCAAATCATCAACTATTGATACATCTCCTTGACCTCCTGGACATACAACGGAAGAAACAAGGCTTGGAATCCCATTGGGTTTTAGTTCATAAATATTAAAGCCATGATAACTTCCTGCAACAAGAATATTATCTTTGAATGCCATATCGGTGTTTGCAAAAGACAGCATTGGTGATCGAAGAGATCTTGAAACCTCTGCAGTAGTTTTATTTTCATTGTCCTCTGTTAAGTCTTCTGATCCTTTTGCTTCAGGATTGTTAGGATCAAAGAAACCAGTTGGCTTTTTAAGTGAGACTATTAATTCCATATTCAATATAGCTTCATCAGCAATATACAAACCAGGTGCTAGTCCAGATCTTGGATCATCTGAGAGATCAACCAAAATAGTATTCATTCTCTCTATTTCAACGCCTTGATCATTCACAAGGTCTGCTACGAATTCATTTAAAATAGGGTCATATGCATTTCCTGGATATTTTTTTAATTCTTCAACCATTTCTAATGCGCCATCGTGATGAGTAATCATTAGCTGAAGGAATAATCTATCAAAATCTGTACTGCTTGATTTTTTTAAATCATCTAGTTGCTTAGGTGTAGCCATACCAGCCATATCTAAATGCATATTATGACTTGCATGTATATGATGTTTTCTATGCATATGATGATTTTCATGAGAATTATCAGCATATTCATTTCTTTGTTTTAACCAGCTTTCCATAAAATTAATTTCATCAGCTTGAGAAACGTCAATTCTTTTAGCAAGATCAAGTATCGTTTTATTATTTGTTCTTTCACCTGCCATATTAGACATAAGAATTGCTTGCTCATGATGAACAATCATCCCTTGAAGAAATTTAACATCAGCTTTTATATATGATGTATTAGATATATTTGTTGCTTCTTTAGCATCAAGAATTTTTGAAGGATTCCCAGGTGCTCCAGGTTGTATTATAGGAGCATGATTATCTGCATTAACAATTATTAACGGGAATAAAAAAGCTAGGCTTATAAAATATTTACTTAGATTGATTTTTTTTAAATTCATAATATTCCTTTAATCTGATATTTTAACCTTCAAATTATATAAAGATACTAATTATCAAAGCAGATAATAAAACTACAACAACCAGAACTAAAAAACCCTTATAAAAATTATGATATCTGCTTATAGACCAGTCTATCTTATTTTCTCTATTTCTTTGTTTTTCAGAGGCTCTTACCTTTGCAAGATTAAAAAAAATTAATAAAGATGCAACTGCGATTATCCCAAAAATATAGTTCAAATTTTACCTACTTCTTAATTTTGCAAGAAGCCTGAGAATTTCCATATAAAGCCATATAAGAGTAACCATCAATGAAAAGGCTCCATACCATTCCATATATTTTGGCATTCCTTGTTCAGCGCCTTCTTCAATAAAATCAAAATCCAAGACTAGATTTAAAGATGCAATACCTACAACAAAAAGTGAAAAACCTATTCCCCATGGACCAGTTTGATGAATCATCATAGTTTCTTGACCATCACCAAAAATGTTCATTAAGATACTAATTAAATAAATAATTCCTATACCAACCGTAGCCGAAAAGACCATAAGTCTGAAATTCTCAGTGGGTTTGATAATTCCACTTTTATAGCAAAACAACAAAGATGCAAGTATTCCAAAAGTTAGTCCAATTGCCTGAATTGCTATTCCAGGAAATTGATCTTCAAAGATCATTGTGATTCCCCCTAAAAATATACCTTGTGATAAAGAGTATAATGGTGCCGTAGATCCAGCTTTTGAAGGGCTTCTAAAGATTGTAACTAGAGCTAAAATAAATCCAATAATTGCAGCAGGGATCATTAATAATGGAATATTCCATCCAATAAAAGCCCCACCAAAACATAGCGACAATAAGATACCAGTTTTATTTACAGCACCATCTAAAGTCATTCTTTCATTTATAGGGAGGTCATATGAACCTCTAAAATTTTTTGTAAAAGCAGGATTACCTGATCTACCAAATGTATTTAGAGCAGAGTGTTTTGACATAATTAATTCTCCATTTATATGTTAATAAGATATGGACTTTATAATAAATTTAAAGTTATAAAGTTGTAGGTATTTGTCCAAATTGTTCTAAAGGCTTTTTCATTTCCGCCCAATCACATTCAAAATCATCAGGGGCGTGCTCATATTCTAATAAGCCTAAAGCCTCAAATTTAGGCCTGACAGAATCAGTTAAGAGACCAATTCTCGATAAATTAGGTATTACTCTAGAAAATAAGAAATTTCTGAATAATTCAAAACTTCCAGTATTTAAAGAAAATTCTCTTGCTTCATCCTCAGACATTTTAAGAAATCTTTGTTCCGCTTTTGTATTAATTAATCTGTCTCTTGATATAACACAAGCCTCATATGCAAATTGTGCTCTTTCTTCTATTTCTTCAGGCGATAATGTCTTAATAAAATCCTCTAAATAATTTATACCAAAAGTTACATGTCTTGCTTCATCACGAACAACATAATGAAGTAATTGTTTTAATAACGGGTCTTTTGTAATAGATTTAAGCATCTGAAATGCAGCCAATGCTAACCCTTCAATAATTATTTGCATTCCTATAAATTTTAAATCCCATCTTTCATCTGTAAGAATTTTGTCAAGCAATAACTTTAAATTAGGATTGATTGGATAATGAATACCTATTTTATCTTGAAGATATTTATTAAAAACCTCGACATGTCGAGCTTCATCAAATGTCTGAGAAGCAGCATATAGTTTTGCATTATAAGAGGGTGCACAACTTGCCAATTGTGAAGCAACTAAAAGAGCACCTTGCTCTCCATGAAGAAATTGGCTCATAAGTTCAGCAGTGCTATGCCTATCAAAGAGTATTTTTTCTTCTTCTGAAAGATCGTTATAGGCATCAAGAGCTTCATGAGGAAGTTCTTCATCAGTTTCAATAATTCTTTCATCTGCTGGATGCGAATAATCCCAATTAAGATCAATAGAACCATTCCAGTTTAATTCTTTACCAAGCTCATAGAGTTTTTTTATTCGATTATCTGCATCTGTGTAATCCCAGTTATATGCACCTGTAAGAGGTGTATGAAAAATTTCTACAACATCCTCTACTTGTTTCTGAGTCAGATTTAAATCTTCATCAAAATATAAAAGATCCTCAGGTGGTCCATCTTGCTTATGTATCTTCATAGAATAGCTCTCTAAATAATGTTTACAGTGTAAACATATAACATTTTATAATAATTACTAATTATTGAAAAGTTTTGTCAATTCATCCAATAAAACTTCGCCAAGTTCTTCAGCTCTATTAATGGTAAGTGCATTTTTATAGTATTTTGTTACATCATGACCTATACCAATTGCTTGAAGATCAATATTGCTTTCATTCTCTATCTTGAAGATAATTTCTTTCAGATGGTTGTCTAAAAAATCTTCTCTATTTGCTGAATTTGTACTGTCATCTACAGGAGCCCCATCAGATATAACAATCATTATTTTCCTCTCTTCTGATCTTTTAGTTAATCTTTCATGTGACCATGCCAGAGCTTCACCATCAACATTTTCTTTTAACAAACCCTCTCTCAACATTGCACCAAAATATTTTCTGGATCTTCTCCAACTATTATCAGCACTTTTATATATTATGTGCCTAATATCATTTAATCTTCCAGGATTAGAGCGACTGCCATTAATTTCCCAAAGCTTTTTTGAATCTCCACCTTTCCAATGTTTGGTTGTAAAACCAAGTATTTCTGTTTTAACTTGGCATCTTTCTAGCGTACTTCCAATAATGTCTGCACATATTGCAGCTAAACTAATGGATCTTCCTCTCATTGAACCTGAATTATCAATTAAGAGAGTAACAATAGTGTCTTTAAAATTATTTTCTGTCTCTTGTTTAAAGCTTAGTGGATATCCTGGATTTGCAATAACTCGATGCAATCTTGCATTATCCAATATTCCTTCTTCTAAGTTATAGTTCCAGCTGGTATTTTGTTTCGCCAATAACAATCTTTGAAGTCTATTCGCTAGTTTTCCAATTGTTGATAAATGAGGCTTAATTAAATTATCTAATTGGTTTCTCAGTCTCATAGATTCATCATTAGTCACTAAATCTTTAGCATCGATTATTTCATCAAAATTTGAAGTATATATAGAATAATCATTATTAAAATTTGAATAGAGTTCATTATTAAGATATGAAACTCCTTCGATTTCTTCTTGTATTGATGCGTCATCTATATTTTCAAGTGATTCTTGAATATCAACTTCTATATTCCCTTGAAAGTCCTCAATATTTTTTTCATTCTCATCTGTTAGCTGAGATTCTTCTTCAATATTGTTGTTTTCAAGCTCATCATTTGTGCCAGGGGTATGATCAGAATTAGAATCACTATCTTTATCAGCTATATCTTTAGCAAGATTGAGTTTTTGAAGAAATTTTAATGATAATTTCTCAAATTTAATTTGATTGTCAATATTATCGACTAATGTTTTAGCTACCAGCTCTATGGATTCATTTAAATTGTATTTGTCTTTAAATATTTGCAAAATATTCTTAGATTCATCACTTAATTTAAATCTTGCAGCATTTTTTAGCCACAGGTTTGCTCCATAAGCCAAAGTGCTCATTGATTTCTTATCATCTATATTTGCGCTTCTTTGATTAAGGTATTCTGAAATATTCTTTTGTGAACCTTTGTATTTAGAGCTACCAAGTAATTCTACCCTTGAAATCTCCAATTCATTAAAGATCATTCTTGCATTTAACGTTAGGGGCAGCTCTTTCGTTTTTTTATGAAAAAGATGCCAGAAGGCTTGATAGTCTGATTCCCCCCTCCATTTATTTAAATCTTTTGATGACCGGGGTGCAGAAGGAATGATGATATTTTTTTCAATAGGAGGTCTCTGCGATAGGCCAGTGCTAGAAGTTAAATCTTTTTTATTAGAAATAGCTTTTACTGATGAAAAGGCTGCCTCATGGAGTCTTTCTCTATGTTTATTCCATCCCATCAAAAACTATATTATGTTAAATTTCATCAATTTCTTTATCGAAACAGCGTTGAAAATATTCAGAGATAATTGGTTTTTCAATATCATCACATTTATTTAAGAAGCTTAACTTAAATGAATCAACAAGATCTTTAAATATTTTGTAATTCTGAGCCCACGAAATAACTGTTCTTGGTGACATTAATGTAGAAATATCACCATTAGCAAAACCAGACCTCGTTAAGTTGGCAAGCTTAATCATATTTATTAATATTTCTTGATTTTTTGCTCCTTTGAGACTGTTTAATTTGGATGCGACTACTTTATATTCTTGTTTAGGATTAAGATAGTTTAGTGTCGAAAGAATATGCCATCTATCTAACTGGCCTTGATTAATTTGTTGAGTTCCGTGATACAAGCCAGTCATATCTCCAAGACCAACAGTGTTTGTTGTTGCAAATAATCTAAAAGAAGGATGTGGAGTTAAGATTTTATTTTGATCAAGAAGAGTGAGCTTACCCTCCACCTCAAGTATTCTCTGTATTACAAACATAACATCTGGACGACCCGCATCATACTCATCAAAGACCAAGGCAACAGGATTTTGAATTGACCATGGTAATAACCCTTCTTGAAATTCTGTGATTTGTTTACCATCATTTAGTTTGATAGCATCCTTTCCTAATAAATCAATTCTGCTGATATGGCTATCAAGATTAATTCGGACACATGGCCAATTTAATCTTGCAGCTATTTGTTCAATATGTGTTGACTTACCTGTCCCATGAAACCCTTGAACCATAACTCTTCTGTTATGCTCGAAACCAGCCAATATGGATAATGTTGTATTTTTATCAAATACATAAGAACTATCTATTTCAGGAACCCAATCTGATTTATCGTTGAAGCCTTTTACAGAAAGTTTTGAATCAATATCAAAAACATCAGAAACAGCAAATTTTTTATCAGGCTTGCTTGGTAACTCTATTTTTTTATTTAATGTCATTATTAAAACTCTATATTAGGACTGCATATCCTACCTTTTGATAGTTTAAAGTTCTAGTTTTTTTATAAACAATGTAAGATATCATAATAAAAATTTAAGAAAAAATATGTCAGAAAGATTAAAAAATAAAGTTGCACTCATCACCGGAGGGGCTCAGGGATTGGGCAAAGAAATGGCAAGGTGTATGATTTCACAAGGTGCTGAAGTTGTCATAAGCGATATAAATGAAGATACATTAATAGAAGCAGCTAAAGAGCTTTCATGCGACTACATTATACTAGATGTAACAAGCGCTGATCATTGGCAAAAAGCAATAGCTCAAATAAAAAAAGACATAGGCTCCTTAAATATTTTAGTAAACAATGCTGGCATGGGAGGAGGAGGAGATGTTGAATCTACTGATCTGGAACTATGGGAATTAGTTCATAAAGTTAATTTAGATTCAGTTTTCATGGGTTGTAAATATTCATTGCCATTAATGAGAGAATCAGGAAACGGCTCTATAATTAATATTTCATCCATGTCTGGAATAGTTGCCTCGCATAACACGTCTGCCTATAACTCTTCTAAGGCGGCTGTGAGACATTTATCAAAATCAGTTGCTTTACATTGTGCAAAATCAACCAATCTTGTTAGATGTAATTCGTTGCATCCAGTTTTTACTAGGACTGCAATGGTGCAAAGTATGATTGATTCAGCTCCAGAAAGAAATATTGAACAAAAACTCATTCAACAGATTCCTATCAGAAAACTTGCCGAACCTATAGATATTGCAAATGCTGCAGTCTTTCTTGCTTCAGATGAGTCATCATTTATAACAGGAACTGAATTGATTGTTGATGGTGGTTTAAGCGCAACATAAAATGGCAAATAAATCTCAGCTTACAAAATCACTTGAACTATTTAACTTAGAGAAAGTTGATAGAGATATTTTTAGCTGGACTGGAAAAAATGTAGGTTATAAGAGAATATTTGGGGGGCAAGTTATGGCGCAGACTCTTATAGCTGCATATAAAACTGTAGATGTTAAACATTTCGCACACTCTTTTCATTCATATTTCTTAAGACCGGGAATAATGGAAAAATCAATCACATTCACTGTAGATAGAATCAGAGATGGTAAGAGTTTTACAACAAGAAGTGTTAAAGCAATTCAAGATGGAGAGGTTATTTTCAATTGTTCAATTTCTTTTCAAAAAAGAGAAAAAGGTTTAGAGCATCAAATTGATATGCCTAATGTTCCAGAACCTGAAACATTAAAAAGTGAGCAAGAGATTAGAGAAGAGATTCTTAAAGAATTAAAGATGAAAAAAGAAGACATGCCTATGTTTATTAAGCAACGAGAAATTGAAATGAGGCCTGTTGAAAAACAGAATTATTTTAAACCTGAAAGGATGCCTCCTTATAAAAATACTTGGATTAAAACAGGCGGCAAGCTTCCGGAAGATCAAGTAATCCAACAAGCATTTCTTTTGTACATTTCTGATATGGGGTTGCTAGGAGCGGCTAATAACTCAGTTGGAGTAAATTTTCTTACAAAAAACTTACAAAATGCGAGCCTTGATCATGCAATGTGGTTTCACAGAAAGCTTAATTTAGATGGATGGTTTTTGTATACGATTGAAAGCCCAATTACTAGAAATGCAAGAGGATTTTCTAGGGGCTCAATTTTTTCTAGAGATGGAAAGTTAATTGCATCTTGTACTCAAGAGGGATTAATTAGGCTTTGGGAAGATTAAAATTCTCTGACTATTTCAGTAAGATATTTAACTTTTTCTGGATTTATATCAGGCGTTAATCCATGACCAAGATTGAAAATATATCCTGGAAAATCTTTAAATCTATCTAGTATTTTGTATGCCTCATTTTTAATTACTTCTTCAGATTCTAGTAATATTTTTGGGTCAAGATTTCCTTGCAGAGCTGTTTTACCTCGTGCAATATCAATATCAAAATCATTCATAGACCAATAAAGACTTATACAATCCGCCGATGTTTCAATTAACGTTTTTGAGTCACAACTAGGCTCTCTAGCAAATAGGATTATTGGTGTCTTTGAGGTTACTGGATCTTGCTTTAAGGCAATAATTAAGGATTTTATGTAATTAAGTGATAAGTTATTTAACTGTTTGTTATCTAAAATATTTGCCCAAGAATCAAATATCTGAATAACATCTGCGCCAGCTTGAACCTGCTTTCTCAAATATAAAAAACATGCATCTGTTAACCTTGATAGAAGTAGGTGAGCCCCATCCATATTATTCATAATAAATTTAATTGTTTTATCAAAGCTTTTTGAAGAACGGCCTTCAATTGAATAAGCTGCCAATGTCCATGGACTTCCACAAAAACCTATTAGGGGTATATAACTGGGAAGAGCGTTTTTAATATTTGTTACAGCTTTATATACATATGAAAGTTTTTCAGGATCAAATGGAATTAAGTTATTTACATCGTCAACGCTCTTTATTGGATTCTCAAATATTGGGCCTTCTTTTTCAACAAATTTAACTTTTAACCCTAGAGCATCTGGGATAGTAAGAATATCTGAGAACAGTATTGCAGCGTCAAGACTAAACGCTTCGATAGGCTGTAAAGCTAACTCACAACAAACCTCAGGATCTTTGCACATATCTAGAAAGTTCTTAAACTTAGATCTTATTTTTCTGTATTCTGGCATATATCTTCCAGCCTGCCTCATATACCAAATAGGTGGCGTAGACAGCTGTTCTCTTTTAAGAGCTTTTAAAAATAATGGATTAGAGTTAATCATGAAATATATTTTATTATACTTTTACCCGCTTCTCTTCCTTCCCATATAGCCGTAACAACTAAGTCAGATCCACGAACCATATCCCCTCCAGAGAATATTTTTTCGTTTGAAGTTTGAAATTTGTATTCTTGATCTTCTTTAGCAATAACAAGCCCATTTTTTTTGGTTTCTATATTAAAATCATCGAACCAGTCAGAGGGACTGGCTCGAAAGCCAAAAGCAATAATAACAACATCAGCATCATATATTCTTTCTGAGCCGGGAATTGGTATTGGTACCTCTCTTCCGTTTTGATCAGGTTCGCCCAGTTCAGTTTGAACTGTTTTAACTCCTTCAACCTTTTCATTACCCAATATATCAATCGGCTGAATGTTAAAATTAAATATTACTCCTTCTTCTTTTGCATTTTTAACTTCTCTTCTCGAGCCAGGCATATTTTTCTCATTCCTTCTATACAGACACGTTACAGATTTAGCTCCTTGTCTTATAGCAGTCCTATTACAATCCATGGCTGTATCGCCGCCCCCTAAAACAACAACTTTTTTACCTCTAAAGTTTATATACTCGCTCTTACCTGTGTTCATATTAAGTAATTTTTTAGTATTAGAAATTAAATAATCTATTGCCTTATAAACTCCCGGCAGTTTTTCACCTCTGAAACCTCCTTCAAGTGATGTGTATGTTCCCATTGCAAGAAATACAGCATCATAATCGTCATATAGTTTTTTAAACCCAATATCTTTACCGATTTCAATACCTAGATTGAATTTAATACCCATCTCTTCAAGAATTTTTCTTCTTCTCCTAACTACTGACTTTTCAAGCTTAAACTCTGGTATGCCAAATGTTAACAGTCCACCGATTTCTTCATTTTTATCAAAAACATGACTATGTATACCGGCTCTGATAAGAACATCAGCACATGCAATACCAGCAGGACCAGATCCAATAATTCCAACTTTTTTGTTGGTCCACTTTCTATGTGATAAGTCGGGTTTCCAACCCATTTCAAAAGCTTTTTCAGTAATGTATTTTTCAACTGATCCTATAGTAACTGCTCCAAAGCCATCATTAAGTGTGCACGCACCTTCACATAACCGATCTTGAGGACATACACGACCACATACCTCAGGTAGACTATTTGTAGAATGACATAAATCTGCAGCTTCAATAATATTGCCTTCGTTAACAAGCTTTAACCAATCTGGGATGTAGTTATGGACAGGGCATTTCCATTCGCAATATGGATTGCCACAATCTAAACATCTATGAGCCTGATTGGATGCTTGAACTTGATTATATTCACCATATATTTCAACAAAATTAATTTTTCTTTCATCCGGTGCTTTTTTGGAGGGATCAAAACGACCCACATCAAGAAATTGAAAATTATTATCTAATTTTTCAAATGACATATACTCATTTCTGTTGGATATATCTTTATTAGTATTTTTAAAATTTATATCTCTCTGGGCAATCTCTTCCCGCCATTCGTATAACCTATTTTTAGCTTCTTCAAAGTCTGAAATCGGAGCAAAAGACTTAGTCATATATCTTTTATTAATCCTTATTTTTCCATAAAAATAGGGAGACTTAGGCTGTGTAAATAGCAAAAGACCTTTTTCAATTCTGTATTGTTTATTTTTATGTGTCATTTTGAAGTGCGAGTATGACATAGTATGACACTTTTTATGAAAAATTAATATTTTTTTGATAGAATAATGAATTAAACCTTATATATCTATGCCTAAACTCTATAAAAAAGATGACTTTCGAGATAATTGTGGTTTTGGATTAATTGCAAATATTGATGGCAAGAAATCTAGAAAAATAATAACAGATTCCATAAATGCATTAGTAAGCATGACTCACAGGGGTGGGATTGGATCTGATGGAAAAACAGGTGATGGCTGTGGTTTATTGATCGATATTGATAAAACTTTTTTTAAGAGAATTCTTGCGAAGGAACAAAATATTGAATTGCCAAAAAGATTTGCAATTGGGCAATTATTTTATTTTGAAGAATTGGATGTAATATTACCTAAAATTAAGAAAATACTTTTATCTGAAGCATTAGAGATAATCTCGACTAGAGAGGTTCCTGTAAATAAGAAAGTTCTTGGAGATATAGGCTTAGATTGTCTGCCAAGCATATACCAAATATTTATAAAACCTTGCAAAGATAATTTGTCTGAAAGTCAATTTCAAACCGCTATCCTTCAATCTAGGAAATTTATTGAAGAAATATACCTTGATGATGAAAAGCTATATTTTTGTAGTATGTCTTCAAAAACCATTATTTATAAAGGCTTAATGTTGCCCAAAGACATTAATAATTTTTATCTTGATTTGAAGTCGAGCAAATTTAGGTCTTCTATTTGTGTTTTTCATCAAAGATTTTCTACAAATACAACTCCAAAGTGGCATTTAGCTCAACCATTTAGATTATTGGCCCATAATGGAGAAATAAATGCAATAAGAGGAAATAGAAACTGGGTAAAAGCTAGATCAAACAATTTTAAAACGCCTTTAATTCCTAAGATTCAGAAATTTAAACAAATTGTAAACGAAGTAGGTTCAGATTCCTCAGCATTGGACAATATGCTTGAGATATTAGTTAAAGGAGGTGTAAATATTTTTAGATCTATAAGAATGGTTTTGCCCCCAGCATGGCAAAATGCTCAGCTACTAGATCCAGATATAAGAGGATTCCATGAATATAATTCTATGCACATGGAGCCTTGGGATGGTCCAGCAGGCATAGTAATGTCAGATGGAGATTGGGCGATATGCATGCTTGATAGAAATGGTCTTAGGCCTGCAAGATTTCAGATAGATGATGACAATGTAATATCTATTGCATCTGAAACTGGAATTAATCCAATTAAAAACGAGAAAATTGCTTTTAAAGGAAGAGTTTCGCCTGGAGGAATAATAGCTATTAATACTAAAACAGGTGAGGTATTTTCTGAAAAACAGATTGATGAAAATCTTAAACAAAAAGCTCCTTATAGAGAATGGCTTAAGGAGAGCTCAATCTATATTGAATCAAGCTTAGATAAATATGAAGGCCAGGGATTAAAGAAAATTACCTCAGAAGATTTTAATGTTTCTTCCAAATTATTCCTTTTATTTAAAGAAGAGAGAACATCAATTATAAAACCTCTATCAATTGAATCGCAGGAGGGAACTGGATCGATGGGAGATGATACTGCTTTAGCAGTTATGAGCAAAATGCATAGGCAGATATATGATTATTTTAGACAACAATTTGCTCAGGTTACCAATCCCCCAATTGACTCACTAAGAGAAGTTTCGGTAATGTCTCTTGAGACTTGTTATGGCCCAGAATTAAATATTTTTGAAGAAACTCCAGAGCATGCAAAAAGATTGGTTACATCTTCACCTGTTTTATCATACAAAAAACTCCAATCGATTTTGTGTAACCCTTATTATGATTGTGATGAAATTAAACTTGAATATAAAAGGAATATCGATCTTAAAACTGCATTAAAAAACCTTCAAAGAAAAGTCATTCAAAGCGTGAATGATGGCAATACCATCATTCACTTGGATGAATCTGTTCCAGACAAAGATTCTTTTCATATTAATGCGTTATTAGCAATTGGATGTGTACATCAACACTTAGTTAAACTTGGTTTAAGATCTAAAGTAAATATTCTCGTAACTTCCTCTTCTGCAAGAGACACTCATCAAATTGCATGTTTAATAGGATTTGGAGCTACTGCAGTTTATCCGACTTTGGCATATCAAACTATTCTAGATCTTACAAACAGAAATGAACTTCAAGGCGATGCACATGAAAATTGTGCTAGGTATAGAAAAGGTATCAACAAAGGCTTATTAAAAATAATTTCAAAAATGGGAATTTCCACTATATCTAGTTATAGAGGATCTCAATTATTTGAAATAGTTGGATTGAGTGATGAAATTGTAGATATGTGTTTTACAAATACTGTAAGCAGGATTCAAGGAAAAAATTTTAAAGACCTACATTATGAGAATAAAAAATTAAACGAATATGCCAGATCTAATTTGTCTGATATAAGTATTGGAGGGCTTTTAAAGTATGTTCATGGTGGAGAATATCATACCTATAATCCTGAAATTGTAAAAAAATTACAAGAAGCAGTCTCCACAGGATCAGATGAAATTTATAAGCAATATTCTGATCTTGTAGATAAAAGACCCCCAGCAATGTTAAGAGATTTATTGAAAGTTAAATATCTTAAGGATCAATCAAATATAGAACCAGAATCTGTAAAACAAATAATAAAAAGATTTGACTCTGCTGGAATGAGTCTTGGGTCGCTTTCACCAAAAGCGCATGAAACGCTTGCTGAAGCAATGAATACATTAGGAGCAAGATCTAACTCAGGCGAGGGAGGTGAGGGTAAACATAGGTATGGAACCATAAAGATGTCAAAAATTAAACAAGTTGCCTCTGGAAGGTTTGGTGTTACGCCACATTACTTAGTCAATGCTGAAGTTCTTCAAATAAAAATAGCACAGGGCGCAAAACCAGGCGAGGGTGGCCAACTTCCAGGTGGTAAGGTTAATAAACTAATTGCTGAATTAAGATATTCAACACCTGGAATAACATTAATATCACCCCCACCTCATCATGATATTTATTCTATAGAAGATTTAGCTCAGCTTATTTATGATTTAAAACAGGTTAACCCTAGAGCCCTTGTTTCTGTAAAATTAGTTTCAGAGCCAGGTGTTGGGACTATAGCATCTGGTGTTGCAAAAGCTTACGCAGACCTAATAACAATTTCAGGTCATGACGGGGGAACTGGTGCAAGTCCTTTAACATCAATAAGATATGCCGGCTCGCCATGGGAGCTTGGTTTAGCAGAGGCTCATCAGAGTCTAAGAGATTCTGGCTTAAGGCATAAAATAAGACTTCAAACTGATGGAGGAATGAAAACAGGGCTTGATGTCATAAAGGCTGCTATCTTAGGAGCTGAATCTTTTGGATTTGGTACAGGCCCTATGATTGCAATGGGGTGTAAATATTTAAGAATATGTCATTTAAATAATTGTGCCACAGGAGTTGCAACTCAAAGAGAGGACTTAATTAATCAACATTTTATTGGAGAAAAAGAAAGAGTTATAAATTATTTTAATTTTATTGCCAATGATGTAAGAAATCATTTAAAGAATATAGGTGTTCCAAAGCTGGAAGATATAATAGGCCAGACAAAATATCTCGAACAAATTATTGATATTGAGGATCAATACAAATCGATCGACTTATCTGGTTTATTAGAAAGAAATGATAATTTAGATGAGCCACATTTTTGTAAAGTCAAAAGAAATAATCCATGGGATAAAGGTATTCTTGCAGAAAAGATATTAAATCAATCTATCAAATATATAGACAATAATAAAAAGGGAACGTTGCATTTTAGGGTTTCAAATCGAGACAGATCTGTTGGAGCTAGCATATCTGGATACATAGCTAAAAAATACGGTGAGAAAGGGTTACAAAAAAAGTTATCTTTAAATTTTAATGGTTCTGCAGGACAAAGTTTTGGATGTTGGAATGCAAATAATTTAAATTTAACTGTAAATGGAGATGCAAATGACTATGTTGGAAAAGGCATGAATGGAGGAAGGATTGTAATTAAAAATGATTCTGATTTTGCAAAAGAAAATGACGAAACAGTTCTTGCTGGCAATACTTGTTTATATGGCGCAACTGGAGGAGAGCTATTTATTGCTGGTTCAGCCGGAGAAAGATTTGCTGTAAGAAACTCTGGAGCAAATGCAGTTGTTGAAGGTGTGGGAGACCATTGTTGTGAATATATGACAGGGGGGCATGTGACTATTTTGGGAACAACAGGCTTAAACTTTGGAGCAGGAATGACAGGAGGTTTTGCTTATGTTCTTGATCAAGATAGAACTTTTTTTGATCAATGCAATAGAGGGTTAGTTAACTTGGAGAGAATCACCACTGAGGAAATGCAGCCTCATAGAAAATATTTAAAAGAAATACTCGAAAAACATTACAAATATACCAAGAGCAACAAAGCAAAGGAAATACTTAATGATTTTGAAAGATATGAGCCTTTCTTTTGGCTAGTCATTCCAGCTGCATCCAATATTCAAGATTTATTAAAGGCGACCACAGCAAACGCTGCCTAATTTAAAGCTTTTATTATATTTTTATTTTTGAATTTAGAAGTTTTAAAAGCATTAAATTTTTTGTTAATTAGAATTAGATTTAACTTACCGTCTGAAACTTTTTTATCTGATTTCATATATTTCTTTAGATTTGTATATTTA
Organism: uncultured SAR86 cluster bacterium; assembly: GCA_902559345.1. Lineage (GTDB taxonomy): Bacteria > Pseudomonadota > Gammaproteobacteria > Magnimaribacterales > D2472 > SAR86A. The sequence continues at coordinate 47,012 of CACEHH010000003.1, read as the reverse complement.
TATTTTGAGTGATCTGTTTTTAAGCCCAATGAATCAATCATATTTATTACGTTGTCTAATTGATAATCTTTAATATGTCCCTCAAAGTAAGAAACTTTTGAAGCAATAATCATACCTAGAGTAATTGCAGCGCCATGAGTTATATTTCTATATTTTTCATAAGCTTCTATAGCATGCCCAAAAGTATGTCCAAAATTAAGGATTGCTCTTATACCATTTTCTTTTTCGTCTTTAGTAACAATTTTAGATTTAGTTTTAATAGATTCTTCTATTATTATTTTTAGAATTCCTTCATTTCTTTTAACTATCTTACTAGCATTTTCTTCGATAATACTTTTCAGCTTCTTATTGCCAATAAAAGCATATTTAATTACCTCTCCTAGACCAGACTCATATTCATTCTTAGGAAGTGTCTTTAAAAAACTAGTAGATATTAGAACAAATTTTGGATTATAGAATGATCCTATTAAATTTTTACCTTGTGGAACGTTAATTGCTGTTTTACCACCAACGGATGAATCTACTTGGGATAATAGTGTTGTAGGAATTTGAATATAATCGATGCCTCTTAAAAAAGTAGCTGCACAAAATCCAGTTATATCACCAACCACGCCTCCGCCTAACCCTATAAGGCAGTCAGACCTATCAAAATTAAGCTCAAAGAGCTTATTCATTATTTCTTGGAAAGATGAAAAAGACTTAGATTTTTCTCCTTGTTCTAATATCAGAACATGTTTATTTTTATTATTGATTATGCTTTTGATTGAATCTATATGTTTTTTAGGAACCCCTTTGTCAGAAATAATAAGAACTTTATTTTTTTTACCAATATGCTTATTTAAAACGGATTTTGGTAAATTTTTGCCAGCAATATGAATTTGATACTTTGAAGAGGCTTTTCCAGCTGATATTTCTGCCATAATTTAACTCTTAACCAAAGATATGATTTCAGAAGCTACATCCTGACTAGATTTATTTTCAGTCATCACAACATGGTCTGATACTTCTTCATATAAACTCTCTCGTTCTTCATGAAGCCTGGTAAGGATTTCTTCAGGATCTCCATTTTTAAGCAATGGCCTATCTTTATCTTTTGCAGTTCTTTCTACCTGAACAGATATAGGGGTTGATAAATAAAATACCGTACCCCTTGAAGATAAAAGCTCTCTATTGTTTTCAGATAATATTATCCCACCACCAGTTGATAGAACAATAGAATTTTTTATAACCATTTCATTCAGAATACTGCTTTCTCTTTTTCTAAAACCATCTTCGCCTTCAAGATCAAAAATCCAATCAATAGACGCCCCTGTTCTAGATTCTATTTCTTCATCAGTATCAAAAAAGTTTAGAAACATTTCGTCAGATATAATTTTCCCAACGGTAGATTTACCGGAACCCATTGGACCAACAATAAATATGTTCATAGTTACATTAAATAAGCGAAGATTTTAACATCTCAGTCAATAAATACACTTTTTAAATACTAAATGATGTATTCTCTACGATTATAGATTTAAAATAAGTTATGCATAGACTAGTAAGAATTTCCTTTTTTTCAGGAGTTTTTCTTTGCTTGGTAGCAATAACTTTAATTATAGCTACCTATATTGTATTGAAACCAGATCTTCCAGAAATCAACCTAGTTGATGAGTCTGAACTACAAATGCCTTTAAAGGTTTATACAAAAGACGGAGTTTTAATAGGTGAATTTGGAGAAATAAAGAGAAGAACCACCGATTACCAAAATATCCCAGAAAATATAAAGAATGCTTTCCTTGCTGCAGAGGATGATAATTTTTTTAATCATCAAGGAATTAGTTATACAGGATTAATTAGGTCTTTTATTAGATGCCTTAGAGCAACAGGCTGTGAGGGGGGTGGAGGAACAATCACTATGCAGGTTGTTCGTGGATATCTTCTAACCAGAGACCAAACCGTTATTAGAAAATTAAAAGAAATTTTTTTAGCACTAGAGTTAGAAGGAACTATTAGTAAAGAAGAAATTTTTGAGTTATATGTAAATAGGATTTTTCTTGGCAACAGGTCGTATGGCATTGAAGCAGCAGCAAATACATATTTTGACAAAGGATTAAATGATCTAAGCATAAGTGAGTCTGCAACTATAGCTGCACTTGCACAACTTCCATCGAGAGTTAATCCTATAAAAGATCCAAGGAGAACAAAGCAAAGAAGAGATTGGATCCTATCTCGGATGTTTTTATTAAATTATATTGATTCAGTTGAATATAAAAAAGCTATATCTGAAGATTTAAAGGTAGCCAAAAATATAAATTTATATGAAGTAGATGCAAGCCATATCGCTGAACTTGTAAGACAAGAAATTATAACTAGATATGGACTAAGAGCCTATAAAGAGGGCTGGTCAGTAATTACAACTATTGATTCAAGTTCACAAAGGATTGCTAAAGAAAGCATGATGAAAGAGTTGTTTAACTATGACAAGAGGCATGGTTGGAGAGAAGCAAAAAATTATGGAAATCTTTTTACAAATGACCAGAGAGATAAGCTTAGTAACTTAAATTTAGATTTTTTAATCTATGAAAATTATGTAAATAATGATGATTTTTATGAAGAAAATATTTCAAACCAAATAACAGATATATTTGATGATCATTCATATTATAAAGGCTTTACCAAAGCTTTGGTTGTAAGGGTTGATAGCGAAGAGTTTTTTGTTATTGACGAAGACTTTCAAATCAACAGGGTTGTTTGGAACAATGAATATAACTGGGCAAGAAAGAGGATTTCAATCAATAACTATAGTAATAAACCCAATAATTTTAGAGATATTATAAACTTTGGTGACCTTGTATATTTAAAAAATAATGAAGATTTTTTAAGTCTTGATCAAATTCCTATTGCTGAATCTTCTTTAATTTCAATAAACCCTAAATCAGGAGAAGTTATTGCCTACGTGGGAGGAAAGAATTTTAATGAAAGTAGTTTTGATAGAGTTAGACTTTCATATCCTCAATCAGGATCTAGCTTTAAACCTTTTATATATAGTGCAGGCCTTAATAATGGATATAATTTATCGTCTTTAATTAACGATGCGCCTATTGTTTTTGAAGATCAAAACCTAGAAAGTGCATGGCGGCCTCAGAATTACACTGGAGAGTTTTATGGACCTCTGTCATTAAGAGAAGCTTTAACAAAATCTGTAAATATTGTCTCTATTAAGTTATTAAGAGAATTAGGTATTAATAATACTCATAATTATTTAGAGAACTTTGGATTTGAAAAATCAAGACTGCCAAACGATCTATCATTAGCACTAGGTTCAGGAAATTTTTCTCCAGCTGAAATGGCAAGGGCTTATAGCGTTATTGCAAATAATGGCCACATTCCTGATATTTATTTTATTGATAGTATTGTTGATAGATTTGGTAATGTTATTTTCTCAAATAATGACTTCAATATACCAAAACAGATAAATGCTTTTCCGTGGTTAAACACCATGGAAATGAATGTTAAAAGACCATATTATATTTTAGAACCATTAAATATAGATGAGAAGGTAATTGATGAAAGAGTTGCATTTTTAACAAAAGATGTTTTAAAAGGTTTTTTAAATAGTGGTGTTGCTGGAAGACAGTCTGCATTTCTTAAAAGAGAAGACATTGGAGGCAAAACAGGCACTACCAATAATTCTATTAGCACATGGTTTTCTGGATTCCACAATGAACTTGTAACAACTGTGTGGGTTGGAACAGATGATTTTACTTCATTGGGTGAAAATGAATATGGCTCAACAATTGCTTTACCGATATGGCTTAATTATATGGATTACAAATTAGATACATTGGAAGTTTCTCAAGACCCAATTCCAGAAAATATATCATTTGTTAGAGTTAATAAATCAACTGGTGAAATAGATACAGAATCAAAAGAAAATTTTTACTTCGAGCTATTTCTTCAAGAAAATATAAATTAGTTTTTAAAAATACTTAATGATAAAAGCTCCCAAACATTTTCAATATAAATTGATGGAGAGTCTTTAAATTTAGACCTTATATATCTGCCAATACTACCTTCTATTGACGAAACAATAAGTTGAGCAGATATTCCTGGTTGCGCATTCAGATTTGCACTATCTTCTTTTAACATTTGTCTAAGTATTAGTTCAAATCTTTCATAAAATTTATTTACATCATCAGCTACATTTTGTTCGTTTGATGAAAGAGCTTCTCTTGATAGCAATCTAGCAAATCCCTTGTTTTTTTCAATGAAAATCATGAAAAAAATGAATGCACTCTTTGCTTTATCTTTTGAAGATAGATCACTTTTTTTGAGTTCATTGCATTTTGCAAAGATCGCATTATCACAAAATAAAAATAATTCAGCATATATAGATCTTTTACTAGGAAAGTGTCTATACAATGCAGCTTCAGTAATATTTGATTTTTTTGCTAGCAAAGCAGTGGTTATCTTAGAAAGATTCCTTTCCTCAAGCATGCTTGCCAAGGACTGAAGAATAATATTTTTTCTATCTTTTTTCATCTCTTAATCTAAATTTATATCAATATCAGGACAAATGCGAGAAAGTTCATTTATAAATCCATTTTTAATCTCATCAAGATCATAAGGAGAGTTCCCTTCAAACCGAAGAACCAATTTAGGAGTTGTATTAGAAGCCCTTAATAAACCCCACCCATTTTTAAAATTTATTCTTAAGCCATCAATAGTAACTTTATCACCCTTTAGACTACATTTTTCTGAGAATTCTTTTACTATATTGAATTTTGATTCATCTGTAACATTTATATTCAACTCAGGGGTTGAGAAGAGTTGCGGAAATTCATTATTAATTGAAGAAATACTTTTACCTTTATTTGAAATAATTTCAATTATTCTTGCTCCTGAATAATGACCATCATCAAAGCCATACCATTTATCATTAAAGAAAATATGACCACTCATTTCTCCTGCAAGCAACGGGTTATGTTTCTTTATTCCATTCTTAATATGGAAATGCCCTGTTGGGAACATTATTGGATTACCGCCTAGTTCAGAAATTATATTACTAAGAGCATTTGAGCACTTCACATCAAAAATTACTGATCCTTTATTAGAAGATAGTATATCTTCACTTAAAATCATCATGATTTTATCAGGAAATACTATCTCTCCTTGATCTGTTACTAGACCAATTCTGTCACCATCGCCATCAAAAGCTAAGCCTAAATCAGCATTAGTTTCTTTCACCTTTAAAATTAGATCATTTAGATTCTCGATATTCCCAGGATCAGGGTGATGATTAGGGAAATTGCCATCTACCTCACTAAAAAGCTCAACCACCTCACAACCTATACTATTAAATAATTGAGGTGCAATGCAGCCAGCAGCACCATTGCCACAATCAATCACGACCTTAATCTTTTCATTTAAATTTAGTTTAATATTTTCTTTTACTTCTTGAAGATACTTTTCTTTTATATCTATATGAATGATTTCGCCTGCATCTTTAGCTTTTGATTTATCTTTTTTGATAAGCTTTAAGATCTCATTTCCCGATACAGGGTTGTCATTAATAACAAGCTTAACTCCATTATATTCTTTTGGATTATGGCTGCCTGTAATCATTACACCACTCTTATAAGCATTCTTTTTTGCTGCAAAATACAACAAGGGCGTGGTTACAAGACCTATGTTAATAACATTAAGACCATATTGTGATAAAGAGGTTGATAAAGAGTCAATTAAGCTTTTGCCTGATAGCCTGCCATCTCTTCCTATGCAGATTTCTGAGACTTTTTCATTATCGCACTTTATTGATATAGCTTTTGCAATTTGTTCAATAACGCTTTCATTAATTTGTTTTGGGTATATGCCTCTAATGTCATATTCCCTAAAAATCGATTTTGTTATTTCCATATTTTTCTTTTTTTATATGTATGATTTTGCAATAATACCTATGCTTAATTATATCTTGAAATGTGTTTGTAGATACTGATAATAAATTAATATGGAAAAATGGATCATTTGAAAAATGGAATGATTCAAATGTTCATATTCTTTCTCATACTTTGCATTATGGCACTGGAGTATTTGAGGGTGTAAGGGCATATAAGACTGCAAAAGGAGCAGCAATATTTAGGCTTCAAGATCATACTAATAGGCTTTTTGAAGCTGCAGAAAAAATAAATATCAAAATACCTTTTTCAAATGATGAATTAAATAATACTCAGCTTGAAATTTTAAATAAAAATAATCTTGATCAGGGGTATATAAGACCTATTGTATATCTTGGAAATGAAGGTCTTGGCTTGCGTGCAAAAGATTTGAGTGTAAATGTTGCAATTGCGGCTTGGGAGTGGCCTTCATATATGGATCCCAAAGCTAAGAATGATGGTATTTCAGTTATAAAATCTTCTCATAGACAATATGATAATCCTTTGCATTCAGGAAATAAAATTATTGGAACATATTTTAGTAATACTATGGCCCTTCATGAGGCGCTTGAAAGTGGAGCCGATGAAGCTATTATGATGGATAAGGATGGCTTTATATCTGAGGGAAGTGGAGAGAACATTTTTATTGTTAAAAATAATATAATTTCTACCCCAACTAAAGCTCATTGCTTAAATGGAATAACGCGTCAATCAGTAATTCAGATTGCAAAAGATCTTGATTTTGAAGTTCAAGAAGAAAATATTCGTTATGAAGATCTAATCAATGCTGAAGAAGCATTTTTTACAGGTACAGCTGTTGAAATAACGCCAATAACAAAACTTGATAATAAACCTATAAATGATGGTAAAAGAGGTGAGGTTACATACAAGCTTCAAAATAAATTCCAAGAAATTATTTCTGGTAAAAATTCTTTATACGAAAACTGGTTAACCTACACAAAATAATAACTTTTGCAAAAATTAAATATAGCAATCCTTAGTTATAGAAGCGCTAAATTTGGTGGAGGACAGGGCGTTTATGTAAAAGATATTTCTTTAGCCTTGACCTTGATTGGCCATAACGTGGATGTTATTTCTGGACCTCCATATCCCGATCTTCATGAGGGAATTAATTTAATAAAATTACCAGGATTAAATTTATTCGAAACATTCTCATTTAAAGATAGGATTAAAAAATTATTTAATAAAAAACAAAAAAATATTAACGATTATTATGAATTTTTCTCAGTTTTATTTGGTGGCTTTCCAGAAATGAAAACTTTTGGAGATAGAGCCAACGATTTTCTAAAAAATAATAATGATTATGATTTAGTTATAGACAATCAATCTTTAAGTTATGGAATGCTTGAGATACAGAACAGACTCCCTTTTATTGAGATTATTCACCACCCAATCACTTTTGATTATAAGTATGAACTAGCATCATCTAAAAAGATAAAGTATAAATTTTCAAGATATAGGTGGTATTCCTTCTTAAAGATGCAAAAAAAAGTAGCTCCTAAAATCAATAGAATTATCTCACCTTCACAAAGCTCAAAAGATGGAATTATCAAAGAGTTTCAGTGTAACAAGAAAAACATAACTGTTATTAATAATGGATTAGATACTGATGAATTTAGGCCTATCTTAAAATCTACAAGAAATCCCTACAGATTAATCACTACAGCTAGCGCAGATGTCCCATTGAAAGGATTAGATTATTCGTTAAAAGCTCTGAAGGATTTAAAGTCAGATTTCCCTAAGATGCACTTAATAGTAATTGGCTCAATTAAAGAAAATGGACATACTGAAAGATTAATCAATGAACTTGATATAAAAGACAGCGTATTTTTTAAATCTAATATTACAAAAGCGCAAATAACAGAATTATATTCAACAAGCTCAATAGCGATAGTAAGTTCTTTATATGAAGGTTTTGGATACCCAGTTATAGAAGCTATGAGTTGTGAAGTGCCTTTAATTGCAACGAATATTTCATCCATTCCTGAATTAGTAAATGATTATGCTACGCTAGTTAATCCTCAGAACCATAAAATGATATCTGATTCTGTAAAAGAAATAATAATGGATTATAAAAAATATAAAGAAATAGCCATAAATGGAAGACAGCATATAATTGAAAGATTTAATTGGGCTAAAATTACAAAACAATATGAGAATATTATTTTTAAAACAATAGAAAAATTTAACGATGTTAACTTTTAATTTAAAAAAACATGAACTTAATCAAAAAGGCGTAATGCTTGATGTCGGCTGTGGAGAAGGGCGTCATATATTTGGAATTATGCAAGATTATCCTTTAATGAAATGTATTGGATTAGATATGGATAAAGAATCTTTAGAAAAGGCTGAAGAGGGATATGAATACTTTAAGTCGATTTCAAAGGCTGGTGCTCAATTTTTAAAAGGTTCTGCATATTCATTACCATTCCCAGACGAAAGTATTGATCTAGTAGTATGTTCAGAAGTGCTTGAACATCTTCACGAATATAATGATGCTGTTAAAGAAATCCATAGAGTTTTAAAGCCAGGCGGTAAATTTTATGCAAGCGTTCCTGCTACATGGCCTGAAAAAATATGCTGGAAACTTTCTAAAGAATATCAAAACCAACCAGGCGGGCACCTTAGAATATTTAGTCAATCAGGATTAATCTCAGAAATAAAGGAATCTGGATTTAAGTTTTTATCATCTGAGAAATTTCATTCAATTCATAGTCCTTATTGGTGGCTTAGGTGTTTTTTTTGGAACACGCAGGATAAAAATTTTTTAGTCAATCTTTATAAGAGAATGCTTGAGAGACATATTCTTAAAAAACCTTTTTTTATTAATTTATTAGATAAAGCCTTAAATCCAATCATGGGAAAAAGTTTTTCAATGTATTTTGAAAAAATATAAAAATGCATAAGCCTTTAAAAAGATTTGAAGATGATTGTTTTTATAATAAAGAGTATTTTATTGAGATAGCTGCATATATAGAGTCAATCCAATTACAATCTGGAGCAATTCCATCTAATGAAGATGGTTCTCATGATCCATGGGATCATATTGAATCAATAATGGGTTTAAATTTTGCCAACAAAATGGGATCAGCTAAATTAGCGTTTCAGTGGTTAATTGAAAATCAAAATATAGATGGAAGTTGGTATGCTAAGTATGATGATTTAAAGCCACTCGAAAAGAATAAACCAACACATTTTGCTCCATATATTGCAGTCGCTGCATTACATTTTTATAAAATTTCTTTAGATAAAGAATTTTTAAAAAAATTATGGCCTACTATTGAATCTGCAATTAATTTTACAACTAAGCTGCAAATATCTAACGGGGCAATACCTTGGTCAATTGATTCAGAAGGGATGTTAGAAGAAGACTATTTGCTTACAGGATCTTCATCTATTCTAAAAAGCATCGAATGTGGTGTTGCTATTTCAAGAATACTTGATAAACAAAAAAATATTAAAAAATGGCTTAAATGTTATGAGCTTTTATCCAATGCTATAAAAAATCCTATAGGGAAATTTGATTTATTGAAAGATAGAAAAAGATTTTCAATGGATTGGTATTATCCGATTATTTCTGGATGTTTAAATAATAATGAAAAATCTTTTTATATTGAGAAAGTCTTCAACAATTTTTATATAAAAGACATTGGTATTAAATGTGTTATTGAAGAACCTTGGATTACTGTTGCCGAAACGAGTGAATTTATAATTTCTTTAGCAATTGTTGGTAATTATAAAGATGCCAGAAAATTGCTTTCTGATGTGTTGAATATTTCTGATCAAAATGGAATTCCGTATATGGGATGGCAATATGAAGAAAATATTTTTTGGCCAGAAGAAAAACCAAGTTGGACTTCAGCTGCATTGATAATTGCTGCTGACACCGTGTTTGATTATTCAGATGCATCAGATTTATTCATTAAGGATCAATCAATTCTTTATTAAGCAAGCAATAGTGTCGACTCTTTCATATAAATCATAGTTATTTTTAAGAGCTTTTTTATATATTTCATATGGTGCCTGACCTCCTTCATCAGGATTTTCAAAAATATCATGTATAACTAATGATCCCCCAGTTAATATTTTAGGTTCCCATGAATTGTAGTCGTTATATGCAGACTCAATAGAGTGACCTCCATCTATAAATACCATGCCCAAATTAGATGACCATTCTGATGCAATTTCTGATGATTCAGAGATAATTGGAACAATATTATTTGCCTTAAATTTATTTACATTTTTAATAAATAGAGGAAATGTGTTTACTCTATTTTTAGAGTAATCATATATTTCATTATCAAAATATTCTTCATTCAATTGATGCTCTTCAGAACCTGAATGATGATCAATTGTGAACACATATTGATTATTAGTTGCTGCCCCTTTGGCTAAATATAAAGTTGATTTTCCGCAATATGTACCAACTTCTAAAATAGGTCCAATATTTGAAAAAATTTTAGCCCAATTTAAAAGCGCTTCACCTTCATGCTTTGGCATAAAGCCTTTAACTTCTTCAATTTCCCGAATCTTCATTTATATAAATTTTGTTTGCCTAGGGTGGACTTAAACCTTCTGTGTTGCCAAAGATACTCAGAAGGATTTTCTTTAATTTTTTCTTCAATATACATGTTCAAATTTTCTGAAAAGTTGAATTCATCCAAATGATTTAAAGTTAATTCTTCAATATTAATAATTAATTGATTTTTATTAAGATAGCTATTTAAGAAAAAAGTTTTGCAGGATGTTTTTTTAACTATTTTAGATGGAGCAGAAACTGTTGCTGCCGGCTGATTAAAGAATTTTATTTCATTTGATTTTTTCATTCCATAATCTTGATCAGGCGCATAAAGAACAGTCTTACCTTCTTTAAGCCATTTTATAAATCTAATAGTATTGTTCCTATCTACAACATCACACATACCTTTTAATCTGCCTTTTCTTTGAATGGATTGAAAGTATTTAGAATTATGCTCTCTTTCAACACCATATATTTCAGCATGCATTCCAAGTACCCTTGTATCAAGTTCTAAATGTAATGAATGTTTAAAAAATAAAAGAACCCCTTGGCCTGATTGCTGTATTTTAATTAATTTATTTAATCCATTTATTTTATAAGAAATATTTTTATTTATTCTTTTGTTTGACCAAAACCATGCTATTCCAGTATCAAAAAAAATTTTTCCAGATAAGATTACATTTCTTTTGTATATTTCTTGCAGTTCATTTGTACTCATATTTGGAAAACACAGGTCAATATTTATTTTGCTAAATTTATTTCTTTTAAGAGGAATTAAATATAGCAAAAACCCAACAAATGATGACAATATTAGCTGTAAGCTTCTTGGAAGAAGAATTATTGCTCTCCAAAAAGTAATAAGAATTATTAATAATGCATTATTCATATAATATTAAGATGTATTATTACATTATTAGAGCTTTAAATTATTAATGAAATTATTTTTATACAATAGCCTTTTATTTATTTTATTACCTTTTATGGTAATAAGGCTTCTTTATAAAAGCATTCTGGATAGAGATTATTTAAAAAATATATCAAATAGGTTTGGTTTTTTTAAAGAAGATACAAGGCCTAATCTTGTTTGGTTTCATGCAGTTAGCTTGGGAGAAGTAATAAGTTCTCAAATTCTTGTTAAGAAATTGCTAAAAGATAACAATATCCTTCTTTCAGTTTCTACTCCAACAGGACTTAGAGAAGCATATAAGATATATGGAGATAGCCTTATTGTAGTTTATGCTCCATGGGATTTTATATTCTTTGTTAATAGCTTTGTAAAAAAATTTAAACCAAAAGCTTTAATTTTATTTGAAACAGAAATTTGGCCATCAATGATACACGCTATGTGGAAAAAGAATAAGCCAGTAGCATTATCTAATGCAAGATTGTCTGAGTCTTCATTTAAAAAATATACGCGAGTAAACTTAGCTATTAATGGAACTTTAAGAAAATTTTCTTTAATTCTTGCTCAAAGTTTTGAACATGTTCATCGTTTTAAGAAGATGGGTATAAAAGAAAAATATATCATCAGAGCTGGATCTACAAAGTTTGATTTTAATGAATTAAAAATTTCTGACACTTTTCCAGAATTATCGAATATTAATTATATTCTTGCTGCCAGCACACATACAGGAGAGGATGAAATAATTATAGAAGCTTATAAAAAATTAAAGAAAGAATTTTATGACCTAAAGTTGATTATTGTTCCAAGACATCCAGAAAGAGCTAGGGCAGTTAGAGAAATTTTAAGAAAAAAAAATGTGAATGGTCAAATAGCGTCTGATCTTTATTTATCTATCAGCAAAAATGATGTAAGTATAGTAGATACAACAGGCATGCTAAATGGTTTATATGAAACAGCAAAGGTTTCATTTATTGGTGGTAGCTTGATGAGTAAATATGGAGGGCATAATATTATTGAGCCTGCATCAAATAAAAGCCCTTTCATAGTGGGGCCACATATGAGAAATTTTAAGGATATCTTAAATTTATTTTTAGAAAAAAACGCATGTTTGAAATTAAATAACCCAGATGAATTATTTGATGCATTTAAGAAATTGCTTAATAATGATAAATTGAGAAACCATATGATAGATAATGCTTATAATATTGTAGATGAGAATAAAGGCTCATCCAATATACAATATAATTACCTTAAAGATTTAATAAAATAATTATGAAATTAGTAACAGCAATTATAAAACCTTTCAAAGTAGAAGAGGTAAGAGCATCTCTTGACGAAATAGGAATATCTGGAATGACAATGACCGAGGTTAAGGGTTTTGGAAGACAGAAAGGACATACCGAATTATATAGAGGAGCTGAATATACTATTGATTTTCTCCCGAAGATTAAAATTGAAATCGTTATTGCAGATGAAATGGTTGAACACGTTAAAACAGCTATAATTAAATCTTCAGCATCTGGCAAGATAGGGGATGGAAAAATATTTGTATCACCAATTGATGAAGTCATTAGAATTAGAACTGGTGAAACAAACGAAGATGCTCTCTAACTCTTAAATAACTATCAACACAAAATTACCAATTATTTTTCTTTTTGGGCCAACTGCAACTGGAAAAACAGATTTAGCATTAAACTTAGCCCAAAAGTTTCCAGTCCAAATAATAAGTGTTGATTCTGTTATGGTGTATAAGGGATGTGATATTGGCTCTGCAAAACCAGATAAGCAAATCTTAGAAAAATACCCACATGATATGGTAGATATCATTTCTCCAAATAAAATATTTAGTGTTGCAGATTTTTGTAGCACATCTCATAAAACAATAAAGAAAGCTCATTTAGCTAAGAAAATACCATTATTTGTTGGTGGCTCAATGATGTACTTTAAGTCGCTACTTGATGGCATGCATGACTTGCCCGATAGAGAAAAAAATTATAGGGCAGAGTTAGAACAACGCAAATTACAAAATGGACCTTCATATTTGTATGATTTGTTAAAGAAAAAAGACCCTGTGTATGCAGAAAAAATTAATAAAAATGATGAAACTAGAATAATTCGAGGACTTGAGGTATTTAAGGTTCTAAACAAACCCTTAAGTGAGATTTTAAAAGATAAGCAAAAAAAAGCATTAACAAATAATTTTTCAGTCTTACAGTTTGGGATTATGGATGAAAGATCTAATATTCATGAAAGAATTGAAAAGAGACTTAAATCGATGTTCGATAATGGTTTAGAGCAAGAAGTGAAGAATTTGTTGCAGCGTTATAAAATTCCAAAAAATCATCCAATTCGAAAATCAGTAAACTATAAACAATTTTTTAGTTATCTAAATGATGAATATGATTTAGAAACCTGTTTTGATAAAGCATTGTATGCAACTAGACAACTAGCCAAAAGACAGTCAACTTGGATTAGAGGTTGGGAAGAATTTAAAGAAATTGGTATAAATGATATAAAAATATTAGAAGATACCTTCAAAAAGGTAACATCTTTACTTTAAATATGATAATAAGCCCCAACATAAATTATAATATTGAAAACAATTGAGGTAATTAATAGTGAATTGGGATAACAACAACAAAGATCCTTGGGGCAATAATAATGACGCACCAGATTTTGATGAATTAATGAAAAAGTTTTCATCTATTCTTGGTCGAAAAAAACCTTCAAGCAATGGTTCTGGTGGAGATGGAAATAAAAGAGGTTTTAAACTCTCACCATCAAGAATTTTAATGTATGGATTATTTGGTTTTTTAATAATATATGCGTCTCAATCCATATATCAGCTTGACGCTTCTGAAAGGGCGGTTATTCTCAGGCTTGGTGAATTTTATGAAGAGCAAGACGAAGGGTTAAATTTCAGACTTGCTGGTATTGATGAAAGATATATCGAGAATGTTTCTTTAACTAGAAGATATACCCAAACAAACAGCATGCTTACTAAAGATGAAAATATAGTTGATGTAACTGTTTCTGTTCAGTATAGAATTGCGAATCTTAAAGACTTTGTTCTTAATGTTAAAGATCCTGAAGGAAGCTTAAGGAATGCAATTGAAAGTGCTTTAAGACATGTTGTTGGTGATAATACTCTTGATACAACCTTAACAGTAGGAAGAGAAAATATTGCGCAAGAAGTCCAGACGAGACTGCAATCTTATTTAGATATTTATCAAACAGGTTTGATAGTTCAACAAGTTAATATAGAAAAAACTGATCCTCCTCCAGCTGTGAAAGATGCATTCGATGATGTGGTTGCTGCAAGAGAGGATAAAGAAAGATTGCAAAATGAAGCAGAAAGATATGCTTTATCAATAGTTCCAGAGGCAAGAGGTCAAGCTCAAGCAAGAATAAGAGATGCTGAGGCATATAAACTTGCAGTGGTCGCAAATGCTGAAGGAGAGGTTGATAGATTTAACAAACTTCTTGAAGAATATAAGAAGGCGCCTGAAGTCACAAGAGATAGGTTATATTTAGATGCTCTTCAATCTGTATTATCAAATTCAACCAAAGTCATGGTGGATGTTGAAGGTGGCAATAATCTTTTATATTTACCCCTAGATAAGATAATGGAAGAAAATAAGAAAAAAGGTGATGATAATGAATAAAAAAATATACTTAGTAGTTTTTGCAGCCTTAATATTTGGAATATTGGTAAATAGTGTCTTTGTTGTGAATGAGAAAGAAAGAGCAATTGTTTTTCAATTTGGTGAAGCTGTAAGACCAGATATACCAGTTGGATTTCATTTTAAAGTTCCAGTAATTCAAAATGTTAAAAAATACGACGCACGTATTCAAACGCTGGATGAAGAACCTGACAGAATTCTTACTGTAGAAAGTAAATATTTATTAGTTGATTCTTTTATTAAATACAGAATCACTGACGTGCTAACTTTTTATAAGGCAAACAATGGGAGCTTTAATAGCCTAAATAGTTTACTTGGACAAAGATCTGAGTTTGTTTTAAAAGCTAATTTTGGTAAAAGAACAGTCAAAGAAGTAGTTTCCGGAGAAAGAGATGAGCTTATGGGCATTATGCTTAGCTCTTTAAATGAATCTGTATCAGATTTAGGAGTTGAAATTATTGACTTTAGGGTTAAGCGTATAGATTTGCCTTCTAATTTAAGTAATTCTGTTTATGAAAGAATGAGAACAGAAAGAAATAGATTGGCTGAAGAGCTAAGATCTGAAGGTAAAGAGATAGCTAGGGAAATTAGAGCTATTGCAGATAAAGACAAAGTTGTTATTTTGGCTGAAGCATATAAACAAGCTGAACAGTTAAGAGGTGAGGGAGATGCAGAAGCTGCAGCAATATATGCAAAGTCATTTTCACAAGATCCTGAATTTTATGAATTTACAAGAAGTATGAAAGCTTATGTTGAGACATTTGAAAGTAAATCTGATGTTATGTTAATTGACTCTGATTCTGAATTTTTTAAATATCTCAATGATAAAAAAGACGAAGACTAGGTCACACAGTGTCTGAAAATACTCTAATCCTAGGTTTACAATGGGGAGATGAAGGTAAGGGCAAGATAGTTGATAATCTAAGTGAGACAATAGATGTTGTTTGCCGTTTTCAAGGTGGACATAATGCTGGTCATACTATAAAAGTTGAAGGTCAGAAAACTGTTTTGCATTTAATACCATCTGGAATACTTCATGATAATGCTAAGTGCTTAATTGGTAATGGTGTTGTTCTGGCGCTGGATGCATTAGAAAAAGAAATAATAAATCTTAAAGAGAAGAGCATAAAATTTAACAATAGATTTTATATAAGCTCTGCTTGCGCTTTAATACTTCCAAGCCATATTTCAATTGATAAAGTAAGAGATAAAAAAGAATCTATTGGAACTACTGGTAGAGGAATAGGTCCTGCATATGAAGATAAGATTGGAAGAAGGGCTATAAGATTCGGTGACTTGGGTGATGAAGTTATTTTAAAAGAAAAAGTTGAATCGCTTGTTGGATATCATAATCGATTGTTACAAGATTTGTATGAACATGAGCCTCATGATGTTAAAGAGATTTTTGATTATATTATGAAATATAAACATCTCTACGATGAGTTTTGTGTTGACTCTCAAGATAAGATGTATGAATGGATTAAGAGTGGTAAATCAATTTTATTTGAAGGTGCGCAAGGGACATTATTGGATATTGATCATGGGACCTATCCTTATGTAACATCTTCAAGCACAACCGCTGGCGGCGTATCAACTGGACTGGGTATTGGACCAAAATTTATAGACAGAATTATCGGTATATCAAAAGCCTACACAACTAGGGTTGGAGAAGGGCCATTTCTCACAGAACTTTTTGATAAAGATGGAGAATTACTAGCTAAAAAGGGTAATGAATTCGGTGCTACTACTGGAAGACCAAGAAGATGCGGATGGCTTGATCTTGTAGCTCTTAAGAAAGCTGTTTTTACAAATTCAGTAACTAATTTATGTATTACAAAACTAGATGTTCTTGATGAAACAGAATCTATCAAAGTTTGTGTTGAATATGATAACGATAAACCGGTCTATAAAGTATTTGATGGCTGGCTGTCATCCACAGAAGGCATTACTGAATATTCAGAATTACCAGAAAAAGCAAAAGAATATATAGAATTTATTGAAGAATTTGCAGAATGCTCTGCTTCTATTATCTCAACTGGGCCTTCAAGAAATCAAACTATATCCAGATAGTTTTACATAGTTTTTAGAAATTTATCCAAACTTGCATTAATAAATTTGTAAGAATCAGGACTAGAGAATTTTTTAGAAAGCCTCAAAGACTCATCGATAGTTACAGGCTTATCTAATTCACCAAAAAGCATTTCATTGATTGCAAAATAGAGTATTGATTTGTCAATTAACTCAATACTGGAATTTTTAATATTTAAAGACTCTATTGCATTTTCAATATTCTTTTTATTTTTTTCTATAGATTTTATAGATGCAGAAAACATTTTAAAGTCTACCTTCTTTGATTTATGTTCCTCTTTGAATTGTTTAATTATTTTAGAAGTTTTTTGATCATTAAAAAGCATTTGGAAAATAGCTTGAATTAAATACTCTCTAGTTCTAACTGCTATTTTGAAACTAGCTAGATTTTTCATTTATGAGCTCTATTAAAGCATAGGTATTATTTTTAGTATTTTTCAAGAGTCTTTTCTCTAGCTGAGCTAAATTTTCTACACATATAACATTGTTAATAATCGCTATATTACAAAAACTCTCAGCAAGCGATCCAATAGATCTAAATGTCTCATTTGTAACAAGTTGGTAATGAATTGTTTCACCTCTTATAACTATCCCATTAAAAATTATCCCAATGCAATCATCGTGCTTAAGAATATGTTGTTTAGCTACAGCAGCAAGCTCAAGCGCTCCAGGAGCAGTTGCACTTATAATGCGAGTTGTTTTATCAAGCTCATCACTTTCTAATATATCTATTACAATATTCGACATATCAACAGTTTTTTCTTCATACCAAGTTGTTTGAACAATTAATATTTTATTCATTTATAAATCCTGTAATTTCAATATCAAATCCTGAGACTGCATTATATTTAGTAGGGGTCCCAAGAACAGTAATTTTCTTTAAATCTAATGCTCTTAATATTTGCGAACCTACTCCTATAACCCTTCTATTGCTTTTTGGTTCAATTTCTTTTTCTTCAAGTTTGTTGAGCCAATAACTTTTTGCATCTTTATAATTAATTAATACAAACAATCCAGTGCCTTCATCTGCAATTCTTTTTAATGAGTCTCTTATAGACCAATTTTTCCCAAGCTCATCTATTCCCAAAGTATCCTGAAGAATACTTTGAGTTTGAACTCTTACAAGTGGAGATTCAACTGATTTAAGGTCACCCTTTGAAAGGGAAAAATGATATTCATCATGAATTTTATCTCTCCATACATTTAATTTAAATTTACCAAATTCGTTTTCTACGTCTTTATCGAGAACAGACTCAACAGTTGCATCCATTGAAAGTCTATAATCTATTAAGTCAGCAATGGTACCAACTTTAATGTCATTTTCTTCACCAAATTTTATTAGATCATCTCTTCGAGCCATTGTTCCATCATCATTCATAATTTCACATATAACGCCTGCGGACTGTAATCCAGCTAGCTTTGATAAATCACATGCAGCTTCAGTATGACCAGCCCTGCTTAGTACACCGCCTTTCATTGCTTTTAAAGGGAAAACATGGCCTGGTTGAACAATATCTGATGGCTTTGAGTCTTTATTTACTGCTGTTTTAATTGTATGAGATCTATCAGCTGCAGATATTCCAGTAGTGATACCTTCGGCAGCTTCAATTGAAACTGTAAAAGCTGTTTTATTTGCAGCTCTATTATTATTTGTCATCATTTGAAGGTCGTATTTTTGACAAAGTCTTGTGCTCATTGGAAGACAAATTAATCCCTTTCCCTTTGAAGCCATAAAGTTAATAATTTCAGGAGTAACTAAATCAGCTGCACAGACTAGATCACCTTCATTTTCTCGAGCTTCATCATCAACGATAATTACCATCTTCCCATCTTTGATATCTTGAATTATTTCTAAAATATTGCTTTTAGTCATTTTTTATATGTATTTTTTAAGTCAGTATCAATTTTATATGAGGATTCTAATTTAAAACCATAATTTTCAATAGCATAATCTTCATAAAACCAATTAACTCCTTTTTCCCCAAGTTTTTTTGTTGATTTATAAACAATTAATTCATCAACTATTCCTTTATTAAGAAATGCATTTACTAACTTTGGTCCAGCTTCGATCAATATTGAACATATGTCACTATCTTTATATGAATCAATAATTTCATTCAAATCATTAATTTTAAAAACATCTACAGAAGCATTTTTAAAAAAATCTGATTCTTTATTATAAGAATTATTTGTTAATAAAATCTTTTTGGCTTGATTTACAGAGAAATTAACGCGTGCATTCATTATTGGATTATCATTTCTCAAAGTATTTCCTCCGGTCAAAATAGCATCATAATTAGCTCTAATTTTTTGAACATCATTTCGAGATGACTCAGAAGTGATAAAAACTCTTTCATCATTGTAATGAGATTTTCCGTCAAGAGAAGATGCAATTTTGATAGTAATATAAGGTTTATTTGTTTTATGTTTGTAAAAGAAAAATCTATTTTGTTTTTCTATAAGATCCTTGCATAATCCAGACTTAACCGAAACTTTATTAGCTTCTAAAATTTTTATACCATTGCCTGCAACTTTTGGATTGGGATCAATTGCTCCAATTATTACGTTTTTAAAACCAGTTTTAACTATAAAATCTGCGCAAGAGCCTGTTTTTCCAATGTGACTGCATGGTTCCAATGTGCATATTAACGTTAATTCTGAAAAGCTTTGAAATTTTTTACCTAGATATTTTTGAGCTTCCTCAATTGCGTTAATTTCAGCATGATTTTTTCCATAAACTTCATGATAGCCTTCTGAGATTATTTCATTATCATTGATAATGATTGCGCCTACAACAGGGTTTGGTTTTGCAGTGTATTTAAATTTTTCAGCTTTAGTGATAGCACGAAGCATTAACTCTTCGTAATTCATTTCTTTGATTTTTTATTTTTAGGACTTTCCTTGCTAAGTGAATTTATCTCCTCTGAAAAATCTTTTATATCTTGGAAATCCCTGTAAACAGAAGCAAAACGAACGTAGGCAACACTATCCACATCCTTTAAAGCATTCATCATAATTTCTCCAATTTCAATAGATTTAATCTCTCGAACACCTCTAGTCCTAATTTCTTTTAAGATTTTTCCAAATACAGAGTCTATCTCTTCTGCAGATAAAGGTCTTTTTTCTAGCGCTCTTAACATACCTTTTTTTAATTTAGATCCATTAAATGGCTGTCTTTCACCATTACTTTTAATTACTCTTGGCAGGGCAAGGTCAGCAGTTTCAAATGTTGTAAATCTTGATTGACAGACTTCACATGATCGTCTTCTTCTGATTTGTGTGCCATCAGTAACTAATCTAGAGTCAATTACCTTAGTATCTTCAGCTTGGCAAAAAGGACAGAACATTTAGACATTATATACTGGAAAATTACTTGTAAGATTTTGTACTTTCTCTTTGACATTTTTTTGCAACTCTTCATTATCAAAATCATTGATAATATCTGAAATCCAGTTGCTAATCTGAATTGTTTCTTTTTCTTTAAATCCTCTTGTTGTTATAGCAGGAGTTCCAATTCTTATTCCAGAGGTAACGAAAGGTGAAGCAGGATCATTTGGAACAGAATTCTTATTAACAGTTATATTTACAGATCCTAATACTCTCTCTAAATCCTTGCCTGTGATGCCTTTACTTCTTAAATCAACAAGCACTATATGATTCTCAGTTCCATTACAAACAATATTAATACCATTTGACATAATTGTTTCCGCCATAATTTTTGCATTATTAATAACTTGTTGAGTATAAATTTTAAATTCTGGGTCTAGAGCTTCTTTGAAGCATAAAGCTTTAGCTGCAATCACATGCATTAGAGGCCCGCCTTGTGAGCCAGGAAAAACTGCAGAATTTAGTTTTTTTTCTATTTCTTCATTTGCTCTCGCAAGAATGATTCCAGATCTTGGTCCCCTTAATGTTTTATGTGTAGTTGATGTAACAACATCTGCATAGGGAATAGGCGAAGGGTATAAATCAGCAGCAACAAGCCCTGAAACATGAGCCATATCAACAAGAAAATAAGCCCCTACCTCATCAGCAATTTTTCTAAATTTGTCCCAATCGATAATTCCTGTGAAAGCAGAAAATCCTGCAATAATTAATTTTGGACTATGTTCTTTTGCAAGAGATCTTACTTCATCGTAATTTATGTCATTAGTTTCAGGGTGAAGCCCATATTGAAAACTCTTATAATTTCTTCCAGAAAAATTTACTTTTGATCCATGAGTTAGATGACCTCCATGGTCAAGACTCATTCCTAGGATAGTATCATTTGGTTCTAGAAGAGCTAAATATGCTGCAGCATTGGCTGATGAGCCAGAGTGAGGTTGAACATTTGCATAATCTGCTTTAAAAAGTTTTTTAGCTCTTTCTATAGCAAGATTTTCTGCAATATCAACATTTTCACATCCACCATAATATCGTTTTGATGGATATCCTTCTGCATATTTATTTGTAAGAATCGAGCCTTGTGCTTCAAGAATTCTTTTTGAAGCATAATTTTCAGATGCAATTAACTCAATATGATCTTCCTGTCTATCAGCCTCATGCTCAAATGATGCCCACAAATCAGAATCATAATCTTTAATAGAGTTTGAGTTAGAAAAAATACTATCGCTTTTAGATGATTTCATGATTTAAAAAAATACAAAATTATTATAAGAATTTAGTGTAATTTTATATTATCTAAGGCTTTTTGTGCACAAAAGGTTTTGTTCTTTTTGGGTAGCAGGTTTTGCAAATTTCACAATCTAGACCATAACAAGATCTCGCTGTACAGTATTCTCTTCCCCAAAAAATGATTTGCAAATGGAGCTTATTCCATAAATCTTCAGAGAAAATATTTTTGAGGTCATTTTCTGTCTGCTTAACATTTTTTCCATTTGTTAAGCCCCACCTTTGAGCTAATCTATGAATATGGGTATCAACAGCGAATGCTGGAATTCCAAAACCTTGACTCATTACAACTGATGCCGTTTTATGGCCAACCCCTGGAAGTTTTTCAAGATCTTTAAAGCTATTCGGAACTTCACCATTAAATTTATTTATTAATATATTTGATAACTCATTAATAGCTTTAGATTTTTGTGGCCCAAGACCACACGGCTTAATTATCTTATATATTTTATCAGTAGTAAGTTTTGACATGCTTAATGGATCTGGTGCAACTGAAAATAGTTTTGGTGTTATTTTATTTACTCTTTCGTCAGTACACTGAGCAGATAAAAGAACAGCAATAAGCAATGTGAAAACATCTTCATGATTAAGAGGTATGGGGGTTTCTGGATAAAATTTATCTAAAACTTTTTTTATAACTTTTGCTCGATCAGATTTCTTCATCTTAGCTAAATGTAGCATAATATTTGTACTCATATGAATACAAAAAAAATTAAACAATATATCTTAAGACTTAAAGATTCGTTCCTTGAAGAAACTGATGAAAATAAAAAAATGCTAGATATTTATATGAAACATATTGAGGGGAGTGCAACTGAGGAAGAGATAGAGAAAGCAAACTATCAACTTAAGCAAGTTTTAAAGAGTGTTGGCCTTGGTATTCTAGCAATTCTTCCCTTTAGCCCAATTTCAATTCCTTATGTTTTAAAGAAAGCAAAGGAACATGAAATTGAATTAATTCCTGATTGGTATAAAGCTTTAAGAAAGGAAGAAGATAGTCTAGAATAGTTTAGATTTTATTGGAGAAATTATGAAAAATGTAGTTATTGTTGATAGTGTTAGAACAGGATTAGCTAAGTCTCACAGAGGCGGATTTAATATGACTAGGCCAGATGAAATGTTAGCTCATATTATTAATGCAATCCTAGAAAGGAACCCAAATTTACCTCCTGAAGAGGTTGAAGATATTATCATGGGTTGTGGAAATCCAGAGGGAGCTCAAGGACATAATGTTGGAAGGAATGCAGCTGTTTTATCAAATTTACCTATTACCACAGGTGGTACAACTATTAATAGATATTGCTCCTCAGGACTACAATCAATATCAATGGCAGCAGGTCAAATTATGGCAGGTTGCTATGACACTGTAATTGCTGGTGGAGCAGAAACAATATCAATGATGAATACTAATATGGATAATTTTGTTAATGAAAGACTTGCTCAAGAATCTCCTGGTATTTACTATCCTATGGGAATGACTGCAGAGGTTGTTGCTAAAAGGTATGATGTTTCTAGAGAAGCTCAAGATGAATATGCTTATGAAAGCCAAATGAGAACTGCAGCAGCTCAACAAGCTGGTGGGTATGATGATGAAATAATTCCAATGCAAACAAAGATGTTATTGACAAATAAAGAAACTGGCGAGTCTAAGGAGATTGATTACACAGTTGATAAAGATGAATGTAATAGACCAGAAACAACGTTAGAAGGTCTTTCTTCATTAAAACCAGTATTTGATCCAGAAAATGGATCTGTAACTGCAGGAAATTCCTCACAGCTTTCTGATGGGGCATCAGTAACGCTTGTAATGTCTGAAGAAAAAGCTAAAGATCTTGGATTAAAACCAACTGCATACTTTAGAGGTTTCACTACTATGGGGTGTGAGCCTGATGAAATGGGCATAGGTCCAGTATATTCTGTTCCAAAACTTCTTAAGAATTATAATTTATCTATGAATGATATTGATATATGGGAATTAAATGAAGCCTTTGCTGTGCAAGTAGTTTATTGTAGAGATAAGCTTGGAATTCCTATGGATAAGCTAAATTTAGATGGAGGATCCATCTCAATAGGTCATCCTTTTGGCATGACTGGCTCAAGACAGGTTGGACATATAACTCGTCAGCTTCAAGCCTTAGATAAACAATTTGGAATAGTAACTATGTGTATTGGTGGAGGCATGGGAGCTAGCGGATTGTTTGAAAGATACCCTTCTTGATATCTGAATCAGATATCTTAGAATCTTTTCAGCATTTAGTTGAGAATCAATTTCAATCTGACTTAGTGCTTGTCGGCTCTGGAGATGATGCTGCAGTTATAAAAAAGCAAGATAAAAATCTTATCCATTCATTGGACATATCAAAAGTAAACACACATTTCCCAGAAAATTCTAATCCAGAAGATATAGCATATAGATCAATCGCTGTTGCATTAAGTGATTTAGCAGCAATGGGAGCCTATCCATCCTTTATGACTATAGGACTTACATCAGATAAAAAAGATATTTATTGGTATAAACAATTTACAAAAGGAGTTGCATCAATAATAGATGATTACAATATGAAATTAGTTGGTGGAGATATCACATACGGAGAGCTCAATGTATGTGTAAACGTTTTCGGATATCCATTTAAAGAACCAATCTTAAGATCTAATGCCAAGCCAAATGATTTAGTTTATATAACTGGATCGCTAGGCAAGGGAAGAAAAGGCCTTCTTGATTGGAAGAAGAATAAAAAATCTAAATATATATCTGATTATTTTAGGCCTAAAGTAAATTTTAAGAAAAGCAAATATATATCTAGCCTAGCTTCATCTTGTATAGACATATCAGACGGCTTAATAAAAGATCTTAATAGTATATGTAAATCATCTGGAGTTGGAGCAAGTATAAAGCTTGAAAAAATTCCGATTATCAATGATATCAATGATTTATCATATGGAGATGATTATGAATTATGCTTTACTTGCGAAGAAAAATATAAAAAAGATCTTAATCAAGATGATTATATTCAAATAGGCATAATCACTTCAGGGTCTGATGTTGAACTATTAAACCAAGATGAAAATATAAATCTCAATAAAGAAGGCTGGGACTCTTTTATATAAAAAGTTATACAATTATAAAGAATGCAAAAATTTCCAAATTTAAAAAATATATATCATTTAATAGCAACTCTCGGAGGAATTGGCCTAATCCCAATTGCGCCAGGTACTTTTGGTAGTATTTTTGCATGGGCAATATTTATATTTATGGCGCATTTGCTTGGTAAGTCCAGTATTTTGATATTAATAATTATTACTATCTTTTTTGCTATTTGGATATGCGAAAAGGTTTCTAGAAATTTAGTTGAAAAAGATCATAAATCAATTGTAATTGATGAACTGGCAGGTATGTGGGTAGCTTTAATTCCTGTTGTTTATTTTGCCTCAGACCAATATGAGCGAACTGTATATGCTGTAAGTGCTTTAATTTTGTTTAGAATATTTGATATTCTTAAACCATATCCAATTTCTTATTTTGATCAAAAATTTAAAAACGGATTTGGTATTGTCTTTGATGATTTAATAGCAGGAATATTTGCAGGTTTTTTAAGTACACTCATAGTAATTTTTTTAATCTAGATTTTATTTTTTCTGAGCTTAGGCCAGCATCATTTAGCATTTCTTGTCTTGAAGCATGCTCAATAAATTTATCAGGTATACCAAATAATATTGATTTAATTAAAATACTTTCTTTAGAGCAGAATTCTTGAACAGCACTTCCAGCCCCACCCATCACAGACCCATCTTCAATAGATACAAAGTATTCTGCTTTGGATAAATGCTTTTTCAGCATTTCTTCATCTAGCGGTTTTACAAACCTCATATCAATTAAAATAAGTTTCAACTCACTTGCAACAATTTTTGCCTCTTCTAATAAAGCTCCAAAATTTAAAATAACTATTTTACTATTACCTTTATTTATTAATTTAGCTTTACCAACATCAAATGGGATTAATTGATTTTTTATCGGCTCATTGGAACCAACACCCCTAGGATATCTAACAGAAGCAGGTCCTTCATGTAGATAAGCTGTCGTTAATAAATGCCTTGCTTCATTCTCATTAGAAGGTGTGCATATCATCATATTTGGTATACATCTAAGATATGAAATATCATAATTTCCTGAATGAGTAGGGCCGTCTTCTCCAACAAGACCTGCTCTGTCTAGAGCAAATGTAACATCTAGATTTTGAACTGCAACATCATGAATTAATTGATCATATGCTCTTTGAAGAAAGGTTGAATATATCGCCACGACCGGTTTCTTATTTTCAGTTGCAAGACCAGCTGCAAAAGTCACAGAATGTTGTTCAGCTATTGCAACATCAAAATATCTTTCTGGATACTTCTGACTAAAATCAACTAATCCTGACCCTTCTCTCATAGCCGGGGTAATGCCAATTAGATTTTTATCAGTTTCAGCCATATCAACGATCCAATCACTGAATACATCTTGATACTTTTTTTGTTTAGATTTTTTATCTTTGTTTATTGATCTTATTTTACCTATTGCATGAAAGCCTATTCTATCTGCTTCAGCAGGATCTAGGCCGGCACCTTTTTTTGTGATTATGTGAAGAAATTGCGGGCCATCAAATTCTTTTAGGTTTGAAATGACATCTTTTAGTTGCTTGAGATTATGGCCATCTATAGGACCAATATAATTCAATCCAAGTTCTTCAAAAATTGTTCCTGGAGCAACCATGGCCTTCATCTGAGTCTCAACTTTTCTTGCGAGGTGGTAGGCTTGGGGTAGCGGCTTTAAAAAACTAGAACCACTTTTTTTAATACCTTTATATATTTTAGATGCCCATATTCTAGAAAAATAATTAGATAAACCTCCAACATTCTCAGAAATAGACATATCATTATCATTTAAGATAATTAGTAAGTTTGGTTTTAAATGACCGGTATGACTTAAAGCTTCAAATGCCATTCCAGCTGTCATAGCTCCATCACCAATTATTGCCACATGTTTCTTATCTGGAGAACTATCTTTGGAGGCTATAGCCATACCAAGAAGGGCACTTATCGATGTACTAGAATGACCAACTCCAAATGCATCATATTCACTTTCTTTTCTCAACGGAAAAGGGGCTAATCCGGATTTTTTTCTTATAGTTTGTATTTTATTTTTTCTTCCTGTAAGAATTTTGTGAGGATATGCTTGATGACCTACATCCCAAATTAAATTATCATAAGGGGTATTAAATAGATGATGTAATATTACTGTTAGTTCAATAACACCAAGTCCTCCTCCTAAGTGGCCCCCGCTTTGACCAACAGAATATAGTAAAAATTCTCTTAACTCATTCGAGAGAGTTTCAAGTTCATGAATTGAAAAGGACCTTATATCAGAGGGTATATCTACAGAGTCTAGCAGGGGAGTTAATGGCTTATTGCTAGGAATTTCTTTAAAAATTCTCAATTTACTTCTCTCTATATGATATATATTTTGCTAATTCTATCAGCAAATTAATATTTTTTAATTCAAGAATTTCTAAATCAGATATGGCAGATTTAGAAAGATTCTTTGATTTTTTAATGGCAGCTTCAATGCCAACAACTGTCGCATAGGTCGATTTTTTATTTTTTATATCAGAGTCTGTAGATTTTCCTAGAGTCTTTATATCTGATGTAATCTCAAGAATATCATCTGTAATTTGAAATGCTAATCCAATTTTTTTACTAAATTTTTTAAGAGCGTTTGTCTCATTTTTATTTAAATTACCAATTTGCCCCAACATGACTGCACATTCAATAAGCTTACCAGTTTTTAGAGAATGAATATTTTCAATTGAATCCTCGTCTATTTTTTTAGACTCACTTTCTATATCAAGAAATTGACCATACACCATTCCGTTTTTTCCACATGCATTAGTGATTAATTTAATACATATTACTTTTTCATCTGATGACAAATCTTTATCATCACAAATAATCTCATATGCTAAAGTTTGAAGTGCATCGCCAGCTAGAATAGCATTAGCTTCGCCAAATTCAATATGACATGATTTTTTACCTCTTCTATATTTATCATCATCCATACTTGGTAGATCATCATGAATTAGAGAGTATGTGTGCATTAATTCTATTGACGAAGCGAGAGTCAATAAACTTTTTTTAGATATATGGTTATTAATTTTACCCGAGGCCATAATTAATCCTGCTCTTATCATTTTGCTTTCACTCAAAGCAGAATAAGCCATAGCATATTCAATAGGATTACTATCGTTAATACACTTTTTCATATTTAAAGATACTATTTCTCTAATATGAGACAAAAATTCTTCTAGCATTATTATTTATGATTTTTCTATTTCAGACGAAGTACCATCATCTAGTAGTTTTTTAATTTTTAGTTCTGCTTCTTCAAGCTGTTTTTGACATTCTTTTACCAAGCTGATTCCTTCTTCAAAAGATTTAACAGAATCTTCAAGATTAATATTATCATCTTCTAATTTTTCGACTATTAATTCCAAATCCTTTAGAGATGATTCAAAATCTATTTTTTTTCCTGAGTTTGTCATAATTTATTGTAAGTTATTAGATGAAGTTTGGAAGTATTTTTTAAAGTCATTTCTTAATGCATATGGTAATGATAAAACTGCAGGAGTAAGTATTAGGGTAATAAATGTACTAAAACCAAGCCCAAAAACAATAGAAACAGCTAAGTTAGACCACCAATCGACTATTCTGCTACCAACAAGTATGTCTCTTGAAATGATATCAAGGCTAATCCCCATAGCTAATGGCATTAATCCAAATATTGTTGTTAATGAAGTTAAAACTATTGGTCTTAATCTTTGTTTGCAAGCATTAATAATATGAATAGACTTCTCAAGATGTGGAGATTCTTCTTTAAGCTTGTTAAAGGTATCAATAAGCACAATATTATTATTAACAACAATTCCTGCCAATGTGACTATTGATAAGCCAGTCATTGTTGTACTAAAAGATTTGCCTGTAATTAATAAACCAAGAAGGACGCCAACAAAAGATATTGTTACTGAAGAAAGAATAATAAATGATTGATAGAAGCTATTAAATTGTGTGATAAGCATTAATAGCATCATAAATACGGCTGTAATTCCAGCTACAATCATAAAATTATTAACTTCTTCAGTTTCTTCAGCCATACCTCCAAAACTGAAAGAAATTCCTAAGCCTAAATCTGCTGATTTTAACCATTTATTTAATTCACTTACTTTTAATGAAACCTCAGATTCATCTTGTGTGCCTGCTCCAACCTCTTGAAAATATTTACCATTTTTTCTATTTACAGTTTGACGATTTTCTTTTGGCACTACTTTTACAAATGAGCTCACTGGCACTGTTCCTTTCTTTGTAACCACATTTAGATCTCTTATCCCAGTTATTGTTCTATCTGAATCAGGAAATCTAGCTCTAATTTCAACTTCATCTTTAGCGTCATCAGGTCGATATTCTCCAACTTTAAAACCGTTAGTAAGCATTTGAACCAATGCTCCAACATCGCTAACACTTACCCCTAATTGAGCTGCCTTTTGTTTATCAACTTCAACGCTCCATTCTACAGAAGGATATGCTTTCGAAGAGAAGATGTTATTGAGACCAGTCATTTCATTTCTCATATGATTTTCAATAAGAGTTACAGCATTATTTACAGATTCTTCAGTATCACCATATACATCTAGTTCAATTGGAGAATCAAATGATGGGCCGCCTAAATCTGCTTCAACTTCAACTGTTATTCCAGGAAGATCTCTTGTTGAAGCTTTAAGTTTATCCATAATCTCTAGTCCAGATATATTTCTTTGAGATGGCTCTAATGTTTCAATAAAACCACCACCAATCCTATCAGCTCCTGATTGCCACCAATTTGTTCCTGATCGCAGGTATACATTTTTAATTCCCTCTACTTTTAGAAATCGTTCTTCAACCTCTTCAATGATTTCCTTTGTCTCAAGTGCAGAAAAATTACCTCTAGCTTTAACTGTTATATTTGCTTGAACTGGATCAACAATTGCAAAATAGACTGTTCCTTTACCAGAATATACATAGCTCATGATAATAACTAATAGAACTGCAACAACCGCAACTACTGTTTCAATTGGATTCTCAACAAAGCGTTTAATATATTTTCCATACCATTCTGTAAGCCTAGTAAATATTGAAATATGATCTTCATCTGAATTAAGAGCTGATTTTTTTTGACCAAAATAAGACCCCAAAACTGGAATAACAATTAATGAATAAAATAATGAGGCAGATAATACAAAGAAAATTGTTATTGGTAGGTACCTCATAAATTGCCCAGTAAAGCCTGGCCAAAACATTACCGGTATAAATGCTGCCATTGTTGTACCGGTAGAGGCAAGAATTGGATAGAACATTCTCTTTGAGGCAAGAGTATAACCTTCAGACCTCGATAAGCCTTCAGAAATCTTTTTGTCAGCAAATTCAGTTATGACTATCGAACCATCTATTAACATCCCCATACCAAGCAAAAGACCCATCATTACTAGGAAATTTACCTCCATATCTAAACTATAGAGAATTAAGTATGTCATTAAGAAACAAAAAGGTATTGATAGACCAACTAGCATTGAAACTCTAGCACCCATGCTTGCAATCACTAAGACCATAATTAGCACTACAGCTGCAATAATGTTTCCATTTAGCTCTTTTACCATCAAGCTAGCATAAATTGTATCGTCATTTGAAATTACAATTTCTAAATTACTTGGTAGAGTTGTTTGAAAGTCTGCTAAGACTTCCCTGATAGCATTAGATGCATCGATTGCATTAGCACTTTCTCTTAATGATATTTCTAAGGTAACTGCATCTTGACCATTAACTCTTGCATATGAAGTAAAGTCTTTAAAAGTTCTTTTTACTGTCGCAATCTCTCCAAGAGTAACAATTGCATCTTTTGTAACTTTTACCGGAATAGCATAAATATCTTTAGCTGACTCTATAATGCTAGGAACTTCTATATTGAAACTCCCTTGTCCTGTGTCCTGTTTACCTCCGGGGATGATTACGTTATTGTTTGAAACAGAGTTATAAATATCAGACAGGGTAACCCCATAGGACTCCATTTTGGATTTATCTATAACACCTTCAAGAACCTCTTCAGGTGCTCCAGTCACATTTACTTCAAGAATTTGTTCAATTGGCTCAATTCTGTCCTTAAGATCGCGGGCATAAAAAACTTTTTGTCTAATTGATTTCCCTCCAACAATACTTATATTCATAACAGGGAAACTCGCCTCTGTATATTCTTCAATTTGAGGGTCTTCAGCCTCTAAAGGTAGCTGATATTTTATTTCTTCTACTCCTTGTTTAACATCCACAAGAGCTTTATCTATATCAAAACCAACCTCAAATTCTAGAAATATTCTTGCATAACTTAAATAACTTGTTGATCTTATATTTTTTACACCAGTAACAGTTTTTAATCTATTTTCAAGAGGCCTCGCAATTAGTCTTGATGTATCACCTGGAGAAGCGCCATCTAGAAAAACTGAAACAGTAATAAATGGTAATTGAACATTTGGAGATGCTGCAACTGGAATTTCTTGTCTAGCATAAGAACCGGCAATAACTATCATGAAAGCAATTAACAAAGTAGTCTTTGCTTTTTTTATGGCAAAATCAATTATTTTTGTCATTTAAGATTTGTTAAAACTTTTTGACCATCTTCTACTAATCCCTGGCCTTGAATTATGATTTCTACTCGATCTGGGATATTGGTAACCCATAGCCCTTCTATAGAGTCTTCTAATATAGTTATTTCAGCAAACTCAACATTGCTGTTGCTGTCTACAATTCTTATACCGAGCCTACCATCATCATTTAGCAATAATATAGACGGCGAAATCTTGTGCGCTTTTACCTTATCAATCTTAATAGTCATACTTGCTGTTAAACCATCTTTGATAGAACCATCAGCATTATTAATTTGAGATTCAACATTAAATGTTCTAGTTTCAGATGAAGCGCTTTTTGACACAAAAGTTAATTCACCTTTAATTATTTCTCCAGTTACCAGCTCAAGTATCACATCTTGCCCATTTTTAACTTTATTAATTTCATACTCAGGAACTCCTGCTAAGAAAACAATTGGGCTTAATTGGATAAGTGTTGCACAAACTTGACCTCTTTCAAGAAAATTGCCTGGCTTTACTATTTTTTCAATATACCCAGAGAACGGCGCTTTAACTTCTGTTCTATTAAGCTCAACGATACCCAGACTGCATAAAATAGAATCTTTATTTACAAACTTTCCTTGAACAGCTCCAATGCTTACAACTTCTCCTGAAGTTTTAGCCTTAACATCAATACGCGCCTCAGATTTAGTGGTAGCCTTAAGCTTTATTAATGGCTGATATTCAATAGATTCACTTATTATTGTTTTTACGCTGAATAACTCATTTTGACTATCAGGCTCGTCAATTCTTTCATTTTTAAAGAATCCAGAAATCATCCAAAAGGTTATTGGAATAAGAATGTATAGAGACAGCCTAATATTTTTAGTTATTTTCATAGTATTTTTTTAAATTTATTTTTTAAACTTTGAATTTTTTTCTAAGTTTTTTAAATAAGTCTTTGTCATAAGGTTTTAACTCTTCCTCATCTTCTAAAATTTTTTCTATAGTAAATTTTTTACCAGCCTGTGCCTGCATTTTCATTGAGATATAATTTTTTTTAAAAGCTTCAAAGTTTTGATTGGAATCCTTTTCATTTAGTGTATTCCATCCAGTTTTCTTACCAGCAAAATATATAATTGGATGTGTCCAATTAAATTCTTTTCTGGGTTGGTAGGATTTTCTTGCTTCTAGATAGGCTTCTTCTGGTGATAAAAAACCGTCATTTTTATTAATGTCTTTACAAGCTTTAATAAGATCAGTTAATGTTGGTAAGTATGATTGAGATGAAATAACATTCTCAACGGCCTCAAGTATCACTTCTGAAGAAACATTTTTTAAACTTACAGCCCATAGTTTTTTACCTTCTTTCAATTTTTCATCAGTTCCAAATACCTTATAAAACTGATAGTGATATGCTAGTTCAAGCTTTAAAAATAATGAATCTATTGATCTAATAAAATCTTGTTTACTCAAGGTTGATTTCTTTTGCCCAACTATCGTCGTTTTTTCTTGTCTGGAAGTCTTTTGAATATCTTCCTGGCTCAGAATGTTTCTTATCTTTTTCATTTTTACCTATATTATCATTAATCATATGTCTTCTTTTTACATGATCAATGAATTTAGAATTCCATGTTGAGAAAGCAGCGCCATTATCTTTCCAATATAGAATAAATTCTCTTAAATATTTTAACGCAGAATCTTTTGTTATATTAGATAAATTTAAAATATCAAAAACATCTTCACTAGGAAGCCATTTCTCATCAATAGGGTATGGAAGGCTTTTGTTAGAATTATTTTCTTTCGCCCATTCTCTTCTAATGAAATTTAGAAATGAGATATTCCAATTATTTTTTTTCTGCCCTCTTTCTATCCAATAAATCTTAAATTCTTTTAATTTAAGAGTTAGAAAGTCATTTGTAATCTCAGCCATATTTATGATGTCGAGAGTTTCTGAAGAGGGAACCCAATTACTATCTAATTGCCTAGATTCTATATTCTTATTTGGCGTGAAATTATTCTGAATTATTGCTTCACTTTTATCCAGATCAATTAAATTAAAGGAGATTAATTTATTTATAGAATCATTTAAGAGAGTGTCATCAATGAAAGATAATTCTTTTTTTAATGAATTTTGAAGATCTTCATATGTAGAAATGTTGCCTAACTTATTATTTTTAAATAAATTTAATATTATTGCGCATTCTATTCCTAATGTTTCTGCTACTTCTTTTGAAAAAGATAGGTTTTTTTTATTCTCCAATTAAATTAGTTACCTCTTTTAATATTTATAGCTTCATTAAGTTTTTTGAGGCAAAGCAATGTATCTTCCCAGCCCATGCACGCATCGGTAATGCTTTGCCCATAGTTTAAATTATCACTAATTTTTTGATTACCTTCTTTTAAGTGGCTTTCTATCATCACGCCCTTGATATTATCATTGCCACCACTTATCTGATTGCAAATAGATTCTATTACAGGTATTTGTTGTTTAAACTTTTTTTGACTATTTCCATGACTTGCATCAATCATAATTGTCTCATTAATTTCAGCTTCCTTAAGAGCTGTGAGTGTGTTTTCTACTGATACTTCATCATAGTTGGGAACTTTCCCGCCTCTAAGAATAATATGAGTATCATTATTTCCTGCTGTTTTAAGCATAGCAATGTCAGCCTCCTTAGTTGCACCTAAAAAAACATGTGAGTGATTAGCAGCTTGAATTCCATCTATTGCTGCCTTTAAACTCCCATCTGTACCGTTTTTAATTCCAATTGGACAAGATAATCCTGATGCAAGCTCTCTATGGATTTGGCTTTCAGCTGTTCTTGCTCCGATCGCGCCCCATGAAATGATATCTGTAACATATTGTGGAGATATTGGATCTAAGAATTCAGTGCCGGCAGGTAGGCCTAAATTAGCAATGTCAATTAAAAGCTTCCGTGCAATTTCGACACCTTTTGCAATATTGTAAGTTTCATTAATATCAGGATCATTTATTAAACCTTTCCAACCCACAGTTGTTCTTGGCTTCTCGAAGTAAACCCTCATTATTATTAGTAAATTCTGTCTAAAATCTTTGTGTACAGCCAATAATTTATTTGCATACTCAATAGCACTTTCTGGATCATGGATCGAGCAGGGACCAACTACAACAAATAATCTGTCATCTTTGCCATGAAGTATTTGACTGATTTGATTTCTTGTTCCATATACAAGTTTTGCAATTCCATCATTAATTGGATATTTATTTACTAGTTCATATGGAGCAGGAACTTTTCTTCTATCTATAATCCTAGTATTGTCAGTTGAATAATTCATATCTTTATATTTTATATTCCAAATTTTAAAAAGGATGAATATTATTAAATGAAAGCAGGATAATAGAAACAGTAAAGTTTAAATTATTATTTAATAATTCTTGAATTTATATTACATTTTTAAGGAAATGCACAATATATTGTATTAAAATAGATAAAACTTACACTATATAGTGTTTATATATGCAATATAATAATCTTGCCCAATTAGAATTACCTACTGTAATGGGGTATCAATATGAAGAGTTGCCAGATGATCTTTTCATTCCACCCAATGCTTTAGAGATATGTCTTGAGTCATTCTCAGGTCCTTTAGATCTTCTTTTATATTTAATTAAAAAAGAAAATATAAATATTCTTGATCTTGATGTGTCTAAAATAACTGATCAGTATCTTGAATATATAGAGTTAATGGATTCTTTAAAATTTGATTTGGCTGCAGACTATCTAGTAATGGCGGCCACATTAGCAGAAATTAAATCTAGATTAATGCTTCCAACAGAATCTTTTGATGAGGAAGAAGATGATCCTAGATTAGCTTTGATAAAGAGATTGCAGGAATATCAACGATTTAAGAATGTTTCTGAGAAAATTGCATTACTCCCAAGAATTGATAGAGATTTTTTTACAGCCTCTGCTAAATTACCAACTCTAGAAGTTCAAGAAAATAAAATTAAGATTACAAAAGGTGAGATGTATAACCTAATTAGTGAGGTTATAAATAGACCTAATTACAAAGCAAATCATCAAATTGATTTTGAAGAGCTATCAACAAAAGAACGTATTCAAATCATATTAGATATATTATCGCGCACTGATTTGATCAGTTTTTCTAAGACCCTTATAAAACCAGAAGGTAGAAAAGGAGTTGTTGTAACATTGTTAGCATCATTAGAGCTTGCCAAAGATGGGTATGTTGAGCTTATACAAAATAAGAGCGAAGAATTATTCATAAAATCTTCAAGGAGAATATGAATTGAATATTAACTTAGTAAATTCTATTGAGGCATTGCTTTTTGGTGCTGGAAGGCCAATTCGACTATCTGAGATGAAGAATATTTTTGAAAACAATGGGATCGAAGCTGATCTTTCTGATATTAAAAAATCATTAAATTTTCTTGAAGAAAGATATGCAAACACAGCAATAGAGGTTCAAGATGTTGCGTCGGGGTATAGGCTTCAAATAAAACAAGATCATAGCGCTTGCTTAAGTAGTCTTTGGGATGATAAAACACCAAGAATTTCAAAAGCTTTAATGGAAACTATTTCAATTATTGCATATAAGCAACCTGTAACGAGAGGTGATATTGAAGATATTCGAGGTGTTACCGTTAGCACTAGAAGTATCAGATCTTTATTGGAAAGAAACTGGGTAAAGGTTTCTGGGTACAGAGATGTTCCAGGAAGACCAGCTCTTTATGTGACTACAAAAGATTTTCTAGATGATTTAAATTTAAAAAATATTTCTGAACTACCTGATCTACCTCAAATCATAGAGACTGCTGAAAATGATATTTTTTCTCAAGCTGTCTAAGAAATGGCAGAAAGACTGCAGAAATTTTTAGCTAAATCTGGGATTGGTTCAAGAAGATATTGTGAAAACTTAATAAAGTCAAATCAGATTACTTTGAATGGTAAAATTGCTGAAATAGGAAGCGTAGTTCATCAAGATGATATTATCGAGTATGAAGGTAAAATAATTACTTACACAGAATCAGAGACAAAGTTATTGATTCTTAATAAACCAGAAAAAGTCTTGTCTTCTTCAAAAAGAGAAAAAAATATTCCAATAGTTTTTGATTTTTTACCTTCAGGTAAATCAAAAGTAAGATGGATATCTATTGGTAGACTTGATATTAATTCTTCAGGTTTAATGCTTTTTACTAATGATGGAAATTTTGCAAATTTTTGCATGCATCCCTCTTCAATGATTGATAGAGAATATTTGGTAAGAGCTAGAGGTAATTTTACTTCAGAAAAAAGGAAGCAAATGCTCTCAGGAATAACAATAGATGGTGACATATACAAACTTTCAGACATTGTCGAAGGAGAAAAAATTTCTTCTAACCAATGGTTTTCAGTTTGTCTCATGTCCGGCAAGAATAAAGAAGTAAGGAAATTATTTAATGCAGTGGATTTAGAAGTAAGCAGGCTAAAAAGAACAAGATTTGGACCAATATTCTTACCTTCAAGTTTAAAAAGGGGACAATGTATTGAATTATCAAATAAAGAGATAGATTCTTTAAAAAATTATGGAACATAAACGTGCATATGATTTTCTATATAAAAAATCTCTTGAATTAAACTTTAATCAATTCGCAAATCATATTAAGAAGGTTGGCCCTTTGAATATTAGAACTTCAAATATGAAATTTGTTGATCATCTTTCAAAGATTATTGTCGGTCAGCAATTATCAGTTAAATCCGCAGCTGCAATTTGGAAAAGAACAGAATTAATTCTAAAAGATAACAAATACAAAAAAATTAATGAAAAATTAAATAAGAAGTTTAAAGAAGCTGGTCTATCTAGGCAAAAGATCGGGTATCTAAATGGAATTATTTTCAATAAAGAGCTAATTAAAATTACTAAAAAACAATTGAAAAAGATGCCTGCTGATGACTTGTATGAATTCTTAATAAAAATAAAGGGCATAGGGCCTTGGTCTATTGAGATGTCAAGAATATTTTATTTAGGCGATCCAGATGTTTTTTCATATCTAGATTTAGGACTTAAAAATGCCCATATTAAAATGTTCTCATCAAAAAAATACAATACTAGCTTTTATGAGTTATTTAGCCCATTTAGGAGTTATATGTGCTTATATATGTGGAGGACTCTAGAAGAGGAGAATGTAACTATATGAAAGCATTATTTTCATCAAACTCTATGTATGTATTTTTTGAATCAGAGCTTTCTTCAGAAAGCATCCATAAATAGTAATCAAAAAGATCGTCAGGTTTTTTAACTAATACAGGATTTTCTGCTGGATATGCAAGCGCTCTCATAGAAGTTTGAGTTGCTTTGGGGTTGAAGTTAAATATTTTGATATTTGAGATTGATTCTAATTCGTCTGCTAATATTTCAGACAGAGCATTAATGCCAGCCTTTGAAACTGAATATGCCCCCCAAAATGCCTTGCCTTTATTCCCAACACTCGAGGTTGTAAAAATTATTCTAGGGTTGGATGAAGATTGCATTAAAGGAATTAGATGTTTTGAAAGCATAAATGAACTAGTTAAATTTATTTTTAATATTTTCTCCCATGTTTTCGAATCATAACTTTGAATATGAGACATTTTTTCAAGAACTGATGCGTTATGTATTATTGCATCAAGACCTTTATAGTTATCTAAAATAATATTAACTATTTCTTGTGATTTACTGTCATCAAGATTTTCTAAGTCACATTTTAAAATGCATGGATCAGTTTTATATTTTTCTTTAATCTCATCGTAAATTGAATCTAACTCTACTTCATTTCTTGATAGCATAAGTATATTCGCACCTAATTTGCTTAAATTAATTGCAAGAGACTTTCCAATACCATTAGAAGCGCCAGTTACCAATATATTTTTTTTATTAAGATTATTTTTGTCTATTTCCATTAATTAATATTAGAAGTTATTTCAGAAACACTATTAACAGATTTACACTTGAGATTATTAATATCAACTTCTTCAAGTGAATAACCGTATAAGCAACCAATTACATCTGTGCCAGCAGCGAGACCTGCTTTTAAATCATTAATGTGATCGCCAAGATATACAGCATCTTTAGGACTAACTTTTAATTTACTACATGCAAGTAGAATGCCTTCTGGATCCGGCTTAGAGATGCTTACGTGGTCAGGACACACTAAAATTTTAATAGTCTGCAGTTCAGGGAATGAATTAATTATTGGCTCGGCATATTCATGATATTTATTTGTTACTACTCCAAACATAATCCCATTATCATTTAGATATTCTATTATTGTTTCCATTCCATCAAACAGTCTTGAACTTTTTGTTAGGTTTGATGAATATTCATTCAAAAACTCATTTTTATATTGTTCAAAACTCATATGCTCTTCATTAATTTCAAAGAATAATTTAATTAATTTGGATGATCCTTCTGATATATGAGGCCTTATTTTTTCCATAGTTACATTTTCCCTAGAATGATTACTGAGAACATTGTTCAATGAAATTAAGAAATCAGGCGCCGTATCTATCAAAGTTCCATCTAAATCGAATAAAACTAATTTTGTTTTATGGTTTTTTTGCATACATTAAATAATTTACACCAAGGTCATTATTTAGATTGGCCTTATGAGTTAAAGGATTATAAAACATACCCTTAGTTTCTATTAGTTCCGCATTAGCTTCCCTTACATATTTTGCTAATACAGATGGTTTTATAAATTTATCAAATTCATGAGTTCCTTTTGGAAGAAGGTTGAAAATATATTCAGCCCCAACTATAGCTGTGATCCATGATCTAGGATTTTTATTTATTGTTGACAAGAACAATGCTCCTCCAGGTTTAAGAAGATCTATGCATGTTGCAACAAGTGATTTAGGGTCAGGTACATGTTCTAAGACTTCAAGACAGGTAACAATGTCAAAAGATCCTGATTCCTTAAGATTAAGTTCTTCAGCTGTTATTTCAAAATATTTTATATTCTTATTATCATTTTTTGCATGAATTTTAGCTACTTCTATACCAGGACCAGCAGCATCAATCCCAGTCACATCTGCACCAAAATCATGCAACGCTTCTGAAAGAAGTCCACCACCACAACCTACATCTAAAACCTTTTTCCCCTCTAATTTAGCTTTGCTTTTAATATAATTTGCTCTAAGAGGGTTTATTATATGCAAAGGTTTGAAATCACCATCTTCATTCCACCAATCCTTGGCAATATCAGAAAATTTTTTAATTTCTTGATCGTCTATGTTAGCCATTGGCATATTCTAACCCTTATAAATTTAATTAAGAATAAATAAAAATATTTATTTTGTAGCAAAACTACAACCAATATGCCGAGCCAATGCGCATATCATTGATTTTTTAATTTGTTTGACTTAAATGAGCTATTAAGATTAAATTCACTACATAATTTCAGAAATTAAAATCGTGATAATAGCTGCATTAAAATCAAATATTTCTTCTGACAACAGGTCTCCAATTCATATAGAGACAATAAATACATTATTAAACCTCGATATTGAGATTTGGTTTGAAGAAGGAATTGGTGATGGTATTAATGTGAGTGACAAAGTTTTTGCAGACACAGGTTTAAAAAAACATACTAGAGATGAATGTTTAGAAAATGGAGATCTCATAATTACTAATCAAGCTTTAATTCGAGACGAAGTTAACCAAGTCAAATCAAATTCTACTATTTTAGGAATGGTTAATCCTTTTAATAATCAAGAATTAATTAATTTATGTTCAAAATCAAAGATTAACCTTGTTAGTATGGAATTTATTCCTAGAATTACTAGAGCTCAAAAGATGGATGTTTTGAGCTCTCAGGCAAACTTAGCTGGATATGTTGCGGTTATAGAATCCGCAAAACATCTTTCAACAGCATTGCCAATGATGATGACGGCAGCCGGTACTTTAAAACCTGCAAAGGTTTTTGTTATTGGTGTTGGTGTTGCTGGCCTTCAGGCTATTGCAACAGCCAAAAGATTGGGTGCTAGAGTTGAGGCTTTTGATACAAGAGATGTGGTTGAAGAACAAGTTAATTCATTAGGTGCAAAATTTGTAAAAATTGATTTAGGAGAAACTGGTGAAACTGATCAGGGTTACGCTAAAGAATTAACAGAGGAACAAATTAATAAACAGAAAGAGCTTCAAACGAAGGTATGCGAAAGATCGGATATCGTAATTACCACTGCTCAACTTTTTGGAAGACCAGCACCGCTTTTGATTGATAATAAAACTATAGATTTAATGAAACCTGGAAGTGTAATTTTTGATATGGCAGTTGAGACAGGGGGAAATGTTGAGGGCTCCGAGGTTGATAAAGTAATAGATAGGAATGGAATTAAAATAATAGGGATATCGAACTTAGCATCAAAGGTTTCAAGCCATGCTTCTTTAGCTTTATCTAATAATTATAATAACTGGATTTCTGATTTTTATAATAAAGAATCAGCAACTATTAATTTTGATTTTGAAGATGAAATAATCCAAAGTAGCGTATTGGTGTTTGATGGGAAAATTACTAATGAGAGGTTTAAATAATGGAAGTATATGCATTACTAGGTTTTGTACTAATTCTTTCAATCTATTTGGGACTTGAGTTAATTTCAAAAGTTCCAAGCACTTTACATACGCCCCTGATGTCTGGTGCAAATGCTATCTCTGGTGTTGCTCTCGTTGGAGCTTTAGTGCTTGGTGGAGACAATCAATTACAAAATATCTTAGCTTTTCTAGCAGTTACATTTGCATCAATTAATGTTTTTGGTGGCTATCTTGTAACAAATAGAATGCTTAAAATGTTTAAGAAAAAATAACAATGAGCATGTTAGAAAATATTTCTACATTCCAAAATCTAATATATATAGCTTCATCTATATTGTTTATTTCAGGAATTAAGATGCTAGGCAAGGAAGAGACAGCTGTAAAAGGTAATTTTTTATCTGCTCTGGCGATGTTCATTGCAGTTCTAATAACATTTATAGATCCTAAGATTGAAGTTAATATTTATCTAATTTTTGCAGGAATAGGAGTTGGGGCATTAATTGGTTCATTAATAGCATTAAAAGTTAAGATGACCTCAATACCAGAAATGGTTGCACTCTTTAACGGATTTGGAGGCTTAGCAACTTTCTTTATTGCTTGGTCTGAATTTAACTCTGTTCCAGATAATGCATTTCAATATGTATTGATAATGATTACTACTTATATAGGGGGTATTACATTCTCAGGTAGTATAGTTGCGTATGGCAAATTATCAGAGAAACTAAAAATACAGAAAACTTCACTGATTACTAAATTATTTACAACAATTTTCTATCTTTCTTTAATTTATTTAATTTATTCAGCATCTATAACATACTTAATTCCTCCATCTTTTGATTTCTTCACAATCTTGCTTATCTTCACTTTACTTGGAGGAATTGGATTTGTAATGCCAATTGGTGGAGGAGATATGCCAGTGGTGATTTCTTTGTTAAATTCCTTTTCTGGTATAGCAGCAGCTTTTGCAGGACTCTTGCTTACAAATAATGTTCTTATAGTTGCTGGATCCTTAGTTGGTGCAAGCGGGTTAATTTTGACAATAATAATGGCTAAAGCCATGAATAGATCAATTGGCAATATACTATTTATTGGATATGCTTCATCATCTTCAAACTCCAAATCAGAAGAAGTTGGAGAAGTAAAACCTATCAATGTATCAGATGCATATTTAATTCTTGAAAACGCTAGTTCTGTATTAGTCATTCCTGGTTATGGTATGGCTGTAGCTCAAGCTCAACATGTAGTTAGAGAGCTTGGAGAGCTTCTTGAATCTAACGGTACCGAAGTTAAATATGGAATACATCCAGTTGCCGGAAGAATGCCAGGACATATGAATGTTTTATTAGCTGAGGCAAATGTTCCTTATGATGTTTTAGTTGAACCAGATGATGTAAATCCCATGATGGATACTGTGGATGTTGCTGTTGTTATAGGAGCAAATGATGTTGTAAATCCATCTGCTACAGAAGAACCGGGCAGCCCTATATACGGGATGCCAATAATAGAAGTGCATAATGCTAAAACTGTATTTGTTCTTAAACGTTCTATGTCGTCT
Source organism: uncultured SAR86 cluster bacterium (assembly GCA_902559345.1). Lineage (GTDB taxonomy): Bacteria > Pseudomonadota > Gammaproteobacteria > Magnimaribacterales > D2472 > SAR86A. Next base: position 4,424 of record CACEHH010000003.1, on the reverse strand, counting down.
GGATTTGCGGGTGTTCAAAATCCTCTCTTTTTTAAAGAAAATGCTAGGATGCTTTTTGGTGATGCAAAAGAATCTATTGGTGGACTTGTATCAGAATTTAAAGAGTAAATTACCCCAAAAATTGCCTTATAAATATGGTAAAATATAGCCTTAATTAACATAGAGTATTCACATCTAAAATAGGGGCTAGATAAGCAAAAAAATGAGTGATTTTGCCAAAGAAATTATATCTGTAAATATTGAAGATGAATTAAAACAATCTTATTTGAGTTACGCTTTAAGCGTTATTCATGGGAGAGCTTTACCCGATATTAGAGACGGCCTTAAACCAGTGCATAGAAGAATTCTATATGCGATGTACGATTTAAAGAATTATTACAATAAGCCTTATAAAAAATCTGCAAGAGTTGTGGGAGATGTTATCGGAAAATATCACCCTCATGGTGACTCAGCTGTTTATGATGCAATGGTTAGAATGGCACAAGATTTTTCAATGAGATACCCAATAGTAGAGGGTCAAGGAAATTTTGGTTCAATTGATGGCGATCCTCCAGCAGCGATGAGATATACCGAAGTGCGTATGGCAAAAATTACTGACCAAATGTTGGGCGATATTGAAAAAGATACTGTTAGTTACTCACCAAATTATGATGGTAGTGAGCATATCCCAGATGTTTTACCAACTAAAATTCCTAATTTATTGGTTAATGGTTCATCTGGAATTGCTGTCGGGATGGCAACTAATATCCCACCCCATAATCTAAGTGAAGTATTAAATGGATGTATTAATTTAATTAATAATCCTAAGATATCAATAGATGAATTAATTAAAGATATTTCTGGACCTGATTTTCCAACTGGCGGAACTATTGATGGAAAAGCTGGAATCTATGAAGCTTATAAAACTGGTAGAGGGATTATTCATATCAGATCAAACACCTCTATTGAGGAAGATAAATCAGGAAAACAATCATTAATAATTAATGAAATACCCTTTATGGTAAATAAAGCTAGGATGCTTGAGAAAATAGCTGAATTAGTAAAAGAAAAAAAGATTGAGGGCATCACTGAAATAAGAGATGAATCAGATAAAGATGGATTAAGAGTTGTAATTGAAGTTAGAAAAGGAGATTCGGTTGACGTATTAGAAAATAATCTTTTTGCACAGACGCAACTTGAACAATCTTTTGGTATAAATTTCACTGTTTTGTCTGAGGGTCAGCCCAAGGAAGTCAATCTAAAAGAAATGCTTCAGGCTTTTGTGAAGCATAGAAAAGATATTATTACAAAAAGAACAAAATATGACTTAAAGAAAGCCAAAGATAGGGGTCATGTTGTAGAAGGTTTGATGGTTGCAATTGCAAATATTGATGAGATTATAACTATAATTAAAAAATCTAAAGATCCAAAATTAGCGGCAGAAGCTCTATGTAAAAAGGTTTGGAAATCTGGTCCTGTTGAGGCAATCTTAAAAAAGGTTGGCAATGATGCTTGTAAACCAAAAGGGCTAAGTAAAGACCTGGGCTTAAAGGGTAAAAAATATAGATTATCTTATGATCAAGCTAAAGCAATTTTAGAGCTAAGACTTGGAAGATTGACAGGCCTTGAACAAGAAAATTTAAGTAAAGAATTTTCTGAAATAGTTGAAAAGATTCTAGGATTGCAAAAAATTCTTGATGATAAATCAACTTTAACTAACTTGATGATTGATGAGCTTGAAGAAATTAAGAATAGTTTTGGTGATGAGAGAAAGACACTTATAAATGATACAAGAAGAGGTATTACCAATGAAGACCTTATTCCAGAAGAAACAAGGGTATTGACTGTTTCAAGAAGTGGCTATGCAAAAACTCAACCCCTTGACGAATACCGTGAGCAAAGAAGAGGAGGTCAAGGCAAGGCTGCAGCTTCAGTTAAAGAAGAAGATTTAATTCAAAATTTATATGTTCTTAGCAGCCATGTACAAATTTTATGTTTTACAACAAAAGGTAAAGTATTTTGGTTAAAAGTATATGAAATTCCAGTTGCATCAAGAACCTCAAAAGGAAGACCTCTAGTTAATATGCTCAATCTTGATGATGATGAGCGAGTAAGTGAAATACTTCCTGTAGAAGAATTTTCTGAAAAGTATTTTATATTCATGGCAACTAGAAAAGGCATAACGAAAAAGACTAATCTAAGTCTCTTTGCTAGAAAATGGAAATCAGGAATTAAAGCAATTAATTTAGATGAAGATGATAAATTAATTGGCACAGCAATAACTGATGGTTCCAAAGAAATTTTACTTGCATCTTCGGCAGGTAAATTAATAAGATTTAAAGAATCGAAAGTTAGAGCAATGGGAAGAACTGCAAGAGGCGTTAAGGGTATTAAATTGAAGAAAGACCAAAGACTAATTTCTCTCAATGTAGCCGACTCTTCAAAAAAAGTGTTGTGCGTTTCAGAGAATGGATATGGAAAGAAGACTGAATTAGACGATTTTCCAACACATAATCGAGGTGGTCAGGGGGTTATTTCTATTAAAACTAGTGAAAGGAATGGATCGATGGTTGCCGCTACCCTTGTCGAAGAAGACGACGGGATTATGCTAATAAGCGATAAAGGAACAATGATACGAACCAATGTATCTCAAATACCTACATTAAGCAGGAACACTCAAGGTGTTAAAGTAATTACTCCAAAGGAGGGTGAAAAATTAATGGAGTGCGTCACAATACCTACAGAAGAAGATCAAAACGAATAAATATGAGGAAATGGAATTTCTGTGCAGGGCCTGCAGTTATTTCTGAAGAGGTAATATCTGAAGTTAGAGCCGAACTATTAGATTATAAAAATTCAGGTACATCTATCATGGAAATGAGTCATCGATCAGAGACTTATTCAAATATTGCATATGAAGCCAAAGAGGACTTAATAAAACTATTACATATACCCAAAAATTATGATGTTTTATTTCTTCAAGGAGGTGCGACTCATCAATTCTCAATGATACCTATGAATTTTAAAAATCTTACAGGTACTGCTGATTATATTACAACCGGCGCATGGACAAAGAAAGCTTTTATAGAAGGATCCAAGATAATGGATTTAAAAAATATCTATTCTTCTGAAGATAATAATTTTACATCGGCACCAAATATTGAAGACTTAAAAATATCTGAAAATGCTTCTTATGTTCATTATTGTCCAAATGAAACTATTCATGGCAATGCAATTCACGAGATTCCAAATATAAATAAACCACTCATTGCTGATATGTCATCATCAATTTTAAGCAAACCTATAGACGTTAAAAATTTTTCCTTAATATATGCAGGTGCTCAAAAAAATATAGGCCCAGCAGGACTTACTTTAGTAATTATTGATAAAGATTTCATGCTCACAGGCAATGAGGCTCTTCCAAATATCTTAAAATATTCAGAACATGCAAAATCAGATTCTATGCTTAATACACCTCCTACTTTTCCATGGTATGTTGCAGGTAAAGTATTTAAGTGGATGCAAAAAATGGGGGGCTTAGATTACTTTAAAAAACAAAATGAATTAAAAGCTTATAAATTATATGAGTTTATTGATAACTCACATTTCTATTCAAACCCTGTTGAAATCAATAATAGATCTATTATGAATATTCCATTCATATTAAGCGATAGCAAACTCGAATCAACATTTTTAAGCTCATCTGAAGAGAATGGACTATTAAACCTTAAAGGTCATCGTTCAGTTGGAGGAATGAGAGCTAGCATATATAATGCTATGCCCTTAGAGGGGGTAGAAGAATTAATAAAATTTATGGATTACTTTGAAAAAAAATATGGCTAAGAAAATATCTAAAAATAACCTAAAGACTTTAAGAGGCAAGATTGATGTTATTGACAGAGATATCTACAAACTTATACAAAAAAGAGCATCTCATGCTATTGATATTGGTAAAATTAAATCTAAAGTTAGTCCAGGATCTTCATATTACAAGCCTGATAGGGAGACAAAAATCTTAAGAAATATTTTAAAAGCAAATGAAAAAGGTCTTTTACCAGATTCAAAAATAAGAATAATATATAAAGAGTTAATTTCTGGATGTTTGTCACTTGAAGAGGTTTTAAAAGTTGCATATCTTGGTCCTGAGGGTACTCATTCAGAAGCTGCAGTTCACAATCAGTTTGGTTCTCAAGTAATTAGGATACCAGCCTTAACAATTGATGATGTCTTTTTTCAAGTCATGCATGATGAAGTAAATATTGGAGTTGTTCCTGTGGAAAACTCATCCGAAGGTGTTATAAATACCACTCTAAATTGTTTAGCAGATAGTGAAAATATAAATATTATTGGAGAAATTTCCTTAGATATAGATCATCAACTAGCTTCAGGCAACAAATTTAATCTTAATGATGCATTTGCAATTGCTTCACATCCGCAAGCTCTTG
>CACEHH010000002.1 GCA_902559345.1 uncultured SAR86 cluster bacterium | reverse complement strand
ATTGAGCACTCTCCAAGAATTAGGAATGATATTTCTAAAATATATTTCATTACTGGTTATGATTTTGGCAAGACAATTGTTCCTATCTTCAGAAACTATGCTTTAAAAGTTGATTTTTATTCATCAAGTGAAATTTTTCATGAAGCAAATAGTATTAAAAAACTTGTTGATTTCGAAGGCACCTATGTTCCAATTTCAAAAAATATTATTAATAAGATTGGAAATAATAAAAATGTTGAGTCTATAGAAAAAGAAATAGAAAAACTAATAATTTATGATTATTTAACAATTGAAAAAATATATCAAAATAATCTATTTAAAGACAATATTAATCTAGAAACTGTTTCAAGAAAGATTCAAAGAAACCAATGTATTAAAAGGAATCACCCAATGTGGGAGGTTTCAACAAATAACTTTACTGATCAGATTTAAGGTCTCTTTCTATAGAAGAAAGGCTATCTAGAAATCCTGGTCTTTCAAAAACATCGTTTTGATAATCTATTAAGGGCTTTAAATGTCTATTCAAAGGTAGTTTTATTCCAATTGAGGGAAGTCTCCATAAAATTGGTGCAAAATAACAATCTACTAGAGTAAATTCATCGCTCATAAAAAACTTAAACTCCTTAAATGTTGGTGCAATTGAAGATATTTCGTGTAACAATTCTTCTCTAATTTTCATTAATTCTTTTTCTGGTTTTTTACCTTCTATTAAAGTATCAACTAAAGGACACCACTCCCTATCAATTCTTAGCATTAAAGTTCTGCTATTAGCTCTAGCAACTGGATAAACTGGTAATAATGGAGGATGAGGAAATCTCTCATCTAGGTATTCCATCATTACAGCAGGATCATGAATTGCTAAATCTCTATCAACTAATATAGGTAATTTATGATATGGGCTTATTGAGAGAATCTCATCTGATGTCTCATCTTGTTCAGATTCTTTAATTTCTGCTGAAATATCTTTTTCCGCAAGTACAATCCTTACTCTTTGACTGTAATGGTCATCTCTATCTGAATATAAAATCATTTTTTCCCCCAGTTATTAATTATAGTCTTTATGATACTCTCTATATAGAAGTGAAGATAAAGCTGTAAATATTAAAAAATAAAATACAACATACCATCCAATTCTTTCTCTAGTAGCCTTAATCGGTTCACCAACATATACTAAAAAATTTGTAAGATCATAGATTAAAGTATCAAATTCTTTTTTTGTAAGCTCGCCAGTACCATCTTCAACTTCTAAGAAACCACATTTTTCTTTAGTAATAGTATTTCCATACTCATCTCTTTTCTCACCACCATTTTCAGCTATAACTGCAATATCCTTACATATCAATCTTTGGTTTCCTTGAAGCGATAAAAGAACATTAGGCATCGCTGTTCCTGGATATACTAAATTATTAACTCCATATTGCTTTGATGAATCCTCATAATAGGCTCTAAGATATGAATATATCCAGTCATCTCCCTTATATCTTGATACCAAAGTTAAGTCTGGAGGAGCAACACCAAACCAATTAACTGAGTCTTCTGGCATGGCTCCTACCATAAGATCTCCAGGTTTAATTGATTTATCAAAAACCAAACTTTCAAAAAAAATATCTTCAGGAATTTGTAAGTCTTCTGCCACTCTCCCCCATCGCGAAAATTTAAGAGAATGACATCCATAACAGTAATTAATATATGTTGCAGCACCTCTTTGAAGTGATTCAATATCATTTAGAGAATATTTAAATTTATCACACTCACCATAATCCTTGCATGGGCCGCCTTCAGCTGCATAAAGGCTATTGAAAAAAAATGATAAAGCTAAAATTAAAAAAGCGTTGCAAAAATATAAATTTATTGACTTATTTGTCATAACCTTTTTGGGACTTCCTTTGTCGTTTCATATTTTGTGTATATAGGCATTAATAAGAAGTAAGCAAAATAAATGACAGTACATATTACACTCATAATTTTCCTAACTTCAGTAACTCCAACTGTTCCCAAATAGCCTAGAGTGAGGAAGCTTACACCAAATAAAGTAAGAGCGATTTTACTATATATACCTTTATATCTTATTGATGCAACTTTGCTTCTATCTAACCATGGAACTACAAAAAATATTGCGACAGCTGCAGCCATAACTATTAACCCGCCAAGCGGATCTGGTACTGCTCTTAGCATTGTAAAGAATGGGGCATAATACCAAACTGGAGCTATGTGATCAGGAGTAACTAAAGGATTGGCTTTTTGAAAATTAGCCATCTCTATAAAATATCCACCGCCCTCAGGAAAGAAAAACATAATTATTGCAAATACAGTCATAAAGACCCCTATTCCAACCAGAGCATTTAAAACCTTATATGGGAAAAATGGAACACTATCTAAAGGAACGCCATCATCATCAACAAATTCCTCTATATCTACACCTTCTGGATTTCCAGCACCAACTTCATGCAATGCTACTAAATGTAAAAATACTAATGCTATTAGAACTAAAGGCAAAGCAACAACATGTAATGCAAAAAACCTTGAAACCGTAATCCCAGAAATATAATAATCACCTCTTACCCATAATTCTAGAGATTCTCCAATATATGGAATTGCTCCAAATAAAGAAATTATTACTTGAGCACCCCAATAAGACATTTGACCATATGGAAGAACATACCCTAAGAAGCCTTCTGCCATCATAGCCAAATATATAGTGCATCCAAATATCCATACCAATTCTTTAGGCTTTTGATAAGAACCATAAAGAAGACCTCTAAACATATGAAGATAAACTACTGCAAAAAACATTGAAGCCCCTGTTGTATGTATATATCTAATTACCCAGCCATAGTCTACATCTCTCATGATGTACTCAATTGATGAAAATGCTTCTTCTTCTGTATTTGAATATGGCATGATAAGCCAAATGCCAGAAACTATCTGAATAATAAGAGTTACTGAGGCTAACGCGCCAAAAAGGTACCAAAAATTTACTTTTGATGGAACAGGATGCTTTGAAAGATGTCTTTCAAAAGTATTGATTATAGGTAATCTAGTATTTAACCAAGAAAATAATTTTCCAGCTCTTTCTTTCATTTATAGCTCCTTATCCTCTCCTATAGTTAATATACTTCCTTCAAACATATGCGGAGGTATAACTAAATTAGTAGGTGCTGGAACACCTTTAAAAACTCTGCCAACGATATCAAACATTGATCCATGACAAGGACAAAAAAAACCTCCACTCCAAGTTGCATCCCATGGTTTTGGTTCAATCTCTGGAAAATATTTTGGAGCACAACCTAAATGAGTACAAACTCCAGACATAACCGAATATTCTGAACTTTTTGATCTTGTAGGATATAGCCCTTTATAAGGCTCAGAAATAAGATCAGAATTTGGATCAGCTAATTTTGATAAACTATTATCTAAACTAGCTAAACTTTCTTTTGTATGTCTAATAATGAAAACTGGTTGTTTTCTCCATGAAACCTGAATTTGTTGACCATATTGCATTTTTGAAACATCTAATTTAACAGCGGCGCCTGCAGCTTTTGCTTTAGCACTAGGATTCCAAGCTGCAATAAAAGGAGTTGCAGCAAATGGCAACCCAGATAAGCCAACTGCGCTTGTTAAACCAATTAAAACCTTCCTTCTTGTTTTGTCTTTATCTTGCATTTAGGCTGTGTGCTACTCAAATTTCGTCAAAAATTATAACATAATTAAGTAATATAAAATTTACTTATAATGGGAAATAAGTATGAAAAAATTAAAAATTATCTTTTTGAAAACTGCTTACTTTTTCTTGCTTTCACTAAGCCAGGTTTCTTTCTTTCAACTCTTCTAGGGTCTCTAGTTAGAAGTCCTGCTTTTTTTAATTGAGGTCTAAGCTCATTATCAAAAATAGTCAATGCTCTTGAAATTCCATGTCTTATTGCTCCAGCTTGTCCAAAACTTCCACCACCTTTAACCTTAACATCAACATCAAATTTTTCAGCAATATCTAAAAGTTCTAAAGGTTGCATTACAAGCATTTGAGCTACTTTCCTTCCAAAATACTCATCCAACTTCTTATCATTTACTAAAATGTTGCCTTTTCCTTTTTTAAGATAAACTCTAGCTGAAGAAGTTTTTCTTCTTCCTGTAGCATAATGTATTTCTGCACTCATTAACTTAACTTCCATTCAGTTGGTTTTTGTGATTCATGGTCATGAACCGGACCCTTGAAAACTTTAAGCTTCTTAATCATAGATTTGCCAAGTTTATTTTTAGGGAGCATTCCTTTAACAGCTTCTTCAATAATTCTTTCTGGATTCTTATCATTTAATTCTTTAAAAGTCTGTGTTTTAAGACCGCCAGGATATAAAGAATGCCTGTAATACTTTTTATCAGTAAATTTTGAACCTGTAACTTTAATTTTTTCAGCATTAATAACTATTACATAGTCTCCACCATCAGTATGTGGAGTAAATGTCGGCTTATCTTTACCTCTAATCTTATCTGCAATTTTTGTTGCAACTCTTCCGAGAATGCGATCAGAAACATCTAAAATAAACCAGCTTCTTTCTACTTCTTCCTTTTTTAGCGAGTATGTTTTCATAATCATTTAATTTGAGAAACGAATATTAATGTTTAGAACAAAATATAGCAATATTTATATGCATTTTTATTAAAATTTAGTCATCTGATAAATAACCATAATTTTGCATCTCAGAAAGTCTACTAGAGCACCTACCCCATAATAACTGGAGTTTTTTGCCAACATAGATATTTTTTATATCTTTGTCATTGAAAAAGAACTTAACTTTGGATTTTTTTGTATATGCAATATCAATAAAAGAAATAAAACGCCTGATAATATCTGCAGAATCATCATTGCAAGATTTAAAATTACTTATAAATATCCAATCAAGTCTATTACAAATGGAGTTGTAATCCTGTGAGCTGTTTGGCTCTTTGAAGAAAGTCATAAAATCTATCCACAACAGATTATTTGAAAATAATTTACATGTGAATTTTCGGTCGTTTATTATAATTTCTTTGATATGTTCATTAGATAATATGAAATTATCCTTTATTAGATTTAGAATATCTTTTTCAGAGTACGAATATTGTTCAACATGGTTTGTATCTATAATATTTCTTAATCTATAATCAATTTTTCCATCAAGCATAAAAATTTCTAGCTTCTTAGAGCAAATTTTAATTAATTTAATAAATTTTTCTCTTTGCAATCCATCTTTATATAAATCATTTGGATGCGAATTTGATGTAATAATAATTTTTGTACCAGAATTTAAAATTTTTATTAAAAGATTACCGATTATCATTGCATCTGATACATCTTCAACTTGAAATTCATCTATAAATATTAAGTCGCACTTTTTCATAAGACTTCTTGCAACCTCATCAAGAGGATCTTTTGTGCCTGAATTAATATTTAATTCATTATGAACAAAACTCATCAAATCAATATAATGAAAACTTTTATAATCATCCGGATTAAGCTGTTTTAAATATTGATTTATTATTAAAGTTTTTCCTCTACCAACATCACCCCAGATATAGATACCAAGATTATCATTGCTTCCAAATTTTTTGATTGATTTAACAAAACCTTTTTTAAATTTTAAATTTGCTAATTTCTTAATAAGATCTAGTTGCGCAGAATCTGGGTTTATCTCTTGGTTTTTAAGTGCATCGATGATATTTTGAGTAATTGACATTATGAAACTTTTTCAAACATACTTTTTTAATTATATATTAATCGCTTTTTTAACTTTTTGTGCCACATGGTACTTTATATCTAATGATAAAAACAAATTAGTTACGGCTTCTGAAAAATCAATAGAATCAGTTGTCACGATTTCTTCAAGCAACAGCCTTTCATACTCAAGGCAGGAAAATGGTATAGGCTCTGGAGTAATCTTTTCAAAAGATGGCTACATTGTTACAAATCTTCATATTCTATCTGGTCAAAATATTAATGTAAGCCTCAATAATGGTAAATATTATCCAGCATCAATCATAGGCATTGATAAGAACACAGATATTGCTGTACTAAAAATTAATGCAGAGGAAGAATTAAATCCAATTAATATTGCTGATTCTGAAAATCTTAAGATAGGTGATAGAGTTCTAGCAATTGGGAATCCATATGGAATTGGTATATCGGTTTCAAATGGAATTATTAGTGCTACTGGTAGAGATTATGGCAATCCATATCTTCAACTAATTCAAACTGATGCAGCAATAAATCCAGGCAATTCTGGAGGTGCATTAATAAATGAGAATGGAAATTTGGTAGGCATTAATTCAAAAATATTTTCTAAAACGGGAGCATATCAGGGAATTGGTTTTGCAATTCCCTCCAACCTTGTTGTTCAAATTTCTTCAGAACTTATACAATTTGGAAAAATTAGAACTACATGGATTGGTAATTTTAGAGTTGTTAGAATTCGAATAAATTTAGAAAATGAAATAGTTAATGCTCTAAAAATAGTAGAGATAGATAGTTTTGGGCCTTTATATGAAAAAGGTGTAAGAACAAATGATATTATTATTGAAATAAATGAAGAGGCAGGAACTTGGAATAATTTAAGTAAATCAATAAGATTTGCAGGGCTTGGAAATGATATAAAATTAAAATTATTTACAAGAAATAAAGAATATAAATTGGTTGAGATAAATTCAGATCAAATTAAGAAAATTAACTAGGTAACCTAGTTATATCTGCACCTAAATAATTTAATTTTTCTTCTATTCGCTCGTACCCCCTATCAATATGATAAATTCTATCAACTACGGTTTCTCCTTTTGCGCAAAGGCCTGCAAGAATAAGACTTGCTGATGCTCTTAAGTCCGTTGCCATAACTTGAGCGCCATAAATAGATTTAACTCCTTTGATGATTGCATGATTACCCTTTACGCTTATATCACAACCCATTCTATTTAATTCAAGAATATGCATAAATCGATTCTCAAAAACAGTTTCGTAAATATTAGATGTGCCTTTAGAGATAGCATTTATTACTGAAAACTGTGCCTGCATATCAGTAGGAAATTCAGGGAACGGTGCAGTTGTAATATCAACAGGTCTTGGATGATCTCTATTCATTGATATTGAGATTGATTCTTGATCATGCTTAACATCTGCTCCAGTATCTTTTAATTTAGAAATTACTTTCATTAATCTCTTTGGGTTGATTCCTTCTACAGTGACATTTCCATTTGTAACTGCTGCAGCAACTAGATATGTTCCTGCTTCAATTCTGTCTGCAGGAATTGAAAATACAGTTTCATGTAGTCTATCAACACCATCAATTATAATTTCTTCAGATCCAGCTCCTGATATTTTTGCCCCCATTGAATTTAACATTTCTGCCAAATCAATTATTTCTGGTTCCTTTGCAACATTTAATAATGTTGTTCTTCCTTCTGCAAGAGTTGCAGCCATCATCAGATTTTCAGTTCCGGTTACCGTAACTCCATCGAATCTAATGCTATTTCCAATTAATTTTTTTGCTGAAGCTTCTATATATCCATTTTTCAATTTGATTTTAGCTCCCAATAACTTCAATGCATCTAAGTGATAATTTACTGGTCTTGAGCCAATAGCACAGCCTCCAGGAAGTGCAATTCTTGCTTTACCATATCTAGCCAACAATGGTCCTAGAACAAGAATTGATGCTCTCATAGTTTTTACTAATTCATATCTTGCTTCGATATCGCTTAGGTTGGATGATGATATTGTAAAATTCATATTTTCATCAAGCAGAATTTCAGAACCCATCGAGCCTAATAACTCAAACATTGTTGTGATATCTTGAAGATAGGGTAGATTCTTAAGAGTTATTTTATCTTCACAAAGAATAGTAGAAGCAATCATGGGTAATGCTGCATTCTTTGCTCCTGAACACTTTATTTTGCCTGAGAGGGAATTTCCTCCTTTTATTAGAAGCTTTTCCATTTTTGATTATAAAATTTTAGTTTCCAAGCTTAAAGCATGAAGTTCACCTGATTCAAATTTATTTTCTAATAACTTCATTACTTTTTTATGTTGATTAATTAAAGACATATCCTTAAAAATAATTGAAGATACTGTCAAACGGAGATTGCACTGGTCTCCATCAAAATTACAAACTGCATCAGGTATATTTTCAATTAAAATTTTCTCAATGATCTCTTTCATTTTATGAAATACCTGCATCTCCCGCATCAGAAACCCAATTTTTTAAAGTTAGCTCAATGTCTTCATCATATGAAATAGCCAATGCTTGGAATTGGTTTCTGAATGTTAATCCTAAATTAACTCCATTAATTATTATGTTTACAATCTTCCAACCATCTTTGGTTTTTTTTAACTTATATGAAATAGGGTATTTACTATTTCCAGTATCTAAAGTTTGCCTTACTTCAATATTTATTATACTAGCGTCTATATTTTTTGGAGGAAATTGTGTTGATATCGTAGATTCGCCCCACTGAGCAAGAGTTTCGGCATAAGTATCTAGCAAGGAATCTTTAAATATTAAAACAAAATCTGCTCTTTGGTCTGTTGAAGCCATCAAGTAATACTTTTTACCCATAACACTTGCAGCAACTCTTCTAAAATCAATCATTGGCTCAAAAATTTCTTTTATTTTGTCTTCATATATTAATCTATCTGTTTCAAATAGCTCTGATTCATTTGTAAGCACATCAGCCATTTTCTGAGCATTTGAATCTATAAATAAGAACGGGTCTTCTTCAGATTTTATTTGAAATGAAATAACTATAATTAAGAAAAGAAGGAAAAAATTTTTATGTGCATGTAACATTAGTCTATTATACCATTTAGGTTTATATAAATTTTCTAAATTTACTATGAAAAAATATAATTACATAGGATCAGCTAAAAGAACTTTAAAGATTGAGTCTGAGTCTATTTTAGCAATAGCAAAACAATTAAATAAATCTTTTACAACACTTTGTGAGAATGTGCTTTATTGTAAAGGGAAGTTTGTAATTATGGGTGTTGGCAAATCAGGTCATATAGCACAAAAAATTTCTGCAACATTATCAAGCACTGGGACTCCATCAATTTTTATTCATCCCACAGAAGCAGCTCATGGAGATATTGGACTAATTAATAAAAAAGATATCGTTCTTTTAATATCAAATTCTGGTGAAACAGATGAGATAATTAATATTTTGCCCTCCTTAAAAAGACATGCAAAAGAAATTGCATCCTTAACAAGCAATAACAAATCAAGCATTGCAAAATCAGCAGATATAAAAATTGAATTAAAATCAAAGAAAGAAGCCTGTCCATTAGATCTAGCTCCAACATCATCTACAACAAATGCTCTAGCATTTGGTGATGCTCTTGCAATTGCATTGCTAGAAGCAAAAGGATTTACAAAAAATGATTTTGCATCCTCGCATCCGGCTGGAAAATTAGGAAAAAAATTAATTACTCAAGTGCAAGATCTAATGCATAGAGGCAATTCTGTTCCAAAGGTATCTCCAAATACTATTCTTGATAAAGCTTTATTAGAAATTACTAAAAAAAACCTAGGTATAACACTTGTAATAGATAAATCTAAAGTAATTGGTATATTTACAGATGGAGATCTTAGAAGGTGTATTAATAAAAAAATTGATATTCAAAAAACAAAAATTAAAGAAGTAATGACTAAATCATATAAAACTATAAAGCCTAATGCTCTTGCAGTAGATGCTGCAAAAATAATGGAAAAAAATAAAATCTTTACATTGGTTGTTACAGAAAAACAAAAGCATGTTGGTGTAATATCTATGCATGATCTTATAGAAGCTAGGATACTTTAATTGAAAATAAAATATTTAATCTTATTCTTTTTACTCTTCACGTCTTTTCATGCAACATCTAATTTTAAAAGTGATATTAAAATTAAATCTGAATCAATAGAATTTTTAAAAGATTCTAAAAGAGTAACTTTTTTAAATGATGTTGAAATTACTTCAGAATATGTGAGCATTAAATCTGAGTCTGCTATGTATGATGAAATAAAAAATGTTATAACATTTTTGGGTAATCCATCCTCCATTAAATCCATCAAAGAAGAAAACTTGTTTGATGGACAAGCAGACAAAATATTATTTTTTACTGATGAAAAAGTTCATCTTAAAGGAAATGCGACAATGAAATATGAAAATATATCTATTTCCTCAAACCATATAATCTTTAATCCTCAAACAGGAAAAATGTCATCGGGTTAAATTTTTATGCTTTTAGTCAAGAATATATCTAAATCAATTAAAGATAAGAAGATTCTTTCTGATGTAAGTTTTGAAGTTAATCATGGTGAAATATATGGCTTGCTTGGCCCAAATGGAGCTGGAAAAACTACCATGTTCTACATCATTGCGGGTCTAGCAGGCTCTGATCTAGGAGAGATCATCCTTGATGATAAGGATATTTCAAATATCCCAATGCATAAAAGATCTAAGATGGGAATTAAATATCTACCTCAAGAACCATCTATTTTTCAGAACTTATCTGTTTACCAAAATCTGCAAGGATTGGCTGAATTATCATTTAAAAATAATAAAGATATTCAAAAATTTATCGAAAGCTCAATTGAGGAATATGGATTATCAGAAATATCTAATCTTAAAGGAAGGCAACTCTCTGGAGGTCAAAGAAGAAAAGTAGAGATTGCCAGAACTCTTGCTGCTAAACCAAAAATAATACTTTTAGATGAGCCTTTTGCTGGCATTGATCCAATTGCTATTGAGGATATCAAAAATGTTTTAAGAAAATTAGTAAAAAAGAATATTGGTGTATTAATTACAGATCATAATGTAAGAGAAACCTTAGAAATATGTGATCAAGCGGCCATAATAAACAATGGTGAGATTATTGCTGAAGATGATAAGAGTAAATTAATTAATAACAAACTAGTTAAAAAAGTTTACCTAGGAAATATGTATAATTAGAGATGGATATAGTTCTATCAAAAAACTTAAAACAAAAACAAAATCTTAAATTTACGCCCTCTCTAAAAAAATCGATTGATCTTCTGCAGCTATCAAGATTTGAGTTAATAAAAAAAATTGAAAAAGAAATAGAAGAAAATCCCTTTCTAGAAAAAAAGGAAGAAATTAGTTCAGTTATTGGGAAATATGAACAAGATTTTAATTTTGATGTTGAGTCAAAACTAACCCTAAGAGAATCTCTAATAAAACAACTAGATGACTTTGATCTAAATAAAAAACAAATAGAATTATCAACCATTCTCATTGACTGTATTGATGAGTCAGGAAGGCTGGCTGAAGATACATATGAAATTGAAAAAATATCAAAATATATTTTTCATGCAAACGAGATTGAAGAAGCCATAAAAAATATTATTCAGAAAATGGATCCACCTGGGGTTGGTTATAGAAACCATAAGGAATGCATAAAGATTCAAATCAACAACAGCAACTTATCAGCTAAAAAGAAAGCCTTAATAATGGAAATTATATTCAATGAAAATTTAGATGAATTAGACAAAATTAAGAAAAAATTAATTAAAAAAGGGGTTTCTGAAAAAAATTTCAATCAGGCTGTTGATGAAATAAAAAAATGTGATCTTAGTCCTGGTCTTAACTTTGAAAAAATTAGATTCATTGAGCCTGATTTAAAAGTTTCTATAAATGATAAAGATTTTAATATAGATTTTATAGATGAAAGCTTTCCAATAATAAAAATTGATTATGATTTAATAACACAAGTAAAAAAAGAGATTCATTCAAAAAAAAATTCTAAGATATTAGAAAAGATTAATGAGGCAAAATGGCTTTTAACTTCAGTAAAAAAAAGAAATGACACAGTTAAGAAGGTTGGTGAATATATATGCTCAAAACAGATTGATTTCTTTGAAGATAATCCTTTAAAAATCAATACATTAAATAATAAAGAAATTGCTAATCAAATTGGAGTTCATCCATCAACTATATCTAGAATATTAAGGCATAAGTATATTGAAACACCAAAAGGCGTCATACCTTTTAAATCATTATTAGTTTCTTCGGTTTCAAAAATTAGAAATATTTCAGATTTACAATTAATGAAATTAATAAAAGATATTATTGATTCAGAAAAAAATCCAAAAAGCGATAAAAAAATTGCTATAGAGCTTAATAAAAAGGGATATGGTCTAGCAAGAAGAACAATCACAAAATATAGAAAAAAGAATAACATACCCTCTTCTAGATATAGATAAATTTATTTAGGTTAAAATTACCTAATGGATAAAAAGGAGAAAAATGACAACCTGAAAATCATCCTTGATGATCCATTAAACCTATCTTTAAACCAAATAAGAAGATTGCTTAATAATATGTCTTCATCGGAGATAGCTCATGCTCTTGAGTCTTCTCCACCAAAACAAAGAGATCTCTTATTCTCATTACTTAAAACTGAGGAAGAAGGTGACGTTTTATCTGAGTTAGGAGAAGAAATCCAACAAGATTTAATCTCAAACATTTCAAATGAAGAGCTGGGTGAAGCTGTTAAAAAATTAGAATTAGATGAAATCGTAGATATTCTTCAAAATCTTCCAGAAGAACGAATGAAAACAATTCTTTCAAATATGTCTAAAGTCGACAGAAAAAGAATTGAGATGGGACTTACTTTCCAAGAAAATACAGCTGGCGGTCTTCTTAATACAGATGTTATAAGTGTAAGGCCAAATAATTCAATTAATGAAGTTATTAGCTACTTAAGAGATCAGGGGAAGTTACCAGAAAACACAGATAAAATTTTCGTTGTAAATAATGACAATGAATACTTAGGGGAGCTATCAATAAGTGAAATTATTACCTCTAATCCATCAATGATCGTTAGAGAAATAATGGATACAGAAATATTACCAATAAATGCTGATCTTGATGATAAAGAAGTTGCTACACTCTTCGAAAGAAATGATTTGATCTCTTCATCTGTAATAGATGAAAGTGGGAAGTTGATAGGCAGAATTACAATTGATGATGTAGTCGATGTGATTAGAGAGGATGCTGATCAAAATTTATTAGGAATGGCTGGTGTTGCTGAAGATACTTTTGCGCCTCCTGGAAGAGCGGCAAAAAGTAGAGTTTTTTGGTTAAGTCTGAATTTAATAACTGCCTTTATCGCTGCAAGTACAATTAATATCTTCCAAGATGTTATTGATAAAATTGTATATTTAGCTGTTCTTATGCCTATAGTTGCAAGCATGGGCGGCGTTGCTGCCACACAAACCTTGACTATAGTTTTAAGAGGCTTGACGCTTGAACAAATTAATTCTTCAAATATTAAATGGTTGTTTAAAAGAGAGTTAGCAGTTTCAATATTAAATGGTATTGTATTGTCAATTTTGGTAGGAATTATTACCTATGCTTGGTTTCAAGACTGGACAATTGCATTATTAATATCATGTGCACTTGTAATAAATCTTATTAGTTCAGTTGTTGCAGGTATTCTTGTGCCTCTTATTCTCAGAAAATTTAATCAAGATCCTGCTATCGGTGGCAGCGTGGTTGTAACAACGGTAACTGATGTAATAGGCTTTTTTTCATTCTTAGGACTAGCAACAATTTATTTAATCTAATCTTTCAATAATTGGTTCATCGATTGAACCTTTTACATCAAATTTAAAAGTGGTAGCGTCATCAAGACTATCTTCAAAAATATTTTCAAATACTATGCCCCCTGCTAAGGCTGGAATACCACCAAATATTGCAGCATACCATGGTATATTTTCTGAAACTCTAAGCCTCATTTCTAAATTTAAATTTAATTCATCTAAAAAACCTTCAGAATTTTTAAGAACTTCTCCTGTCCATCTCATGTTAGCCTCTGAAGTCTCAAGCTTAATCGGTTTCTTTATTAAAGCCCTGTTCTCTCCAATATAGAAATTTCCTTCAGCTCTATTAATTACTAAATTCTTAGATCCAATATTTTTTTCATTACTAATATTCTCAATAATTGCATTTAAATTAAATATTTTTAGTGTTCTTAAAAAAGCGGAATCAGGCAATGAAGTTTTTGATTCAAACCCTTTTATGAGAAATCTTATATTTCCTTGTATATCTTTTAATTCTTCAAGAGCAATCCACTGAATATTTAAATCTGTGGATATATAATCAAGATCATAATTGATAAAACGATCTAATGAGTTATTTATGTTTTTAATTTCATATGATCCTCTAATTTTATAAAGATCCTTATCCCTATTGAAACTTATGTATGCTTTATCATTGTCATTATATGGTCCTATATTGAAATTCTTGCTTTTAATCCTTATATTATCAATCGTGGTAATGCTCTCATTTCTTAATAGATAAAAATCAATATCTTGAAAAATATCATCATAGGTTTGTATATTTTTACCAATGAAACGCAATTTTAAACTATCGTTTCCAATAACCTCTTCTGTTCCGATAATATCAACACCTTTGAATTCAAATTTGGTATCAAACACTTCTATTCTGGTGAATCCTGAACCATCAACTGTTATAAAACCATTTAGATCCGTACCAGAAAAATATGCTTTAGTTTGGTCTATAGAGAAATCTATCTTGAAGCTCTGTTTTTTATAAATATTTTTAAAGAAATTAAACTCATCTATCATTAAATTTAGAGATTTTAGGTTGGTTTCTTTGCTTAAATCATTCTCCATCAATAAATTGTTAATCTCTAAATGATCGAGTGATAAAAATATGTGAAATCC
Organism: uncultured SAR86 cluster bacterium; assembly: GCA_902559345.1. Classification (GTDB taxonomy): domain Bacteria; phylum Pseudomonadota; class Gammaproteobacteria; order Magnimaribacterales; family D2472; genus SAR86A. The sequence continues at coordinate 73,901 of CACEHH010000002.1, read as the reverse complement.
ATTTTCTTTATCCAATGATTCTACTTGATGCTCAAAATCACTACCCAACAAAAAATAGCCATTTTTATTAGGTCCTAAATAAGATCTAAAATTCTTATTTTCTATAAGATAAGACGGCTGCATTAAGTCTTTGATTTTTATGCTAGTTCTGAGCTCTTTATCTTTATCTTTTTCTAAATCCTTTATACTTGAAATGATTCTGGTATTGGATAAATATGTGTTTAAATCGAGAGATGCTATTCCATCATTTAAATACATAGTGGTTTCAAATTCTTCATAACCTTCAAGTTTTATATATTCACCATAATTTAAAAGCTCGCCCATATCGAATCTCAATTTTGATCTCAAAATAAACATTTGGTCGTTAATTGAAATAGTTCCAAGAATATCTTGATCAGGTAGTGAGGATGAAAAAAAACCTATAAGCCTCTTATCTAAATTACTATAAATTATCGAATCTATATTATCGACAAAATAATTTGAATTTGTTGTTAAATTTGATTCTTTAAAAATATATTTATTTAAATTTATTAATTGCTCTAATTCTTTATCAAAATACCCTTTGCTATGAACCACCAAATTAATTTTATTATCTATAAATGCATCCAGGTTAATAAGATTTTCATCTCTTATTTTATTTTCATCAAGAAAAAATATAGAAGAGTAAAAAATTTTATTAGAATTAAATCCATTAAATATATTTAGAGCCTTAAAAGGGATATTATTAAATACTCCATAACTATTTTTTATTGATAAATTGCCATTTTCGCCAGCAATAAAGACATCCTCAGAATGAACAGAAAACTGTTCAGATTTTATATATAGCCTCTTAATATTGGCTTTAAAAGAGCTTCTATTTGAAGATTGTGGCTCATTAAAGAAACGAATATTATGAATATCTAAAAATGTTAAATTCAAGTATCCACTAGAAAGAGTTTTAAATAGATTGATGCTAAATCCTAAACTCTCAACTTCAAATAATATTATATTATTAGAATCTTTAACTTTAATTTCATTGAAAGCAAGCTGTGAAGAAAAAAAATCAACTTCTGAATCTGCATCATAAAATTCGATAGTATATTCATGATCAAAGATTTTATCTGATATGTAAACTATATTTTCAGGTTTATATATTAGAGTTATGTAGACAATCGATATGACCATACATAAGAATACTGATAATAATAATAAAGAAATTATTATTCTTTTTAGATATCCCATAATCATATCTTTGTATTAATTGTTTTTGGGAAATAAGAAGAGAGAATTGTTATGAAAATGCAAAATAAAATATTGAATATAAAGCTTATAAGCAATGTGCTGTATGAAAAGTTATAAAGATTTAATGCCAGCTGGCTAAAGCCAATATAGCCGGTTGCTGATACACCAAAAAATATACAAACTTGTAAATAAGAAAAAATCTTGAATGAGTTTGAATAAATATTTATCAAGTAAGTGATTATGCAAAAAAGCGTGGCATTTATTCCAAAAAAGTTTCCTGAAATTAAATCAACTAATAGTCCAATCAAAAATCCTTCAATAGGACCTATATTCTTATTAGATCTATACACGTATAGAGAATAACTCAAGAATGTTAATGGAAAAATAATTAAAGCTTTTGAGATTATTGGGGCGATACTTAAATCGATATAGTTTATAAGAAAGATAAATATTATTTTTTTACTAAAATCTTTCATTAATTTCTAATTACTCCAAATAAATCACTCTCTAATGGATCTGCAAAAAGTTTTATTTCTAAATCTTTTTTTGTGGAGTCTATATCAATAATATTAACAACATTGCCTATTATTATATCTTTAGGGAAAATACCTCCAAGGCCAGAAGTAAAAAACTCTTTTCCTAATAAGATATCTTCATCCCAGACAAGTGGATTATATGAACAAATAATTATATTGGCTCTACCGCTACCTCTTGCATTGCAATAAAAGCTCTCAGATTTTGATTTTATTGGAATTGAATGATCAATATCAGTTAAAAGAATTACCTCAAGATATTTCTCATCAGTTATTACTTGCCCAATAATTCCAGAGTTATTGAAAACTACGCTCTCTAAGTTAGATGATAGATTGCTAGAAATTAGCTCAATATACATTCTATGATTATCACAACAATTGAAAATATTATGATTTATGTATTTTATCTTAGCTATTGAATATGTAAATGAGCTATTTTTTTTATCTATAGGGTATTGAATTATATTTTTATCTTTATAAAAAATATTTTCTTTAGAAATTAAATAATTATTTAAATTACTAATATCTAAAGCTTCCTTAAGATTGTTATTTTCTTGAATTAAGTTTTCTTTAGATTTAGTAAGATTAAAAAAATTCTTAAAAGGCTCGATGGTGGTTTCTTTTATCAAAAATATGGAGGAAATTTTAAAGCTTGTATAACCATTCTTTATGCTCTGAAAAGAGTTGGTAGTAAAATCAAAATAAAAAATTATAGATCCAAGAAACACAAAAGATAAATAAAGTATTTTTTGACCAGAGGTAGGAATTTTCCCAGCCATATTAGTTATTCAGACGATAGAAGATCGATATTGTATTTATCCATTATCTCAAGAGCTTGACCTCCACCTCTTGCAACGCAAGTTAAAGGATCTTCAGCAACAATTACAGGTATGCCTGTGGAGCTTGAAATTAAATTATCTAAATCTCTTAATAATGCCCCTCCACCAGTTAATACAATACCTCTTTCTGCAATATCTGCCGCTAGCTCAGGAGGTGATAATTCAAGAGCATTTCTAATAGCTCTTACCATCCCATAAAGAGGATCTTTCATAGCTTCAAAAATTTGTTCACTATTTATTGTGAATGTTTCTGGAATTCCCTCAGCAAGATTTCTTCCAGTAATCGGCATCTCTATTTTGTCTGATTCTGCACTTGCGCAGCCTATTGTATATTTTATTTTTTCAGCAGTTGATTCACCTATCACACATCCGTAATTTCTTCTAATCCAAGAAGTAATTGACTCATCTAGTTTATCTCCACCTATCTTTACAGATTCAGAATAAACAACTCCATTTAAAGATAAAATAGCTACCTCTGTTGTTCCGCCGCCTATATCGACAACCATATTTCCACTTGCTTCTTCAACTGGAAGGCCCGCACCAATTGCAGCTGCCATTGGTTCCTCTATTAGCTTTACATCTCTGGCTCCAGCCCCAAGAACTGATTCTCTTATAGCCCTTCTCTCTACTTGAGTTGATCGGCATGGAACACAAACCAAAACTCTTGGACTTGGTTTAATAAAAAGCTTCTCATGAACTTTTGCTATGAAGTGCTGTAGCATTTTTTCAGTTACCTGAAAGTCAGCTATGACTCCTTCAGATAAAGGCCTAATTGCTTTTATATTACCCGGCGTTCTTCCAAGCATTTTTTTTGCTTCTGTCCCAACCGCCACTACAGTTTTTTGACCTCTTGATTCTCGAATAGCAACAACAGAAGGTTCGTCCAAAACAATTCCAACATCTTTTGTATAAATTAGTGTATTTGCTGTGCCAAGATCTATAGACAAATCATTGGAAAAATACCCTCCAATCATTTTAAACATATTAAATTTCATGTAATTACCTACAATAAAATAATTTAAATAATTTATGAGTTAGGTTAATATCCCACCTCTAATCTATAATAATATCCTATATATGGACAAGAAAACAGTAACAACTATATCTTACCTATCAAGACTAAAAATTGATGATGGAAAAGAAGAAAAAATAACAAAAGATCTTAAGAATATCATTAACTTTGTTGATCAGCTTAATGATGTAGATACATCTAACATAGAGCCATTAACCAATCCTTTAGAAAAAACAGCAAAAAGTAGAACCGATGAAGTAACTGCAAAAAATTTAAAGAAAGAATTGCTTAAAATTGCACCATCTTCAAACGAAGATTATTTTCTAGTTCCAAGAGTAGTTGAGTGACCATAAAATATAAAACAATAAAAGATATAAAAATAATGCTATCTCAAAAAGAGATATCTAATGCAGAAGTCATACAAGAAGTTTATAAATTAATTAAAGAAAATAATCATTTAAATGCTTTTGTGACATTAAATGAAGATAATTCTATTAAAAAAGCAGAAGCTCTAGATAATAAGCCGTCTAACCTTCCGCTTGCGGGTATTCCAATTGCTCAAAAAGATTTATTTTGCACTAAAGGCCTAAGAACTACCTGCGGTTCAAAAATTCTTGATAATTTTGTTCCTCCATATTCAGCAACAGTAATTAAAAACCTTGAAAATGCAGGATGTATATCAGTTGGAAAAACAAATATGGATGAATTTGCTATGGGCTCATCTAATGAAACAAGTAATTTTGGAAATGTTCAAAATCCATGGGGAGAAAACTTAGTTCCTGGAGGGAGCTCAGGTGGTTCTGCTGCAGCTGTTGCGGCAGGAATTGTACCAGCAGCTTCTGGAACTGATACTGGAGGTTCAATTAGGCAACCTGCCTCTCTTTGTGGAATAACTGGACTTAAGCCAACCTACGGGAGGATATCAAGATGGGGAATGATTGCTTTTGCATCAAGCCTTGATCAGGCTGGACCAATGGCAAGAACTGCAGAAGATTGCGCTCTACTTCTTAATGAAATGTGTTCACACGATGAAAAAGATACTACCTCTTTAAATGAAGATATTCCAAACTTTGAAGAAAATCTAAACTCACCATTAAAAGGCAAAAAAATCGGGATTGTTAAAGATATTGATTTGTCTAGTTTAGATGATGACGTTGTTAAAATATATGAAGATTCTCTGAAAGAATTTGTTTCCTTGGGTGCTAATTTAGTTGATATATCTTTACCAAATCTATCGCTTTCTGTTCCAACCTATTATGTTGTTGCGCCAGCAGAATGTTCATCAAATTTATCTAGATTTGATGGTGTAAAATTTGGTCACAGATCTAATAATCCAAAAAATCTTGAAGAATTATATGTTCAAACTAGATCAGAAGGTTTTGGAGATGAGGTAAAAAGAAGGATTTTGATAGGCTCATATGTTCTTTCAGCTGGATACTATGATGCTTATTATAAGAAAGCTCAACAGGTTAGAAGACTTATAAAAAATGACTTTGATAGTGCTTTCTCTGATATTGATGTAATCATGACGCCAACTACTCGCGGCACAGCCTTTGAGATTGGTTCTAAAGGTAGTGACCCAATTCAAATGTATCTCGAAGACTTGTTTACTATTTCTGCAAATCTTGCAGGACTTCCAGCAATGTCAATTCCAAACGGCAATCTTGATAACAAACCAACTGGCATTCAAATAATAGGTAATTTCTTAGATGAAAGTTCAATTTTAAACTTTGGACATATGTTTCAAAAATCAACAAATTGGCATATGTATACCCCTGAGGGAGCAAAGCAATGAGTTGGGAAACAGTAATTGGTCTAGAGATACATGCTCAACTTTCAACTAAATCAAAGTTATTTTCTGGTGGATCTACAAAATTTGGCGCTGAGCCAAATACACATGTTGATTTAATTGATATGGGATTGCCTGGTGTTCTTCCAGTTGCTAACAAAGAAGCGTTTTATAAAGCTATTAGATTCGGTCTTGCTACCGGAGCAAATATTAATCAAACATCTTCATTTGATAGAAAAAATTACTTTTATCCAGATTTACCAAAAGGCTATCAAATTACTCAAATGACAAAACCTATTGTTGAAAAAGGGTCTATTAAAATTACAGTAGATAATTCTGAAAAAATTATAAACATAACAAGAGCGCATCTTGAAGAAGATGCTGGTAAATCAATTCATGATCTTTTTGAAGGTGAAACAGGTGTTGATTTGAATCGAGCAGGAACACCTCTTCTTGAAATTGTTTCAGAGCCTGAAATCTCAAATGCAAAAGAAGCTGTGGCTTACTTCAAAGCAATAAGACAGTTAGTAACCTTTTTAGATATATGTGATGGGAATATGGCACAAGGCTCAATGAGATGTGATGTAAATGTCTCCATCAAAAAAAGCGATGATAAAGAGCTTGGAACAAGAGCAGAACTTAAAAATATTAATTCATTTAAATTTATCGAAAAGGCTATTAATTATGAAATTGAGCGCCAAATAAAAGTTATTGAAAGTGGTGAATCTGTTGTCCAAGAGACAAGACTTTATGATAGTGAAAAAAATGAAACTAGATCAATGAGATCTAAGGAAGAAGCAAATGATTATAGGTATTTTCCATGTCCTGACCTTCTTCCAGTTGTAATTTCAAATAAAGAGTTACAAGAAATTAAAAATAATCTTCCCGAGCTACCTGAAGAAAAAGAACATAGGTATGTTAAAGAAATTAATTTAGAAGAATCAGAAGCAAAAATAATATCTTCCTCTAAAACAATGGCTAATATGTTTGAAGAAGCTTCAACAAAGACAGATGACGCAAAACTTGTGGCTAAATGGCTTGTTGGTGATGTCAGCGCTTTATTAAATAAAGATAATATTGATATTGATGAATCTAATTTAACTTCAGAGAATTTTGGAATACTAATCGAAAGAATCTCAGATAGTACCATTTCAGGCAAAATTGCTAAATCTGTGCTTGAAGAGGTGTGGAAGAGTGGATCTAATGTGGATAAAATAATTGAAACAAAAGGTTTGATTCAGATCCAAGATGAATCTGTATTAGAAGAAATTGCAAAAAAAGTTGTTGAATCTAATCCTAGTCAAGTAACAGCATACAAAGGCGGCAAAGATAAGCTATTTGGTTTCTTTGTTGGACAAGTTATGAAAGAAACTCAGGGAAAAGCTAACCCCCAAACCGTTAACGACATACTTAAAAATATTTTAGATTAAAATATTTAATAATCGTAATTATAATCTTCTTCTATAAAAGGACATTTATATACGCTTACATAGACTGAAGCAGCTTCAGCCTCATATCCATTACGATATATTCTTGAAGAATATACATTTTCAATTACTAAAGCATTACCTTTTGCAACAAGAGCTTGGTCTTTTAAAACTTTAATTGCATTTGCTGTTGCAGATGCATAATTCCATCCACTCTCCTGTTTATCAGTTCTAAAAAGATGAACGCATTGCATTTCTCTAACTTGAACTTTGTCGATAGTCTGAACAGGATGGGGTATGTAACTTGAAGAGTCATCTAAGCTCACACACCCAAAGATAAATACTAATGAAAGAGTTAAAACAAGTTTGTGTATATGATTATATAAATAAATCATTTAATTAGACAATAAACATGCTTAATGTTTCAGCAACGAATGCTGGTTTCTCAATTCCTTTGATTTCCATTGTTACTTCTGTCTTAGCAAGATATTGTCCTGGATTTTTTTCAGTGACATCAATACATTTCATTCTAATTCTTACTTCTGAGTTAACAGGTACAGGGCTTAAAAATCTTACTTTATCTAGCCCATAGTTCAGCCCCATCTTAGTACCTTCTAATACCATACCTATTTCTTGTTCAAAGGGTATTCCAGCAACTAAAGATAATGAAAGAAATCCATGTGCTATTGTAGACCCAAATACTGGGGTTGCTTGTTCTGGGTCAACATGAATAAATTGATGATCCATTGTCGCATCGGCAAATTTATCTATTCGCTCCTGATCAATAGTCACCCAATCTGACACTCCCACTTCAGTTCCAAGCACTGAATCAATTTCTGATGGTTTGACAATTTTTAACATTTTATTTCTCCATATAATGGTTACTATATTCTTCTCTAAGTTCGAATTTTTGAAGCTTACCCGTTGCTCCATGAGGCAATTCTTTTAAGAAAATGATTTCATCTGGCAACCACCACTTTGCTACTTTATCGCTTAAAAATTCGATAATACTTTCTTTCTCAATCGGATCACCTGAGTTAGTCACAATGAATAACATAGGTCTCTCATCCCATTTAGGGTGAGGGATACCAACAACACAAGCTTCTGCAACTTCTGGATGTCCAAAAGCAGCATTTTCTAAATCAATTGAACTAATCCACTCACCACCTGATTTAATTACATCTTTAGCTCTGTCTTTGATGGTCATATATCCATCTTGATCTAGCACTGATATATCTCCAGTGTCAAACCACCCTTCTCCATCAACAGCATCTTTATCTGCTTTAAAATATTTCTGAAGTATCCATGGTCCTCTTACCATTAAATGGCCTTGTGATTCTCCATCTTTAGGAAGCTCGTTACCTGCATCATCTACAACTTTTAATTCAACGCCGTATATAGGTCTTCCTTGTTTAAGCTGAATTGCATACTTTTCTTCTTTTGACATGCTTTCCATTTCCGGCGTTGGAACATTTGTAGTTCCTAATGGGCTCATTTCTGTCATGCCCCAAGCATGAATTACGTTAACATCATGCACTTCATCAAACTCTTGCAAAGTTGCAAGAGATAAAGCTGAGCCGCCAATTATTGTATTCTTTACTGAAGTAAGTACTTTATTGTTTTCTCTGCAATAGGCTAATAATCCCATCCATATTGTTGGAACGCCAAATGCCAATGTTACATCTTCTTGATCAATTAATTCATATAAAGGTTCTCCTTCCATTTGCATGCCTGGCATTACCAATTTCAGTCCATTCATTGGACCAAAATATGGAATACCCCATGCTAGAACATGGAATAGCGGAACAACCATAAGAATTGAATCATCTGGTTGAATTGTCATTGCTGTCAAAGCAGCTTGAGCATGAATAACATTTGATTTGTGGCTGTAAAGAACTCCTTTTGGATTTCCTGTTGTTCCAGATGTATAACACAAAGCGCATGCTGCATCATCGTCTAGAGTTGGCCATATATAATTTTCATCGCCATCCTTAATATATTCCTCATAGGAAATAGCATTCTTAAGTAAAGTCTCAGGCAATTCATCTTCCTCGCATAAAACAATATATTTCTCTACTGTTATTAACTTATCTTGTAATGCTTCTAAAATAGGAACAAATGGGAGTTCAACAAAGATAATTTTATCTTCAGCATGGTTGATAATATAGACAGCCTGTTCAGGATGTAATCTAAAATTAAGGGTATGAGTTACCGCACCCATACCAGAGATACCATAATACATCTCAAGATGCCTATATGTATTAAGAGCTAGGGTTGCAACTACATCTCCATTTTTTACACCATCTTTTTCTAGAGCGGATGCTAGTTTTCTTGACCTAATACAAACTTCTTCATAATTTGATCGATGAACTTCTCCTGAAACTAATCTGCTTATTATTTCTGTTTTTGGATGAATTTCTTTTGCATGTTCAATAATCCCTGCAACATTGGGTGTCCACTTTTGCATATCTCCAATCATTTTAAATTGCTCCCTTATCTTGTTTGTTATAAATTATATAAGAAGCAACATTATTTGATAACAAAAATTATGAATATAAAAGAAGGTATTGAAAATAGATTTTCTGTAAGGGCTTTCACAGATGAAGTTCCTAGCATGGATAAAATAAAAGAAATTCTTAAGATGGCTGGCTCAGCTCCCTCAGGAGGAAACATACAACCTTGGAAAGTTTATGTCCTAAATAAGGAATCCAAAAAAAAATTAGCTGAAAAAACTCTTAATAACTTTGATACTGGTGTGCAAGAAGAAATTGAATATGAGATATATCCTAAACCTCTGGCAGATGAATATAAAAAAAGAAGGTACGAATGTGGTGCAGATATGTATGAGGCATTATCTATTGAAAAGGATGATTTAGATTCTAGGTTTAAGCAGATAAGGGAAAATTACAATTTTTTTGGTGCGCCATTAGGTATGATTATTACTATCGATAGATCATTTGGAAGCAATGGTTGGGGCCATGTTGGAATGTTCTTAGAAAATCTATGGCTTAGTGCCATTCATCATGGTTTGGGACTATGCTTGCAAGAATCATGGTCGATTTATCCAAAAACTGTCAAAGAAATTATAAACCACCCTGACAATGAGATAGTTTGGTGTGGTGTAGCAATCGGTTACGAGGATAAAAATGATCCTATAAACAATTATAGAACTAAAAGAGAAGAGTTAAATTCGTTTGTAAAATTTGTTGAATAACAGTTAAGTGTCTTATTTTATTAATTTTGAAAACTCTTATGCAAAAGAGTTGAGTGAAATATGTGAAAAATGTAACCCTACTGGCTTTCCAAGATCTGAAATTTTATTAAAAAACTATAGTCTTGCTGAAGAGCTTGGTATTGATAGAAAATTTATTGATTCCAAAGAATGTTTAAATATTTTTTCTGGGACTAGTTTACCAAAGAGCTCCAACCCAATAGCACAAGCTTATTCAGGTCATCAATTTGGACATTTTAATCCTCAATTAGGTGATGGAAGAGCAATACTCTTGGGAGAAATTAAAAATAAGGATATTCAGCTAAAAGGAATCGGTCAAACTCCTTTTTCAAGAAGAGGAGATGGCAAATCTGCTTTAAGTCCTGTTCTAAGAGAATATGTTATTAGTGAATTTATGCATTCAATAAATATTCCAACTACAAGATCTCTTTCAGCTATCAAAACTAATGAAATAGTTTTAAGAGAAACTGAGCAACCTGGAGGAATTCTTACTCGAGTTGCAAAAAGTCATATTAGAATCGGTACATTTCAATATGCAAGAAGTAAAAACAATGAAATTTTAAAAGCACTTGCTGATTATTCAATAAATAGACATTATCCAGAATTGAATAATACAGATAATAAATACCTAAGTTTCTTTGCTGCCGTATGTGATAAACAAGCTTATTTGATTTCTAAATGGATGAGTGTTGGTTTTATTCATGGAGTTATGAATACAGATAATATGGCAATTTCTGGTGAGACGATCGATTACGGTCCATGTGCTTTTATGGATAGATATGATCCAAGAACTGTCTTTAGCTCTATTGATCATAATGGAAGATATTGTTACCAAAATCAACCAGCGATACTTGTATGGAATTTATCAAAATTTGCTGAAACTCTTATTCCGCTTATTAATGAAAATCTTGAAAAATCAGTAAAACAACTCACTGAGGTACTTCAGCTAACTATGCCTTCATATCAAGAATACTTTTATAGAGATATTGGACAAAAATTAGGTTTGCTAGATATTGATAAAAGAAATATTGAGCTAATAAAGAACTATTTAAAAATTTTAGAATCTGATTCTATAGACTTTACTTTATCTTTTACAGATTTATCGAAAGTGCTTATCAAAGAGAAAAAATTAAAAGATTCAGTATTTAGAAGTGTAAAAAATTTTGATGATTGGTATCAAAATTGGGTTCAAGAATTGACTATAAAAAATACTGGAATTAAAAAAATAGCAAAAGATATGAACTGTATTAACCCTTGTTATATTCCAAGAAATCATATTATTGAAGAAGCGCTTAATAATGCTGTTAATAATGATATGTCTAAAATTAATAAGCTTTTAGAAATATTTGAAAATCCCTATAAGAAGCAAAATATCTCTGAAGATTATTTAAATCCTTCAAACAGTGAGTTTCCATACGTCACATTTTGCGGGACCTAATAAGTCAAAAATGAATAACTTATTCGCTTGATCCCTTGATAATCTTTTACAGATTTTGAATCTATAAAACCGAAATCATTAAATATGCTATCAACTTGATCTGACTGATCGTATCCATGCTCATAAATGAGCATCCCACCCTTTTTTAGTATCTTAGAAGATTGTTCAGTAATTGTTTTGATATCTGCTAAACCGCCATCAGATGCTACTAGAGCCTCATAGGGCTCATATATTAAGTTATCTAGGTGTTTATCATCTTTTGTTATGTATGGTGGATTACTTATAATGACATCAAAAGAATCTTCTTCAAAACAAGAAAGCCAATCTGAGCAGATTAATGAAAAATTTTTTATTTTAAATGCGTTTTTATTAAGACTTGCCACATTTAAAGCATCTAATGAATAATCAGATCCATAAATATCAAAATTCGGATTCTTTAGAGCAATCGATATTCCTATACAACCTGATCCTGTTCCAGCATCTAAAATTTTTATTTTCTTAGGGAAATCATAACTATTTACAAAATCTACTAAAAGTTCGGTCTCTGGTCTTGGTATTAAGACTCTTTGATCAACATAAAATTCTTCCTCGTAAAATTTGCTTGAATTAATTATGTAGTCTAATGGAATTCCAGCTTTCTTTTTTTGAATAAAATCGTTAACAAGACTCGCCTCGGAATCTGTAAATATTTTTTCTTTATTTACATAAATATCATCATCCTTAAATTGTAATTTTTCTTTTAAATAAAAAATAAATTCGTTTTTAACATTCGATTCAGCCTTAAATGCCTGATCAATAATATTTTGAAAATAGTTTAGATTTTTAGACAATTATTCTGATTCGAGTTGTGAGAGCATAGCAAGTTGGTTTTCTGCCAACAATGCATCACAAATGGTCTTAATATCACCATCCATAATTTGATCAAGATTATGCTGTGTGAGTTTAATTCTATGATCAGTCATTCTGCCTTGAGGGAAGTTATATGTTCTAATTTTTTCACTCCTATCTCCAGTACCAACTAAAATTTTTCTTTCGCTTGCAATGCTTTCTTGTTGGCTGTCTATTTCCTGCTGCTTTAATTTTGCTGCTAGAAGAGATAATGCTTTCTCTTTATTTTTATGTTGAGATCTTCCATCTTGGCATTCGACTACTATTCCTGTTGGAATATGAGTTAAACGAACTGCAGAGTCTGTCTTGTTAACATGCTGTCCCCCAGCGCCAGATGCTCTAAAAGTATCAACCCTAAGATCATTCTTATCAATATTAATATCTTGAATTTCTTCTACTTCGGGCAAAATTGCAACAGTGCATGTTGATGTATGGATTCTGCCTTGAGACTCGGTTTCTGGAACTCTCTGAACCCTATGGACTCCAGATTCAAACTTAAGAACTTTGAAGACACTTTTTCCTTCAAGTTTTGCCACAACCTCTTTTAAGCCACCTTGTTCAGATTGTTTAATATCAATTACTTCCAAATTCCAACCCTCTCTTTCAGAAAGTCGAGAATACATTCTAAAAAGATCGCCAGCAAAAATACCAGCCTCATCACCACCTGCTCCAGCTCTAATCTCTAGATAGGCAGAACCATCATCTGCTGAGTCCTTAGGGAGGAGCATTAACTTTAACTCTTTCTCTAGTTTTTTAGGCTTTTCTGCAGCTTTCTGGATTTCTTCTTCTGCTAAACTTTTTAACTCTTTATCACCAGACTCTATAATTTCATTGGCATCATCAATACTTTTTGTTACTTGCTTATATTCGTCAAATTTATCAACTATAGGCTTTAATTCTGCAAATTCTTTATTTAAAAGCGTATATCTTTCGATATCTTTAACTGTTTCAGAATCTACTAAGAGAGATTCGATTTCATTAATTCTATTTTGAAGCTGATCAAGCTTCTTAAGCATTGATTCATGCATTTTCAATATATCTTTTAATCATGGATTCAATAATATGATTATCTAAGTTCTTTAAACCTTCAAAATTATTTGATTCCTCATTATTAATATCCGAGGTCTTAATTGCATTTACTAATTCAGAAAAGTCTTTTGAAGACTTAAATTGTATAAGCTCATCAGATGATAAATTACTTAAGAATTCATTTAACTCATTATTGATTCTATCTTTAGAATTTTTTAAATGAGAAGAGTCTAGAGCTGTTTGTGATTCTAACGCAATAATATTCATGGCTTTTTCTGCTTCAATTGTACGCTGGCCATAATTTTCTTGAGTTATTTTTTCAATATCATCAATGGAAAATAAATATGCTTGCTCAATACTTTTTATCTCTTCCTCAATATTTCTTGGCACGCCTAAATCTATCAATAAAATAGGTTTGTTCTTTCTTGCCTTCAAAGCATTCTCAATAGCCCCTTTTCCTATTAGGGGTAATTCAGTTGTTGAAGAAGCTATGACAATGTCAGTTATTTCTAACTCGTCATGAAGGGAATCTAATGACGAAGATAAAATCTCATAATCATTATCAAGTTTAATTTTCTTTACGCTCCTATTTACTGATTTAATTCTACATATACCTTTCTTAAAAAAATTATTCATTACGCTATTTGCCAAAGAACCTGCTCCGACTATCAAGACATTTTGGTCTTTGGGATCTTCAAATATATTTTGAACCAACTTAAGCGCCAGCCCGCTAACTGATAATGGATTAAGACCTATATTTGTTTGAGTTCTAGCTTTTTTTGATATCTCAATTACTTTATCAGAAAAATTTAATAATTTACCATTTAGAATCTTAAGTTCCTTTGCACTTCTAATTGCATTTTTAAACTGGCCTAATATTTCTTGCTCACCAAGCACTTGTGAATCTATACCAGATGCTACTTTTGACATATGCACTAAGGCATCATGGCCATTCAAAAAGTAAAAACTATCTTTTCTTATATCTTTAATATTAAGTGTTATCATCACTTCATTAAAAACTTCTGATAATATTTCTGATTTACCATAAAAATAAAACTCACTTCTGTTACATGTAGATATGCCAAAAAAAGAATCTAATTTATTTTTAAATATCTTTTTTAAATGATTATCTAATAAAATTTGGTTAGACTCATTTATAATGAATTTTTCTCTCTCAGAGACATTAGAGGTCTTGTGATTTATGCCAAATAACTGTAATTCCATAATTAAAAAAATCTTTTATACTTTGGTTGTATGTTTGTCTGCCTCTTGCGTTTCAATAAATGACGATAATAGTCTTCCCCCTTATAAGGGGAAATTACTTTTAGATTATAACAATATTGAACAATCATCGTTCAATATAGATATAAGCTTTTCCAATAAAGATTCTATTATACAGATTAAGAAACCTTTTTATGGAAATGTTCTAAAGATTAAAGTTGATCAAAAAAAGAACTTAATTCTCCTGCCAACGGAATATAGCGAACCATTTTATGTTCCTGATGAAATTAACAGAAACTTTAAATATTGGTTGAAACAGTGTCTTTTATCAAGAAGTTTTAATATTGATAAAACTATAGAAAATATCGATTTTTATTTTACATGCAAAACATTAAATAATAAGACAGACTATTTAATTAAATATCAAGACATTTCAATAAATGGATTTCTTTATAAAAAATGATGAAAATTGTTACAGATTCCCCTGCCAAAATAAATCTTCATTTAAAAGTATTAGATAAAAAACCAGATGGGTATCATGATATTGAAACATCATTTCAATACATTGATCTATATGATTACATGTCTTTTGAAAAAACTAATAATGGTATCTCTATCGAATCAAATGAACTTTTCTTAACAAAGAAAAATAATACCATTTACAAGTCTGCAAAATTATTACTGAGTCAATCTAAACAAAAATGCGGAGTAAATATCAAAATTGAAAAAAATATACCTATTGGGGCTGGTTTAGGTGGCGGTAGTTCTAATGCAGCTTCTACTATTGTTGCTTTAAATAAATTATGGGGCATTAATATGAATAGAGATGAATTATTTGATATTGGTAAAAAAATTGGCGCTGATGTTCCATTCTTTTTATATGGATTTAATGCAAAAGCCAAAGGAATTGGTGACCAATTTGAATTAAATGATTCAATAAAAGAAAAAATATTATTAATTGACCCAATGATAAATAATTCTTCAGGTGAAATGTTTCAGATATTAGATCTTTGGAGAGGAAATAACAAAGAAGAGCTAAGTAATACTCAAAATAGTTTTTGGGATATATTCTTAAACCAAAATAAAAAAATAGAAAAATTTTATAATCAGGCCTCTCATAGTTATGATTTAAAATTAAGTGGGAGCGGATCTTGTATGTTTATTACATATGAGAGAAAGAAAGATCTCGAAGAAATTCTTAAAAAAATTCCAACTAATTGGAGATTCTTTTTCTGTAAACCATTACAATATTCGCCGATATGTTATATCAAATGATATTGGGGTGTAGCCAAGCGGTAAGGCAACGGGTTTTGATCCCGTCATGCGTAGGTTCGAATCCTACCACCCCAGCCATGCTTTATAATATTCAATGGGGAAATTAAAATGAAAAATAATTTAGATATCTTTACAGGAACTGCGAATCCAGATCTTGCATTAGAAGTATCTGAGATCTTAGGAATACCGCTTTCTGCAGCAGAGGTAGGATATTTTTCAGATGGAGAAATAAAGGTTCAAATTGAAGATAATGTTAGAGGTCATGATACGTTTATCATTCAATCTACATGTACTCCTCAAAACAAAAATTTAATGGAGCTTATGTTATTGGCAGATGCTTTAAAAAGATCCTCTGCATCAAGAATAACTGCTGTTGTTCCATATTATGGCTATGCAAGACAAGATAGAAGAGTAAGGTCTGCTAGAGTACCGATTAGCGCAAAAGTTGTTGCAGATATGTTTGCATCAGTTGGAATTGATAGAGTCTTAACTATTGATCTTCATTCAGAAACTATTCAAGGTTTTTTTGATATGCCTGCAGACAATGTATATGCGACCAAGTTGATGATGGAAGACATTAAAGCAAACAATGAAAGAGATGAAATAGTTGTAGTTTCTCCTGACGTTGGTGGAGTGGTGAGATCAAGAGCATTAGCAAAATTTTTAGATGATACCGATTTAGCAATAATTGATAAAAGGAGAGCTATTGCAAATCAATCTGAAGTTATGAATATAATCGGTGATATTGAAGGAAAAGTTTGTATTGTCCCTGATGATATTATTGATACTGCAGGTACTTTATGTAATGCAGCAGCTGCATTAAAAGAAAAAGGTGCGCAGGCAGTAAAAGCTTATATTACTCATCCGGTGCTTTCTGGACCGGCTATAGAAAGGCTTGAAGACTCTAAAATTGATGAGCTTGTTGTAACAAATTCAATACCATTGTCACATGATGCTAAAAAATGCAGTAAAATACGCGTCATTTCAGTAGGAACGACAATTGCTGAATGTATTAAAAGGCTTAGTAATGAAGAATCGCTTAGCGAGATGTTTTTATAGAGGGAATTATGACAGATCAAATTATACTAAATGCAGACGTAAGAGAAAGAACTGGCTCAAATAAAGCTAGAGTTATAAGAAATATAGACGGAATGGTTCCTGCTATCGTCTACGGAGATGAAAAAGAAACTATTAATATCAAACTTAAATTAAATGAGCTCACCAAGGCATCTGAAAATGAACTCTTCTATACTCAAGTTTTACTTATTAAAACCGGAGATAATGAAGAAAAGGTTGTTTTAAAAGAGTTACAGAAAGATCCGGCAAAAGGTAAATTTCTTCATGCCGATTTTCAAAGAGTTTCAAGAAAAACAAAGCTTAAGGTTGTTATACCAGTTAATTTTTTAAATGAAGAAGATTGCATTGGTATTAGAGAAGATGGCGGAGTAGTGGCAAAAGCAATTAGAGAAATTGAAATAATGTGTCTTGCTGGAAATATTCCTGAATCAATAGATGTTGATATAGAAAATCTTCATCTTGGAGAATCTATAAGGTTAACTGAAATTGATCTTCCAGAAGGATCAGAAGTTCCTGGCTTAACTGATGAAACAGACCAAATGGTTGTTTCAGTTAACGCGCCTAAAGCAGTTGAAGAAGATCCTGTGCTCGAAGAAGAGCTTGAAGATGGAGAGGTTGCAGAAGGCGAAGAGAGTTCTGAAGAAACTAGTGGAGATGATTCGGCTTCAGAAGATTCTGAAGAAAGTAAAGAAGATAATTCTGAAGAAAGCTAAAAAAGTGTACAAGTTATGTATCATTGGTTTAGGCAACCCTGGTTCTAAATATAACAATACACGTCATAATATTGGTAAAGATTGGTTAAAAAATTTATCAACTCAATTCTTTGATAAATTTAATGAAAAAACAAAACTGGAAGCTAAAATTGGAGAGTCACACTCAAGTGAAGTCTTGTGGTTAATTCCAACTAATTACATGAACGAATCTGGTAGAACAATTTCTAAACTTCTTAAATCTACTAGTTTGAAATCAAATAAAATTATAATTTTTCATGATGATTTAGACCTGAAAATTGGGGACATTCGAATAAAAGAAGGTGGAGGTCATGGTGGTCACAATGGCCTTCGAGATATACTAAACAAGACAGGAACGAATAATTATATTAGGATCAGGATTGGTATTGGGCATCCTGGTCTTAAGAAAGATGTGACTAATTGGGTTTTAACAAAATTTTCTCCAAAAGAGAAAAAATTTATTGCTCAGGCATATAAAAAATTCAATGAGGTATTCGATATGATTTGTAATAATCAAATTGATCAAGCTCAAAAAATACTACACTCAAAATAATAAAATGGGTTTTAAATGTGGAATAATTGGTCTTCCAAATGTTGGAAAATCGACTCTTTTTAATGCCCTAACTAAATCTGAAATTCCTGCAGAAAATTTCCCTTTTTGCACTATTGATCCAAATGTTGGCATAGTACCTCTTCCAGATAAAAGACTTGATGAATTAAATAAAATAGTAAATTCTGAAAAAATTATTCCTGCTGTTTTAGATTTAGTTGATATAGCTGGTTTAGTTAAAGGCGCTTCTAATGGTGAAGGTCTAGGAAATTCATTTCTGTCAAATATAAGAGAAATGTCTGCCTTGGCTCATGTCGTAAGATGCTTTGAAGATGAGAATATCACTCATGTAGATGGTTCAGTCGATCCTAGAAGAGATGTTGAAGTAATTAATTTAGAACTTATTCTTGCTGATCTTGAATCAGTAACAAAACGAATTGCCAAATGTGAAAAATTATTAAAAACAAATGATAAAGAAAATAAGATTCACTTTGATTTATTGAATAAATTAAAAAATGAGCTTGAGTTGGGTAAATTAATAAATATTAAAAGCTATGATATTGTTGAACAAAAAATTATAAAACAATTTCAACTCCTTTCTTCAAAACCAACTTTTTATATTGCAAATATTGATGATTCAGAGAAATCAGAAAAAAATCTAAATGAACTTAAAAAAATTGCTAATGAATTAGGCTCTTCAGTAATATCAGCATCAGTAAAAATAGAACAAGAAATATCCTTGCTTAAAGAAGATGAAAAATTAGAATATCTTGAATTATTAGATATGGATGAGCCTGTTCTAAATAAAATAATATTTGAAGGCTACAAGCTCTTGGGGTTAAAAACATACTTTACAGCAGGGCCAAAAGAAATTAGAGCTTGGACAATAAGAGATGGATATACAGCTCCTAATGCAGCTGGAGTAATACACACAGATTTTGAAAGAGGGTTCATTAAGGCTGAAGTAATAGACTTTAAAGACTTTATAGAATGTGGTGGCGAATTAGGTGCGAAAGAGAAAGGAAAATTGAGACTAGAAGGAAAGGATTATTTGGTTAAAGATGGAGAAATAATCCATTTTAAATTTAATGTATGAAACAATAAAATTATTGACTCTTAAGATTTAAGGATTATTATTCAACGATTGGCTATGTAGCTCAGATGGTTAGAGCACAGCACTCATAACGCTGGGGTCGGTGGTTCAATTCCACCCATAGCCACCATTAAGAATAGATTAAGTGAAAGACAGATTAATCTTTCTTCAGATATGCGAGAATTATTATTATTGCTACTAGGGCTAATAAAGCATCCTCACCAAGCATTTTTAAGACATCCGTAACATTTTTGTATACGTCACCAACAAAAGGTGTATCAATGCCAAATAAGATGCCAAACAATAACGAGGCAACTACAAGTGGTATTAATAAATTAGTAACTTTGTTTAAAAAAGTTGTTAGGCTGGCAAGTGTTATCTTAAATTTCATAATTTCTTTAAACTAGGAAGGGTTTTACCCCTTCCTATTAACGATCGTTAAGTTAATTACTTAACAAGACTCATTAAGACTGCTAAGACTAATAGTCCTACAACACCACCATTAGCTAATGAGCTAACTAGGTTAGTTATATTACCTATCACGTCAAGTCCTAGAGGTGTCCCGCCAAAAACTAAGGCTGCAACAATTCCAAGACCTAGCACTCCGATTAGAACAGCAGTTAAATTACTAACTATGTCCTTTATCATTTTCCATGCAGTATCCATAATAATTCCCCCCTATTAGGTTTTTTTTATGTTTTGCAGATTTCATGAGAACACAAAATTTGAAATGAATCAAATTATGCAAACAAAAAGAAGACACAATATTTGACTTTTCAACATATATCGAATATTGATGAAAATTATGTATATTTTCTATACTTATTCAGCTTTTTTAGACAAAGCTTTGATTGAAAGCTTCATTTTACCTCTATCAAAACCTATAAGTTTTACATCTATTTCCTGACCCTCTTCTAGCACATCGCTAACATTTTCAGTTCTTTCATCAGAAATTTCTGAAATATGCAAAAGACCATCTTTCCCAGGAAGTATATTTACGAAAGCTCCAAATTCAACAATCTTAACTACTTTACCTTTATATACTTTATCTAGTTCAGGCTCTTCAAGAATCTCTTCAATGATAGCCAAACATTCTTTCATTGAAGATTGATTCTGCCCAAAAACAGAAACTACGCCATCATCATTAACATCTACAGTTGCTCCAGTTTTTTCTTGCATACCCTTGATTACTGCTCCACCTTTACCAATAATTTCTTTGATTTTATCTTTATCAACCATAAAAGTTTTCATTGCAGGCGCATTCTCAGATAGATCTTTAGCTGAAGATATGACTTCATTCATAATGCTTAAAATATGATTTCTTGCATTTTTTGCTTTTATTAATGCGGTCTCCATAATAGATTCGTTTATGCCTTGAATCTTGATATCCATTTGTAGTGCAGTTATTCCAGTTTCAGTTCCAGCAACTTTAAAGTCCATATCACCCAAATGATCTTCGTCTCCTAATATATCTGTAAGAACAGCAAAGTCATCACCTTCTTTTATTAGTCCCATTGCAATTCCTGCTACAGGGCTTGAAAGAGGAACGCCTGCATCCATTAAAGATAATGAGGTGCCGCATACTGACGCCATTGAACTTGAGCCATTAGATTCTGTGATTTCTGAAACCACCCTCATAGTGTAGCCAAAATCTTCTACATCAGGAAGAACTGCTTTAATTGCTCTTTTAGCAAGGTTACCATGACCAATTTCACGTCTTTTTGGCCCCATTGGCATACCTATCTCCCCAACACTATATGCTGGGAAATTATAATGAAGCATAAAATTGTCAGACCCCTCACCCTCTATTGCTTCAATTCTTTGAGCATCTCTAGATGATCCAAGTGTTGCAACTACAATTGCCTGAGTTTCACCTCTAGTAAATAAAGCTGATCCATGTGCGCTTGGCAAAACATCTGTTTCAACAAAAATTGGTCTTACAGTATCTAAATCTCTACCATCTATTCTGGGCATATTGTTTAAAATATTTCCTCGAACAATATTTTTTTCTAATTCTTTGAAAGAGCTTAAAACTTTTCCAAGCTCAAGCTCATCAAGATCTGAATATTCATCTACTATTTTAGTTTTGATGTCTGCAAGTGCATCATTTCGTTCAGATTTATTTGATATCTTAAAAGCTTCTGTAATTTCATCTTTATGCTTACCTTCAACTTCAGAATAATAATTTTGTTGCGCATCGTCTTCTTCAATAATCCATTCTTCTTTTCCAGCTTTTTCTTTAAGCTGAGTACAGGCGTTTATAACAGCCTTCATCTCTTGATGCCCAAAAAGAACAGCCCCAAGCATTAAATCTTCGTTAAGCTCCATAGCTTCAGACTCAACCATAAGAACAGCCTCATCAGTTCCAGCAACCACCATGTCTAAAAAAGAATTTTCTAACTCTTCGAATGATGGATTCAAAACATATTCACCATCAATAAAACCAACCCTTGCAGCTCCCATTGGTCCATCAAAAGGTACTCCAGAAATAGTAAGCGCAGCTGACGCCCCAATCATTGCAGCTATATCAGGATTTTGTTTTTTATCAGATGACATTACTGTGCAAAATATTTGCACCTCATTTTTAAAATGTTCTGGAAACATTGGTCTAATTGGTCTATCAATCAATCTTGAGGTTAAAGTTTCCCTTTCAGTTGGCCTAGCTTCTCTCTTAAAAAAACCTCCAGGAATTCTTCCAGTAGCATAAAATTTTTCTTGATAAAAAACTGCTAATGGGAAAAAATCTTTTGCAGGATCTGCTTCCTTCTTTGCTACTACTGTTGTTAATACCACCAGCTCTCCAATTGTAACCACTACTGCAGCTGTAGCTTGTCTGGCAACTTTATTAGTCTCTATTTTTACTTGTTGGTTTCCGTACTGAAATTCTACATTAGTAGATTCTAAATTATTATTTTCCACGATTTTCCTTTTTATATATTGAATTATCCTCTTAGATTTAGCTTATTTACAAGCTCAGAGTAAGTCTCAGCATCCTTCCTTTTTAAATATGCTAAAAGTGTTCTCCTAAGATTAACCATTCTTATTAGACCAGTTCTGGAATGATGGTCTTTTTTGTGACTTTTAAAATGATTTTGAAGTTTGTTAATATTTTCTGTTAATAGCGCTATCTGCACTTCTGGAGATCCAGTATCACCTTCATTTCTCTTATATTCTTTGACTATATTTGCTTTTTCTTCACTTAATAATGCCATTTTTAATATCCTTGTAATGTTTTATATATGAACAATGCGAACCTCACATTACTAAAGTAAGCGGACGCATATTATAACTTATTACACCTTTAAACAAGTTGTTTGTGTTTTAAGTTGTTATCTTTAATTTCTCCAATACCAAGAAATCTATCTTTTTCATTAAAAACTCTAAGGATAATATCTGAAATATTAGATTTAGGAATTTTAACGCCATTAATAAATTTTTTTGCTTCATTTGAATCTATTGAAATTCTTTTAAATATTTTAAATGCTGTTTCTATAGATATAATATCTTGCTTAGTGACATCTGAAATATTGTTGGCGTTAGACAGATGGAAATCAGCTTGAGACAACCTTGTTAAGGATTTCATATGAGCGCCACATCCCAAGCTTTCACCAAGATCTCTTGCAATTGACCTTACATATGTTCCTTTTGAGCAATGCAACTTAAATGAACATATCATATTTCTGTATCTGAAATTTTGTATATTCCTTATGATAATTTTTCTAGGTGGTTTTGATATAAATTCTCCCTGTCTAGCATATTTATACAAAGGTTTTCCCTTATGCTTTAAGGCTGAAAAAAAAGGTGGAATTTGCATTGATTCGCCTAAAAAACTAAACAATTTATCTTTAACTTCATCTTTACTAGGTAAATCATTAGATTTAAAGATTATATTGCCAGCAGAATCGTCAGTGTCAGTGCTAATTCCAAGCTGCACTCTTACATCATATGATTTATCAGATTCAAGAAAGTGATTTGAAAATTTTGTTGCTCTATTAATTGCAAGAACTAATAAACCATCTGCTAAAGGATCTAAAGTTCCTAAGTGTCCAACCTTTTTAGCTTTTATTTTATTCTTAATTTCTTGGACAACTCTATTAGAACTTATTCCAATTTCTTTATTAACAAGAATAAATCCATTCATTATTTCAAATTTTTTAATAATTTTTCAATGTTTTGAGAATATTCTATGCTTTCATCAAATTTGAAAAAAATTTTAGGTATTCTTCTTATTTTTATTTTCTTTGCAAGGTTTGATCTAATCATCCCTGAAAGTTTAGAGAGTATTCTGTCATCTATTTTGCTTTCAGACTTATGAATAGATTTGCCAATGATGGTATAAAAGACTGTTGCAATACCAATATCATCAGATACTTTTACAGAAGTGATATTGATATTTCTAAGTCTTGGGTCTTTAATCTCATTTGTAATTATTAATGAAATTTCTTTTTTTAATAAATCACTTATTTTGTCTGATCTATTTGATGTCATCAATTATATCTGCTGGGCTTCTTCTTTTCTGTCGAAAACCTCAATCTTATCACCAGGTTTAATGTCTTTATAATTCTTGATTCCCATCCCGCATTCATTACCATTTTTTACTTCATTAACATCTTCTTTAAATCTTCTTAAAGAGTTCAATTCTCCTTCAAATATTACTATCTCATCTCTTAAGACTCTTACTGGCTTATTTCTTAAAACATTTCCTTCAACCACATTACACCCTGCTACCTGTCCAAACTTTGGTGAGTTAAACACCTCAAGAACCTCAGCAGTACCTACAATTTCTTCTTTAATAATTGGATCAAGTAGTCCACTCATTCTAGCTTTAACGTCATCAAGAAGTTCATAAATAATACTGTGATAACTTAATGATATTAACTCATCTTCGATAATTTTCTTAGCTGCATTATCTGCTCTAACATTAAAACCTAAGATAATTGATTCAACTGCTACTGCTAAGTTAGCATCGGATTCACTAATACCTCCAACTCCACTAGAAACAATCTTTACTTTTGCCTTTTCATTATTCAAATCGTTCAATGCTGCAATAATAGCCTCACACGTTCCAGCTACATCTGTTTTTACAATTACATTAAGAACTTTCTTTGCTTCTTGACCAAGATTTTCAAACAAGTCTCCTACAGATTCATCTTTTTGCTTTAATAACTTTTTTTCTTTTTCTTTTGTTGCTCTATATTCAGAAATTTCTCTGGCTTGTTTGTCATTTTTTACAACTTGAAAATGGTCTCCCGCTGTTGGAACAGAGTTTAAACCAAGTACTTGAACTGCTGCTGATGGACCTGCTTCTTTAATTTTATTACCCTCGCTATCTAAAATGCTTTTAATTTTTCCCATCGTGTTTCCAGAAACAACTAGGTCTCCAACTTTAAGTGTTCCGTTTTGAATTAGAAATGTTGAGACTGAGCCTCTAAATTTATCTAGTTCAGATTCAATAACGACTCCCTGTGCAGCACCTTCATAATGTGCTTCTAATTCTAAAATTTCTGCTTCAAGAGCAATCCTTTCCAAAAGGTCATCTACACCATCTCCCTTAAGAGCAGAAATAGGGACCATCTGGATATTACCACCCCAATCTTCAGGGGTTAAATCTTGCGCAGCAAGGTCACCTTTAACCTTGTCTGGATCGGCTCCTTCTAAATCTATTTTATTAATAGCTACTACTATCGAAACACCAGCTGCTTTTGCATGATTAATAGCTTCTTCAGTTTGTGGTTTAATGCCATCATTTGCTGCAACAACTAATATAACAATATCGGTAGTATTTGCACCTCTTGCACGCATTGAAGAAAATGCAGCATGACCTGGCGTATCTATAAATGTTAATTTTCCTTTTGGTGTTTCAACTTCGTATGCGCCAATATGTTGTGTTATTCCACCAGCCTCATCCTCTACGACCTTAGTTTTTCTTATAAAATCTAATAATGTTGTTTTTCCATGATCAACATGACCCATAACAGTAATAACAGCAGGTCTTGTTTTTGGTTTATCCTTATACTGTATTAAATTTGCTAAATCTTCTTCAAGATTTTCTTCCTCAACAGCAATACCGTTGTGACCAATTTCTTCAACAACCAATATTGCAGTTTCTTGATCTATAAAATCATTTAAAGTTGCAACAACACCCAAGCCCATTAAATTCTTTACAACCAAATTACTTTTAACAGCCATAAGTTTTGCTAATTCTCCAACCTGAATGGTATCTGGGACTTCAATATCTTTTTTTATAAATTCTTTAGGAGCTTCAAACTGGTGTTCTGTTTCATCATAAATGCCTTTCTCTTTTCGCTTATAAGCATTTACAGCGCTAGACAATTGATCTTTAACATCCACAGGCCGATCATTTAGTTTTTCTAAATTTTTCTTTTTAAACTTATTCTTTTGTTCTTGTTTGAGCTTTGTCGCAGCTTTTAATTGCTCTTCTCTTTTGGTCTGTTGTTCTTTCAGTTGCTCAGAAGCTGCAGCTCTTTTAGCCTCAATGTTATCTGAATAGCTTTTATTAGATGAAGTTGCAGATGAAGATTTTCCTTTAGAGGTAACTGTAACACCTGATTCAGACGTTACTGATTTTGGCTGCGAAGATTTATTTCCTTTAAGAAATTTTAAAAGAGCTTGCTTGTCTGAAGGAGTTACCTCATCAGAGCCTTTTGCGTGAGACAAACCTGCGTTTTGCATACGCTCTAGAAGTGCCTTATCAGAAATTTTTAAAGTTTTTGCAAAATCTTTTACTGTAATTGCCAAAATATTTTTTTCCTTATTATTTAAACCAATGTTCTCTTGCCTTCATTATCATTTTAGAAGCTTCGTCTTCTGAAATATCAATAATATCCCTAAGCTCATCAATAGATAATTCTGCTAAATCATCCTTATTCTTAATACCTTTAATAGACAATTTTTGTATGTTTTCTTCATTAAGACTTAAATCCGACAAAGATTCTACATTGTCCTCTTCTTCAGTTACAGCTCCCATAGCCTCCATCAATGCAGCATCTTCCGATGCAGACTTGATTCTATTTATTTCATCTTCTGAATCAATAAAATCTTTAAAGATTTTATTATCTGCATATGCAATATCATCGAAGGTTGAGAAACCAGAAGAAATAATTTTTTCTGCAATATTTTCGCTTACTTCAAATGTATCTATAATTTTTGCTAAAAATTCTGTTTCGTCTACTTTTACCTTAGCTTCAGCCTCTTCACTACTAATAACATTTAAATTCCAGCCTGAAAGTTTACTAGCAAGCCTAATATTTTGGCCTCTAGAACCAATTGCCAGTGCAAGATTTTCTTCATTCACTGCAATATCCATAGATCTTGAATCTTCATCCATAACTATAGATTCAACCTTTGCAGGAGAAAGAGCATTAATGACTAACTGTGCAGGATTATCATCATAAATAATTATATCTATTCTTTCACCACCAAGTTCATGAGAAACAGCTTGGACTCTTGATCCTCTCATGCCAACACATGCGCCTACTGGGTCAATCCTTCCATCATTGGTTTTAACAGCAATCTTTGATCTTGATCCTGCATCTCTAGCAACCCCTCTTATTTCAATAATATCCTCATTTATTTCCGGCACCTCAATGCTGAATAATTCTGTTACCATTTCTGGACATGATCGGCTTAGCATAAGCTGTGGCCCTCTTCCCTCAATTTCAACGATTTGAAGAATGGCTCTAATTCTTTCACCAATTTTATATATTTCCCCTGGCATTAATCTATCTCTAGGAAGAAGAGCCTCTGCCTCATGGGTTATATCGACAATAACATTATCTCTAGTAACTCTTTTGACAGAACCTGAAACAAGTTTATTGTTTTGAGACATGAACTGTTGGACCACTTTTTCTCGCTCAGCCTCTCTAACTTTTTGCAACATAACTTGTCTAGCTGCTTGTGTTTCTATTCTGCCAAATGAAATATTTTCTTCCTCTTTAGAATAAATTTCTCCAATTTTAAGATTGGAATCTTCTTCTGAAATATGAGTTTCATGATGGAATTCTTCATCATTATTATCAAATACTATCCAATTTCTATGAGTAGAGTATTCCCCAGTTTCTCTATTAATTTCAACAAATAAGTCTGCATCTTCATGAAAATGTCTATGTGATGCAGAGGCTATTGCAACTTCAATAGCTTTAAAAATAATATCTTGATCTAAGCCTTTTTCAGTTGAAACAGAATCAACCACAGCTAAAATTTCATTGCTTTTCATAAGAATATTCCTTTATTAAATTATTATAATTTGGTTTTAATTTACATAAATCTAAATCTGAAAATTTAAATTTCTTAGAAATAGATTTGTCATTTTTTTTGATTGAAAAATAACTATCATCACAATTAATCAATTTTCCTGAGAACTTTCTTTTTCCTTCTATTAATTCTCTGGTCTTAAACTCTAAATTCTCTCCAATATAATCACCTAATTGAAGAATATCAAAGAACTTTCTATCCACTCCAGGAGTAGATACTTCTAGCACATAATTATCACCAAGACTCAAATCAAGCATTGGTTCATATCCAAGATCTTTTGATACATTTTCACAATCATTTATATCTACGCCTTTGTATGAATCTATATAAATTCTCAAGGTTGTTCTTTTTTTACCTCTTAAAATTTCAAAACCCCACAACATACAATCATTCCTGTTTACAACAGGCTCGATAATTTTTTTAAATTCATCTTTATTCATCTTTTTTATACAAAAAAAGGGCGCTTGCCCCACAAAAATTATATCAAACTATGGTAGCGGGGGCTGGATTTGAACCAACGACCTTCGGGTTATGAGCCCGACGAGCTACCAGACTGCTCCACCCCGCAACGCAGCGAACATGAAGTTTATGAAAGTAAGATAGATTGGTCAAGTAAATTTTATATTAGAACAAATATAATATTGTTATAATCACGTTCTTTTTGCCGAAGTGGTGGAATTGGTAGACACGCTAGCTTGAGGGGCTAGTGAGTGAAAACTCGTGCGGGTTCAAGTCCCGCCTTCGGCACCATTAGTTATTTTTTAAAGGAATTTGTTCAGATAAATCTTCATCTTGAGCCTCTTTAATTAGGTCTGGGCTAAATGTATCTTCGGCATCATCTGTTTTTAACAGAAAAGCAAGCAATAAAGAAAGAATCAGCCAAACTGCAACTAATATATATGTTAATTTGCCAAGGAAATTTGACGGACCAAGAGCCCCAAACATAGAATTGGATGATCCTCCTCCAAAGGCTGAGCCTAAATCAGAACCTTTTCCCTGTTGCAATAAAACTAGCACAATTATAGCAACGGCTAAAATTACACACGTGACTGTTATTAAAGTAATCATTTTTTATCAATCCCACTAAAAATATTAACTATTTTTGCAAAGGTAGAACCATCTAGTGAAGCCCCACCAACTAATGCGCCATCTACAAATTCTTCTTTAAAAAAACTTTCAGCATTTTTATCAGTAACACTTCCACCATATAAAACTTTTGGTACAAGGTTATTTGCAGAGTTGGATTGTACAACATCTTTTATAAATTTATGAATTTCATTTATATCTTTTGGCTCTGGTGTAAGCCCACTCCCAATTGCCCAAACGGGTTCATAAGCAACTGTAAATGATTGATCTAACTCCAGCCCATTAACTATATCAAGTTGCTCTTTAAGCACATCTCTCGTTATACCTTTATTATTTTCTTCTTTGTTTTCTCCAATACATAGAATAGCCGTAACTCTGTTATTAAGACTTTTAAGTTTTTCCTTTATTAAATCATTGTCTTCCTTAAATATCTCTCTTCTTTCAGAATGCCCTATTATTAAAAAATCACATTCCATATCAATCAACATATCAACCGAGATTGCACCAGTCCTTGGGCCATCTAAATGGTCTGCATCTTGTAATCCCCATTCAATAAATTTTAAAGAGGCATTTTCACGACTAAAGTAACCAAAATATATTGATGGTGGGGCCACTCCTACAATTGGCAGCACATCAACAAAATTAACCTCTTTGCCATAATCCTCAAACCATGAAAATATCATTTTCTTAGTTCCATTACATTTCCAATTAGCAATTATCATGACTTTGACCTAATAATCTTTTCAATGTCTTTAGCATACTTCTCTGCAACTTTTTTCTCTGGCGCTTCTACCATGATCCTAATCTTAGATTCAGTTCCAGAAGGTCTTACTAATATTCTTTTAACGGTCATATCTGACTCAACTTCCTTTAAGAATAACTTTAGATCTTTGTCATTAACAATATCTTTATTTATAACTTTTACTGCGATATTTACTTGAGGAATTTTTGTGTAATTGGATAACACTTCATCAGGCTTCTTTTCTAAAAGCAATAATGATGAAATCACTTTTAAAGCGGCAATAGTTCCATCGCCTGTGCTAACCAAATCTTTGCAAATAATATGACCAGAAGTCTCTCCACCAAGCATCCATCCTTTTTCTGTCAGCATTTTGCTTACATACTTATCACCAACATCTGCTCTCTTAAATTTATATCCAAGTTTCTTTATTCCATCCTCAAGGCCATAATTGCTCATTAGTGTTCCAACAACACCTGACCATTGACCAGTTCGGTTAGGGTTTGAGAATGCTAAAATAAATAAAAGATCGTCTCCATCTAATATATTTCCTTTTTCATCTACTAAGATGACCCTATCACCGTCACCATCAAGCGATATGCCATAATCAGCTCTATGTTTTATTACCGCTTCTTTTACAACCTCTGGATGTGTTGAGCCACATCCTTCATTAATGTTATATCCATCAGGATCATTTCCAATTGTAATTACCTCAGCTCCCAATTCTTCAAATATCTCTGGACTAACCTTATAACAAGCCCCATTTGCACAATCAATGACAATTCTTAATGAAGAAAAAGATATATTTGAAGGAACGGTGGATTTACAGAACTCTATATATCTTGGTCCTGACTCATCAAACCTATAAGCCTTTCCTATTTTGGAAGTTTCAACAGGCATTAAATCAGAAGATATGTATTTCTCAATTCTTTTTTCGATATCTCTAGAGATTTTTTCACCATCTTCATTAAAAATTTTAATTCCGTTATCTAAGAAATCATTATGCGATGCGCTAATGACTACACCAAATCTATTTCTTAAAGTTTTAGAAAGATAGGCCACGCCTGGGGTTGGTAATGGCCCTAAAAGACTGACATTTACTCCAGCTGCAATAAAGCCAGCTTGAAGAGCAGATTCAAGCATATATCCAGATATTCTTGTATCTTTACCAATTAGGACTGTGTTCCATCCCAGTTCTTTCATAACAATGCCAGTAGCATGGCCAATTTTTAAGCATGCCTCAGGTGTTATAACATTTTCGACAGGTCCTCTTATCCCATCGGTACCGAATTTTAAATCCATTGGAAAAGATTATAACTCTTCTGCAGCGCCTTTGATTGACGTTTTTTTTGAAGATTTATCTGATGGAGTCTCATCAGACCATCCTTTAGGCTCTCTTGGATTCGCTCCAGCCATGATATCATCTATCTGATTTGCATCAATGGTTTCATATTTTAAGAGTGCATCAGCCATAACATTAAGCTTATCTAAGTTTTCTTTTAAAATATTTTCAGCTTTTGTATAACATTTATCAATTATTGATTTTACTTCTTTATCTATATTTTTAGCAGTTTCATTACTCATATTTTGAGCTGGTGCTGTTGCTGATCTTCCTAAAAAAGGACTTCCTTCATCTTCACCATATTTTAACGGACCAATAGTTTTTGAAAGGCCCCATTTTGTAACCATATTGGTTGCGATATTTGTTGCTACTTCAATATCATTTGAAGCACCAGTAGTAATTCCTTTATCTCCATTAATTATGCTCTCAGCAATTCTACCTCCAAATAATGCTGCGATTCTTCCTTCTAAATACTCTTTGCTTTGCATATAAGTATCTTCTTCAGGCAAGAACATTGTTACGCCTAAAGCTCTTCCTCTTGGAATGATAGTAACTTTGTAAACAGGATCATGTTTAGGGGAAAGTTTACCCACAATTGCATGGCCAGCTTCATGATAAGCAGTAATCCTTTTTTGCTCCTCACTAAGAATCATAGATTTGCGTTCTGCTCCCATCATAATTTTATCTTTAGCTAAATCAAGATGAGATTGGTCAATTTTCTTGTCAGAGTATCTTGCAGCAAATAATGCAGCCTCATTGATTAAATTTGCTAAATCAGCGCCTGAAAAACCAGGAGTGCCTCTAGCAATTACTAATGGATCAACATCAGCATCCAAAGGCACCTTCCTCATATGAACCTTTAGAATAGCCTCTCGCCCTCTTATATCAGGCAAGTCAACTACGACCTGTCTATCAAATCTACCCGGTCTTAACAACGCAGGATCTAGCACATCTGGTCTATTAGTAGCTGCAATAACAATTACGCCATCATTTCCTTCAAATCCATCCATTTCTACAAGTAATTGGTTTAAAGTTTGCTCTCTTTCATCATGTCCGCCACCTAGACCTGCTCCTCTGTGTCTTCCTACAGCATCAATCTCATCAATAAAAACAATACATGGTGATTGTTTTTTTGCTTGTTCAAACATATCTCTTACTCTAGAAGCCCCAACTCCTACAAACATTTCTACAAAGTCAGATCCAGAAATTGTAAAAAATGGAACTTTGGCTTCACCAGCTACCGCTCTTGCAATTAAGGTCTTACCAGTACCAGGAGGTCCTACCATTAAAACTCCTCTTGGTATTTTGCCTCCTAATTTTTGAAATTTACTTGGATCTTTTAAAAAGTCTACTAACTCTTGTACATCCTGTTTTGCTTCTTCACATCCGGCTACATCTTTGAAAGTCGTTTTTACTTGACCACCTTCCATTAATTTGGCCTTACTTCTACCAAATGACATAGGACCGCCCTTACCAGAAATGCCACCTTGCATTTGTCTCATAAAAAAGAAAAATATAGCTAATAATAATATTATCGGGAAAGCGCCGATTAGTAATTGAGAAAATATTGATGGCGTCTCTTGCTGTTCATAATCATACATGACACCTTTTTCTTTTATGATTGCTTCAAACTCATCAAAGCTTTTGCTTTTATGATAATAAGTAATAAATTTAGTTTCTGGAGTTCTTAAAGTACCAACAATGGTTTCACGATCACCTTTAAATATAATTTCTTGAATATTATCTGCAGATGCTTCTTTTCTTAATTCACTAAAAGGTATTTCTTTAGATGGTGAACCATTTTCAAGAAAATTAAATACATATACAATGAGTGATCCAAGGACAACCCAAACAACTAAATTTCTCATAAAACTACTCATTAAATTACTTCACTCCAAATAAATATATCTCACCGGACTGTTTTTTTGATGCAGCGGGCTTATAAGTTTGAACTAATTTAAAAGATAATTCCATTTCTTTTCTTAAAATTTTTAACATATTATTTTGAAAAGTCTTCATTATCAAGATTCCGTTATTAACTAAATAATCTTTTGCAACTTTTGCAGTCAATTGATTTAATTCAAAAATGTTTTCATTATCAATTGTGCTTATGCCACTTAAGTTTGGGGCTATATCAGAAATTACAAGATTAAATTTACCTTTTAATTTATTTATTTCATCAATATTATTTATGTTTTCAACGCTTTCTTGAAAGAAATTTACTCCTTCTATTGGATCCATTTCTAAAACATCTACGGCATATACCCTAGCTTTTTTATATCTTTTAATAATATATTGAGACCATCCTCCTGGAGCGCTCCCTATATCGAGAACATTTTTTAATTTATTGTTTAAAACAACTTTATTTAAAATTTCTTC
This sequence comes from uncultured SAR86 cluster bacterium, assembly GCA_902559345.1. GTDB lineage: Bacteria > Pseudomonadota > Gammaproteobacteria > Magnimaribacterales > D2472 > SAR86A. The sequence continues at coordinate 40,726 of CACEHH010000002.1, read as the reverse complement.
AAGTTTAAAAACTGCTCTAGACCTATAACCCATTTTTTTAGCTTTACTTGCCCAATTATCTGCATGCATCACTTAAATGTGCTTAACTTCTAAAATTTCATAAATTAAATTTCCAGAAGGAGTTTCTATTATTATTTCATCTTCAACAAATTTACCCACCAAACCCCTTGCAATTGGGGTATCGATTGATATCTCGCCCTTGTCAGGATCAGACTCTAAATTTCCAACTATCTTGTAAGCTATCTCTTTGTCGTTATCACAATCATAAACTTTTACTGTCGAGCCAAATACAACCCTTCCAGTTTCAGGTATTTCCTTAACATCAATAACTTGAGCATTTGCTAAGGCGCTTTCTATTTCGTTTATTTTGGCCTCGACCAATCCCTGGAGCTCTTTAGCGGCATGATATTCTGCATTTTCTTTAAGATCGCCATGCGCCCTTGCCTCAGCAATGGCTTCAGAAATCTTTGGCCTTTCAATAAATTTTAAATTAGATAATTTTTCTTTAATTAAAATTTCACCTTCCTTAGTAAGTGGTATTCTGCTCATATAGAGATTATAGCAACTAGATAAATTATTTATTGATTTCTTGAAGTGTTTTATAAGACCATTTCTCTTCAATGCTTTTAAGAGCATCGATTATTGCAAAGGCTCCAAACATAGTTGTTGTACAGAAAATCTTATTTCTTAATGCGCTTTGTCTAATAGAGGCTGAATCTTTTATTGATGGTGCCCCTTCTGTTGTATTAATAACTAAATCAATTTCATCATTTAGCAAGCTATCAACAACATGAGGCCTTCCTTCCATAACCTTATTAATTGTTTTAACTGAATGGCCAAGATTTTTAATGTAATTTGCTGTTCCTGATGTTGCAACAATCTCAAAACCTGCTTTTATAATGGATGGTGCAAATTTATCTAAATATTTTTTATCTGATTCCTTCACGCTAATAAAAACTACTCCAGACCTTCTTAAAATTTTATTTGCGCCCTTTTGTGCTTTTGCATAAGCTTCACCAAAATTCGGTCCAACGCCCATTACTTCACCTGTAGATTTCATCTCAGGACCAAGAATCGGATCTACATGAGGAAATTTATCAAATGGCATAACTGCCTCTTTTACAAAAGAAAGTCCTTTAGGAAGTTTAGATGAAAAATTTTGATCATCCAAAGTCTTACCAATCATTGCTTTTGATGCAACTTTTGCCAAAGAGCTTCCAATAGCTTTTGATATAAAAGGCACAGTCCTTGAGGCTCTTGGATTAACTTCAATTATATATACATCATTATCTTTAACTGCATATTGGATATTCATCAACCCAATAATATTAAGCTCTTTTGCAATATTTCTTGCTTGTTCTTTCATCACATCTTGAATTTTATCCGACAAGCTATAAGGTGGAAGAGAGCATGCTGAATCTCCAGAATGAATTCCAGCCTGCTCAATATGCTGCAATATCCCTCCTATTTGAATATTTTCTCCATCAGAAACAACATCTACATCAACCTCAATTGCATCAGTAAGATAACTATCTAATAAAATTGGTTTACTGTTTGAAACTTCAACAGCTTCATTTAAATATTTTTCAAGCTCTTTAATATTATTAACTAGCTGCATGGCCCTTCCACCAAGAACATAAGAAGGCCTTACTACGATAGGGAAGCCAATCTTTTCAGCCTTCTCTAAAGCTTCTTTTAAATTTTTTGCAGTTGCATTTGATGGTTGCTTTAAACTTAATTTATTTACTAATTCTTGAAACCTTTCTCTATCTTCTGACCTATCAATTGCATCGACATCTGTGCCTAATATTTTTACACCTTTATCATATAAGATATCTGCAAGTTTAAGAGGCGTCTGACCCCCAAATTGTATAATTACCCCTTCTGGATTTTCATTATCTATAATATCAAGAATCTTTTCTGATGTTATTGGTTCAAAATATAGCCTATTAGAAACATCATAATCAGTTGAAACAGTTTCAGGATTACAGTTAACCATGATTGATTCATATCCCTCTTCTTGCATTGCTAAAGATGCATGAACACAACAATAATCAAATTCAATACCTTGGCCGATTCTATTTGGACCACTTCCTAGAACTAAAATTTTATTATTAGTTGTTGGATCACTTTCGCACTTTCCACTATATGAAGAATACATGTAACATGTGGATGTCGCGAATTCAGCTGCGCAAGTATCTACTCTTCTGAATATAGGCTTAACATTTAAACTCTTTCTATGTTCTCTGATTGAATTTTCATCTGAGCCTAACAGTTCTGCTATCCTGCTATCTGAAAATCCTCTTTCTTTAATGTGCCATAATAAATCTTCTGTAAGTTCATTTTTATTAAGATCAAGTAAGTTATTCTCAATCTCTAATATTTCATTGATTTGGTCTAAAAACCAATAATCAATCTTTGTTAAAGAATGAATTTTTTCTAGTGTCCAGCCGTTACGAATTGCATCAGCAACATAAAAGATTCTTTTCGGTCCTGGTATGGTAAGTTCATTAAGAATTTCTTCTTTAGGAATATTCTTGTTGTTTGATTTAACAGAATTGAGTCCGTTTAGCCCCTCTTCCATACTGCAAAGTGCTTTCTGGAAAGATTCTTGGAAATTAGAGCCAATTGACATGACCTCGCCAACAGATTTCATTTGAGTGGTAAGTTTAGGGTTTGCCTGAGGAAACTTTTCAAATGCAAACTTAGGTATTTTTGTAACAATATAATCAATGCTAGGTTCAAATGATGCAGGAGTGAGTCCTCCAGTTATATCGTTTTTTAATTCATCAAGCGTGAATCCAACTGATAATAGTGCAGCAACCTTTGCTATTGGGAATCCAGTAGCCTTTGAAGCTAATGCTGAAGATCTGCTTACTCTGGGATTCATCTCAATAACAACCATTTTTCCATTTTCAGGATTAACAGCAAATTGAACATTTGATCCACCAGTATCTACACCGATTTCTCTTAGTATTTTAAATGAAGCATTTCTCATTACTTGGAATTCTTTATCTGTAAGGGTTTGTGCTGGAGCAATTGTTATTGAGTCTCCTGTATGAATTCCCATAGGATCTAGGTTTTCGATAGAACATATAATTATGCAATTATCTTCACTATCTCTAACAACTTCCATTTCATATTCTTTCCACCCAATAAGCGATTCATCAATTAATAGTTCATTTGTTGGAGATAATTCAAGCCCCTTCTCACAAATTGTTTTAAATTCCGATATGTTATATGCAATTCCACCACCTGTTCCTCCCATAGTGAAAGATGGTCTAATAATACAAGGAAAGCCTATTTTTTTTTGAACATCCAAAGCATCACTCATTGAATGTGCGATTCCTGATGCAGGAGTCTCTAGATTAATAGCTTTCATAGTCTCATCAAAAAGCTGTCTGTCCTCAGCTTTATCAATTGCTGTTCTGTTAGCACCAATTAAAACGACATTATGTTTTTCTAGAATTCCTTTTTTATCTAAAGTTAATGCTGTATTTAAAGCTGTTTGTCCTCCCATAGTAGGCAAGATGGCATCTGGCTTTTCTTTTTCTATTATTTTTTCTACTGATTCCCAATGAATTGGCTCTATATATGTTGCGTCAGCAAGCAAGGGATCTGTCATAATAGTGGCAGGATTTGAGTTAACTAGTATTACTCTAAAACCCTCTTCTTTAAGAGCTTTGCATGCCTGAGCGCCTGAATAATCGAATTCACATGCCTGTCCAATAATTATTGGTCCTGCTCCAATAATAAGTATTGAAGAAATATCCTTACGTCTTGGCATATTCTTTTACCATTAAGCTAAATTTTTTAAATAGATTCTGAATTTCTTGAGGTCCTGGGCTAGCTTCCGGATGACCTTGAAAGCTAAATGCGGGTGTATCAGTAAACTCTATACCTTGAAGAGATTTATCAAATAAAGAAATATGGGTAACTTCAATGTTTGAAGGAAGCGTATCAACATCAACTGCAAAGCCATGATTTTGACTCGTTATATAAACTTCTTTAGTTTTTATATCTTGGACCGGATGATTGGCCCCATGATGACCAAATTTCATTTTATAAGTATCTGCGCCACCAGCAAGAGCCAACAGCTGATGGCCTAGACAAATACCAAAAATAGGAATATTTTTATCTAAAAATTTCTTTATATTCTCAATAGCATATTCACATGGCTCTGGATCTCCAGGCCCATTAGAAAGAAAAATTCCTTTAGGAGACAATTTAATAATATCTTCATATGAAGTTTCAGCATTTACAACCTTTACTTCGCCAACATGCTCAGTAAGCAGTCTTAAAATATTTTCTTTAATTCCAAAGTCATAAGCTATCACTGGATAACTAGTGTTTGAAGTATTATTTTCAGGCCAAATACCTTCATTCCAATTATAATTAGATTGGGTTGAGACAATTTTTGCTAAATCCATTCCCTTTAAGCCAGAAAAATCTTTTGCAGCTTCAATAGCTTTGTCTTCTGAAATAATAGATGAACCTGCAATACAGCAATTCATTGCACCTTTCTCCCTCAAAATTGAAGTTATCTCTCTTGTATCAATATCTGAAATGGCGATTACTTTATTTTTAATTAAAAATTCCTCAAGAGTATTTGATGATCTCCAATTGCTAGGTTTTTCGCAAAAGTTTTTGACAACAATTCCAGATGCATGAATCATCCTAGATTCATTATCTTCATCATTAATTCCAGTATTTCCAATATGAGGATGGGTGAATGTAATTATTTGTTTTTTATAAGAAGGATCCGTAATAATTTCTTGATATCCTGTCATTGACGTATTAAAAACTAATTCACCTACTTCATATTTTTCTTCCCCAAAACCCTTACCATGGAATACAGTACCGTCTTCAAATGCTATCATTGCTTTAAATGACATTATGAAAAACACCAAAAAGTATTGGAATTTTTAAAGAAAAATTTAGGGAAACTATTTAAAGAGTTTTTGAATTTTAATGAGCTAAAATTACATGCTGGCATTAAAATTGTACTTTATAGATTAAGTTATCTAATGTCTAGATATAAATTAAAAAAAATATGAAAATATCAATAAAATCATCAAAAGAAATTGAAAAAATGAGGATTGCAGGAAGGCTGGCTGCTGAGGTTCTTGAAATCATTACGCCTCATGTTGTTCCTGGGGTGTCTACGGGTGCGCTTGATAGCATATGTCATGAACACATTATTAATAATCAAGATGCGATACCTGCAAATGTAGGTTATAAAGGATATGAGAAAACAATTTGCTCAAGCCTAAATCAAGTAATATGTCATGGCATTCCAAGTGATAAAAAAATATTGAAAGATGGAGACATTTTAAATATTGATGTAACAGTCATTAAAGATGGATGGCATGGAGATACTTCTAAGATGTTTTTGGTTGGAAAATGTGGCCCACATAACAAAAGATTAGTTAAAGTAACCCAAGAATGTCTATATGCAGGAATTAATGCTGTAAGACCTGGTGCTTTTATAGGGGATATTGGTCATGCCATCCAAAAACATGCTGAAAATAACTACTATAGCGTTGTTGAAGACTATTGCGGTCATGGTATTGGTACTGTTTATCATGAAGAGCCACAGGTCCTCCATTATGGTAAATCTGGCAGTGGTATTCAGCTTAAAGAAGGCATGTGTTTCACAATTGAACCTATGATCAATCAGGGCACAAAATATTGCAAAACCTTAAATGACGGCTGGACAGTTGAAACAAAAGATGGAAGAAACTCTGCTCAATGGGAACACACCATTGCTGTAACAAACAAAGGATATGAAATTCTTACAAAAAGAGATGACGAATTTATTTAAATGAAAGAAGAAATAATTTCAATTAAAAAAGACTTCATAAATGAATTTCCACAAATCTACACAAAACCATCAAAAATAAATAAGTATCTAAAAAAACAATCAAATAAAATTGAAAGGGATATCAAAAATAAGTTTAAAAAACTTGAACTTGATAAAAATTTTGCAATATATGCAAATGGTGGTTTTGGCAGAAAAGAAATGTTTCCATCTTCTGATGTTGATTTATCTATTATTGAATTAAATAAAGTTAAAGATTTTAGAAATTTAGAAAAGTTTATATCTTTTATGTGGGATAAGGGATATAAAGTTGGTCATTCAGTAAGATCAATCAATGATATAAAGAAAATATCTAAAAAAGACTTAAAAGAATTTACATCTTATCTTACAAGAAGAGCTATTATTTCAAATCAAGATATAGATAAGAAAATCACAAAAGCACTTAAAGGGTTGTGGACTAGAAATAATTTTTATACTCAAAAATTTATAGAGCAACAAAGACGCCACAGTGAATTCCATTCTTCTGCATATAATCTAGAGCCTGATTTAAAAGAATCGCCTGGCACCTTAAGAGATTTCCAATCAGCCCTATGGATACTTCAACATTGTTACAACTTAGATTCCCAAGAAGCTATTAATAAATCTAATGTAATGGATGGGGAATATAAAAAAACATTAGGAGCATATAATTTCATTAAATCTCTTAGGTTTGCAACTAACATTGCTGCTCAAAAAAATAGACTCAATTTTGAAGCCCAAATTGAGATATCAAAATATGCAAAATTAAGTAAAAAAAGTTCTAAGATTTCTGTTGAAAAAATGATGAAAGACTTCTATGAAAATGCATCTATTTTGTCTTATTTTAATGAAATCATTTATGAGAAATATAATGAAAAAAGTGAAAGTATATTTTCAAAAAAAGTGCATGGGATATATAAAAATAAAAATAAAATTGGTATTCGTAATACTGATTTAAAAAAGAATAAAAATTTTATATTTGAAATATTTTTAGAGATTGGTAAGAACAAAAACATAAACCTTATTGACACTTCAACAAAGTCTCTAATAAAAAAGAATATCAACCTGATCGATAAAAAATTTAGGGAAGAAAAGTCTCATTCTGAACAGTTTCTTGAAATATTAAGATCAAAATATAATCTTTCATCTATCCTTAAAACAATGAAAAATCTTGGTGTTCTTCAGGCATATATTCCTGAATTTGCAAAAGTTGTTGGGCAAATGCAATTTGATTTATTTCATGTTTATACAGTTGATGAGCACACTTTTAAAGTTGTAAGAAATATGAGGCAAATGAAGTTGCTTAAACAAAAAGGATTTGAGCTTGAATATGAGTTAATAAATAAAATTCCTAAGATTGAAATTTTATATATAGCGGGGATATTTCATGATCTTGGAAAGGGTAAAGGCGGAGATCACTCAGAAATCGGTGCAAAATCAAGTTTTGATTTCGCTATAAGAATAGGTATGTCAGAAACAGACGCTAGTTTAATTTCATGGTTGGTAAAAAAACACTTAATAATGTCATCAATTTCTCAAAAAAAGGATATTGGAGAAGCAGAAACTATAATAGAGTTTGGTAAGCATATAGAACAAAGTGAAAAATTAGATTATTTATATTTATTAACAATAAACGATATCAGAGCAACTAATCCTGCTTTATGGAATGGTTGGAAGCATCAGCTCTTAAAAGATTTATATATTTTAACAAGATCGAAAATAAATAAAGAGCCTATAATAGCTTCATCAAGAATAGCCCTAGAAAGAAAGAAAAATACCTTGCTAGCATATGAGGGTAATGATTATACGTTTTTAGATAATTACCTCTCCAATCTTGGAAATAATTATTTTAATAAAAATGTTAGTGAATCACTTAAATGGCAAGCTGCTCTTATTATTAAGAATAAAGATAATGACTTGATAGTTGGATGCAAGACTGTATTTGAAAACTTAATTGAAATTTTTATCAAAGTAAAAAACTCTAAGGGTCTTTTTTATAAATTTACAAAAGTATTAGAGCATTCAGGCCTTGAGGTGATTGATGCAAATATTTTTTCATCGATTGATAATACTTTTGCAGCAAATACTTTTATTACAAAATTTTCTCATCATGATAGAAAATTAATTAAATCAGACCTCATAGAATTAAATAAAAGAATTGAGAAAAATTTTACTAATTTTAACAATATTAAAAATATTCAAAAAAAACCTATTAAAAAGAATAATTTCGAAAAAATTGTAAATATTTCTGATTCTGTTAATAAAGAAAAAGTTAGGAATCTTATAACTATTGAAACTTCAGACAGTCAAGGATTGCTAGTCAATATTGCAAAAGTATTTTTTGACAATAATGTCTCTATATTTTCTGCAAGAATTAATACTTTAGGAGACAGAGTTGAAGATACTTTTGAAATCGAAAATCATAACAAGACATTGCTTGGAAAAAACAAGGTAAAAAAAATTGTAGCTGCTTTAGAAAAAGTGGTATAAATCCAACTTATTAAAATTATAATTTAATCATGAAAATTCAATGTAAAGGGATTGCTAGTAAATCGGCCAAAGGAGAGATCCTTGGCGTTTACTTTTCGCATATAGAATTTAATGAAAAACAAATTATTAATCGTATGCCTGATTCAAAAAATGATTCTAAAAAAATAATTGAAATAAATTGGGGCCAAAAAGATCTGGATAGAGAGATAGAAAATGTTTTAGATGCTTATTTAAAATTACATTTATTATCAAATAAACTTGTTTTACCAAATTCTATAAACTTAGATGGGTTATTTTCAAATCTACCTAATGTTGTATGGACTAATCAAGGCCCTGTTTCAATAGATGAAATAGAAAATAAAATTAATGAATCTAAGATGAATAAAAATAATCTATATGTCAGGTCCATAGATAAATTTCCATGCCTTACAGATTATATTATTCCAAAGAATGTAAGAATTGCCGATGCAAGAAGAGTGAGGCTTGGAGCATATCTTAGCGAAGGCACCACAATAATGCATGAAGGTTTTATTAACTTTAATGCTGGGACCCTTGGGCCTGCGATGATTGAAGGAAGGATCTCAGCTGGAGTTACAGTTGGTAAAAATTCAGATATTGGTGGAGGCGCAAGTACGATGGGGACATTATCAGGCGGAAATGATACAAAAATATCTATTGGAGAGAACTGTCTTTTAGGAGCAAATTCTGGGATAGGAATTTCTCTAGGAGATAACTGTATTGTTGAAGCTGGTCTTTATATTACAGCTGGAACAAAAATAACATTGATTAATGGAGATGAATCTAAATTAATCAAAGCATCTGAAATATCTGGTATTAAAGATATGCTATTTCTTAGAGAATCTTCAACAGGCAAAGTTATAGCCAAACCAAATAAAAAAACTTTAGCTCTAAATAAAGAATTGCATGACAATGATTGATCTTCTTCGAAATTTATTAAAAATAAAATCTATCTCCCCCAATGATATGGGTTGCTTTGATGTAATCGAAAAAGAATTGAGAAAACTGGGTTTTAATTGTGAAAGAATTAATTATCTAAATGTAGAAAACTTATACGCAACTACTGGGAATTCAGGAAAATTATTTTGTTTTTTAGGTCATACTGATGTTGTTCCTACTGGGCCAGAAGAAAAATGGAAATATCCACCCTTCTCTGCAACAATCGATGGTGATATTTTGTATGGTAGAGGAACTGCGGATATGAAAGCTTCAGTTGCTGCATTTATTGAGTCTGCAAAAGAGTTTATTAATTCATCCTCAACGATGAACTTTAGGTTGGGAATCTTACTTACTTCAAATGAAGAAGGTAGTGCAAAAGATGGATTTATCGATCAAATCATAGAAAAAATGATAAAAGATAATGAAATAATAGATTTCTGTTTAGTAGGTGAGCCAACTTCAAGCAAAAAAGTTGCTGATTGTGCAAGAATAGGAAGAAGAGGCTCTTTAGGCGGACATTTAAAAATATATGGTGAACAAGGACATATAGCCTATCCAGAGAAGGTTATAAACCCAATCCTCTTATCAGGTGATTTAATTTCTAATTTAAATAATAAAATTTGGGATAATGGAAACGATGCCTTTGATCCAACAAGTTTCCAAATTTCCAATATCAGCTCAGGTACAGGAGCACATAATGTTGTTCCTGGAGAGCTTGAACTAACGTTTAATTTTAGATTTTCACCCGAATCTAGTGAAGATAGTCTTAAATCTGAATTTGAATCTGTGCTTAATGAGCATAATTTAAATTACGATTTAGAATGGGAATTAAATGGGCTTCCCTACTATACGAAAGATAATTTTTTCATAGAAATCGTTTCAAATTCTGTTAAAGAGGTAACTGATTACAGACCAGAGCTTAATGCGAAAGGCGGTACTTCTGATGGACGTTTTGTGGCTAAGATGAATTCAGAAATTGTTGAATTAGGCCCGGTTAATAAATCAATACATCAAATAGACGAACATATAAAAATTAGTGAGCTTTGGACATTAAAAGAAATATATACAAAAATTCTAACAAAAATTAATCAAGTTTCTTAGATTTTTCTTTCCTATTATATTTTGTTTTATCCCGATGAGTTTTTGGTTTATGGAATTTATCCATATTTTTCTTAACAGGATCTTTTTTTCCTTTAGTTGGAACCATGCATTAATTTTTTGAGAATCGGAGTTATGATAGCCAAAAATATTCCACAAGCTATAGCAATCATACCAACATCGGTATAGACGTCCATAAATGATTGCTTCTGTGCAAGATTATAAACATCACCAGATGCTCCGTAACAGCGAGAGCATGATGCGGAGTTTCCTGCTGCTGTAGCCCTTGCAATTAATCCGGCTACATAGTTCCCTGCTGCAGATGCAAAGAACCACATTCCCATCATAAATCCTACTATTCTTTGCGGTGATAATTTTGTAACAGAAGATAGACCTACCGGTGATAAACATAGCTCACCCAATGTATGTAATAGATAAATTAGTATTATCCATATAACTCCTGTTTGAAGTCCATCAGAAGACTTCATGCCATATACTAAAGCTAAAAATCCTAATCCAACAAAAACAATTCCTATTGAAAATTTAATTGGGGTAGATGGCTCCATATTTCTTTTTGCTAGAGCTATCCATAAAATAGCAAAAAGGGGAGCTATAGTAAAAATGAATCCAGCATTCAATGATTGAAACATAGATGCTGGAACTTCCCATCCAAAAATTACTCTATCAACACCTCTGTCTGTAAGAATATTTAAAGATGAGCCTGCTTGCTCAAATAAAGCCCAGAAAATTAAAGAAAACAATATTAATATTCCAACAACAATTAGTCTATCTCTTTCCTCTGGCGCGCATTTGAACAGTGCATACAATAACCAAGCTCCTATAAAGATTGCACCAAAACCACCTAATAATTGACCAACTAATTGTGAATTTTGAACTAAGAACCAAGTTATTAGAACCATAAATACACCTGAGACATATGCCCAGTTCTCATATGTAGCTCCATTGTATATTTGTTTATGCTTTTCTGAAGGGGGTTCTGCTAATCCCTCTAAATATTTTTGACCCACTAAAAATATAATTAAGCCGATCAACATTCCAACCCCTGCTGCTCCGAACCCGTAGGCCCATCCAATTTTTTCACCTAAATATCCGCATAAAAGAGTAGCTGTAAATGCTCCTATATTTATACCCATATAAAAAATAGTAAAACCTGAATCTCTTCGTGGATCATCTTCTTTATATAAGGCTCCAACCATTGTTGAGATATTAGGTTTTAAGAAACCCACGCCAGAAACGATTAGGGCTAAAGATAAATAAAAAATTTGTTCACTGCTTTCAACTGTCATACCTAAATGACCAACCACTAAGAGAATTGCACCATAAGTTACAGCTTTCTTTGAACCTAAAATCTGATCAGCCAGCATACCTCCAAAAACTGGCATTATGTATACTAAAGAGGTATAAGCACCATAAATTAAATAACTTGTCGCATCTGTAAATTCCCAATGTTTTGTTAAATAAAGAATTAAAAGAGCTCTCATTCCATAATAGGAAAATCTTTCCCACATCTCTGTTGCAAAACATACAAATAAGCCTTTTGGATGTCCAAGAAAGTCAGAAGTTGTATTCATAGCGATTTATTTTTTTTAATTATTTAGTACTATACCAAAATGAATGATAAATCATATATCGTATTTCCACTTAGAAGAATTGCATCCACCATATATGACTTATTACTTTTATTGGGGGTTTGGTTTTTAGTCGGCTCAATTGCCTTGGGTGTAAAATATCTTTTTATTGGAGAAGTTACATCTCTACACCCAAATTTTGGTATGGCTCTTGTAATCTTAAGCACATGGTCTTTTTATGCATATTTTTGGACTCATGGAGGAAAAACCCTTGGAATGGCTATATGGAAGTTTGAGATATATAGCATAGATAATAAAAAAATAAATTTAAAACAAGTTTCAATAAGATTTTTTATTAATCTAATTACTTTCTTCCTTGGAGGACTGCCATTATTTTTTATATATTTCTCTAAAAATAATCATTCTTTAAGTGACCTTCTTTCTAAAACTTCATATAGGAAAATTTAGATCTTCTTATATGAAATAATGCTCAATATAAATAATAATGCAATTGGAATGATGGCTCCTATTAGAACAGAAAGATTGTATGATATAAAAATACCTAAAGATAAATCTTGTATTAATCTATAAATAAATGCTCCAGTAACCGCAACTATTATTCTTCCCCCAATAGTAGAATCTCTTAAAGAAGTAAAGATTAAAGATCCAAAGTATATTATTAGAGCAATTATAGAAATAGGTTTAAACACAGTCTTATAAAAAACTTTATCTAAGTGAGATTTAAATAAGATATCTTCTTCTAAATTGCTTTGAGAAAAAAGATTTCTATATGAACTTATATCTCGAATTCCTAAATTAGATACTTTACTAAAAGAGATTTTTGATTCTAATGGGACAACAAAAATTTCTGATTGAGTTTTTAATGATTCATTAATAAAATTTTTATAGGAAGTTTTTTTACTGAAGATAATGTTGTCTTGTTGAATCTCTGCGAAATCAGATTTAGCAGTGAAGATAATCTTATTATTTTCAGTTTTGATAAATCTCACATTAAAAATCTTTTCTTCAATAATTTCCTCAAAACTTAAATAAGAATCTCCGAACTTAATCCAGTTAATGTCTGTCGCTTCGGTGTTAATTTGTTCTGATAAAACATTCTTATCGATACTTGCATTTAAGTGTATTTTTCTAAAAGTCATTTCATCTAATACCATCAGAGGTATAGCAAGTATTAAGGCGCCAATTGAACTTGTAAAAACTATCTTTAAAGGGGATATGCCAGCAGTTCGTAGCACAGTTAAATTACCTTCTTGATGTGACAAGCCTAATGCAAGAATAACACCAAGCAAACATGCGCCCTCTAGAAAATCAATAAGATTGTGAGGTATAGATAAAATTACATATTTTAAGATGTTAAATATATTGTATTTATCGGAAACATTTTCTAATTCTGCAATAAATGTAAAAATTGCATCAAGCAGGCCAAAGAAAAATAAAATTGATAACGAAAAATATAAAGACCGCTTTATTAAATATTTATTAAATAAAGTTATCATCTTACAATCCATAAAAATATCAGTGCTGCAATAGCCAATATTACTATTCTTATTAAGTTATTTTTTTTAATCAAATAGGTAAATCCAGATAATTGATATACATTCGATTTTAAAATACTAAAAATACCAAAACTCAAAAAAATAAGATGGACATACCAAATATAGTTATGAGTTCTTGTTAAATTTTCTTCAAAAGATTCTCTTGCTAGAATAAGTAGACTCAAATATAAAATATATATAAAAATTGCCGGTAGCATAACTGATAACCTGCCCTGCCTAGGATCAACCCTTGAAATATGAACTCCTAAAATAAGAAGTATCAAGATTGTTAATGGTATAGATAAATTCCATTGCGTTTGAGAAGTTGACGAGTTTGAAGAATAGTCAAATAATTTTGACAATGATAGCCTAGATATCGTATTTTCTCTTTTTTGTATGGGTATTCTTAAATCACCAAAATCAGAAATAATTGAGGAGTCGGATTTAAATATATCTTGATACAAAGCCCCATCTTGAAAATGTAAATTTAGTCCAGATTCTAACTTTTCAAGTTTTAATTCTTTTGCAAGAATTATAGAAGATAAGCTATCGTTCTTTATAAAAAGCACTGCATCACTTAAAACAAGATCATTTTTACCATCTGCGTAAATAAAACCTTCATTTTCTTTGAATGAGAATAATTTTTTCGGTTTAAGTGTCTCTATTTGCTCTTCAATTGTATCAATAGTTACTATTTCTTTTGAAAGCTCTTTTGTATATGGGGCAATGTAGATACTTAAAACTAAAGTTATCAAAAACAGAATAATAGATTGAGGTAACAATATTCTAATAAGTTTATTTTGGGAAACTCCCGCAGATAGATAACCATAGATTTCTCTATCTGCGTAAAGCCGACTAATTGTAACAACCACTCCTAAGAAGAATGATAGAGGTATTAAAAGTGTTAAGAAGTCAGGGAATCTTAAGATAACAATTTTATATATTAAATTTGGGTCAAGTAAGCCTTCTGAGGCTTGTTCAAAATATCCAACAAACCTTGAACCTACTACAAGAAAAAAGAAAATTAATAGAATACCAAGTGTTGATTTCAAAACTTCAGCATTCAAGCTTTTTGAAAGAATATTTCTTTTATATATGCCTTGTGAACTATGATGCATTACAATATTTATCTTATCAGTAAATACCATAACAGGAGAACTTAAATGGCACATAAAGTTTTAAATAATATTTCACTAAAAAATATTGAATCATCTGGTTTATCAAAATTGAAAACCGATGTCTTAGTAATTGTAATTAATAAAAATACAAAAAATAATCCTTCTTTTAAGGAATTAAATAAGTTATCAAAAAATTACATATCAAAGACTGTTTCGTCTCATCTTAAGGATTCAGGAAGTTCTATTATGTTGCCAAAAATTGATGGAGTTAGCGCAAGTAATATACTTCTTGTAAAAGGATTAGATGAAAAAGATCCTATTCATAAGTGGCTTAATATGTATAAAGCTATTGCGCATAAAGGTAATAGTCTTGGATCAAAAGATATTTCTGTTATGCCTGGAACATCAGCGCCGGAAGGAAAAGATGAGTATTGGTTGATAGAAATGGTTTCAAAAATAATTGAATCGAATGTTTATATCTTTTCTGAAACTAAAAATAAAACTATAAAAGAACCATCAGTTAAGAAATTAACAATTTTAACTTCAGGTCTTTCGCCTTCAAATTTAACAAAAGCAAAAAAAGCAGCTAAAAAAGGATATGCGATTGGAGAAGGTGTTAATACTGCAAAATATCTAGGCGATCTTCCTGCAAATCATTGCACTCCAAGAATTATTGAGAAAAAAGTTAAGGCGATGACAAAAGATTTTCCAAAACTTAAAGTTAAATCTTTTAATGAGAAAGATATGCAAAAAATGGGCATGGGTTCATTTTTAAGCGTCTCTCGAGGAAGTGAAGAACCTGCAAGAATGATGGTTATAGAATATAAAGGAGGGAAATCTTCTGAAAAACCAATAGCTTTGGTAGGTAAAGGAGTAACCTTTGACACCGGTGGAGTATCGATAAAACCAAGTCCTGGTATGGACGAAATGAAATGGGATATGTGTGGTGCAGCTACTGTATTTGGAGTTATGTCAACATTAGCTAGACTTAATGCAGACGTAAATGTCGTTGGTGTTATGGGGTGTGCAGAAAACATGTGCTCATCAAAGGCTACTAAGCCAGGTGATGTTGTAACTTCAATGTCTGGTCAAACAATTGAGATTCTGAATACTGATGCAGAAGGAAGATTAATACTTGCCGACTGTCTTACGTATGTTGGAAAATATAAACCCTCTTATGTTATTGATATGGCAACTTTAACAGGTGCAGTTATAATTGCTCTTGGAAGGCATGCTAGCGGTGTAATGGCTAATAACCAACATCTTGCAGATATGATTATAGAGTCAGGTGAAGAAAGTGGGGATAGGGCCTGGCAATTACCTTTATGGGATGAGCATCAATCTTGCACAAAGACCAAATATGCCGATTTGGCAAATATTGGAGGAGGAAGAGAAGCTGGAACAATACATGCTGCAGCCTTTTTATCTAAATTCACCAATGATTATAAATGGGCTCATATTGATATTGCTGCTACTGCTTCATATAGCACTCCTGTAAAGGCTGGAACCGGAAGACCTGTACCATTAATTAGTGAATTATTGCTAAGTAAGAAATTGAAATAATAAATATATAAATCTAGATGGATAAGCAATATTACCCGGTAGAAATAGAGGAAAAATGGTCAAAAATTTGGTCTGAAAAAAGCATTTCAAATGAGAATTCAAAAGATTCGTTCTCACAAGTCATACCTCCTCCAAATGTAACAGGTTCATTACATATGGGGCATAGCTTCCAATATGCCATCATGGATTTCTATACAAGATATCATCATATGTCTGGTAAAGATGCTTATTGGCAAGTTGGAAGTGATCATGCTGGAATCGCAACTCAAATGGTTGTAGAAAATAATTTATCAAAAAAAAATATTTCTAGAACTGATCTAGGGAGAGATAAATTTCTTGAAGAAGTTTGGGCATGGAAAGAATATTCTGAAGAAAAAATAACCTCTCAAATCAAAAGACTTGGATGCACCGTTGACTGGAACAAATATAGGTTTACTTTTGATGAAGGATGTAACGAGGCAGTAATAAAAGCATTCGTTGAGCTTCATAGAAGAGATAAAATTTATAGGGGTTATAGATTAGTTAATTGGGATCCATCTTTAAAAACAGCAGTTTCTGATTTAGAAGTTATTAGACAAGAAAAGGATGGCTTACTATGGCATATAAAATATCCAATAGAAGGCAGTAATAAATGTGTAATTGTTGCAACCACAAGGCCTGAGACAATGTTTGGAGATATGGCTGTTGCTGTAAATCCTAAAGATATAAGGTATAAGAAATTAATTGGTAAAAATATCATACTTCCTTTTGTTGGAAGAAAAATACCCATCATTGGCGATGAGTATGTTGATATGGAATTTGGTACCGGCTGTTTAAAAATTACCCCAGGACATGACTTTAATGATTATGAAATTGGCAAAAAGCATTCTCTCTATGAGGAAGATGGAGTAGTTAGAACCTCGAAAGAAGTTAGTGATTTTAAACCAATTAATATCTTTAATGATGATGCTTGGTCAAATGAAAATGTCCCTAAACCATTTTCTAATCTAGACCGTTTCAAAGTAAGAAAGCTTGTATTGGAAAAACTAAAGGAATTAAATCTCTTAGATAAAGAAGAAAGGCATCCTATTAGCGTGCCAAGGGGAGAAAGGTCAAATATCGTTATAGAACCCAAGCTAAGCTATCAATGGTATGTTAAAACTTCTGAAATGGCAGCTAAAGCAAATGATGCTGTAAATAATGGAGAGATAAAATTTCACCCTGAGAACTGGGTTAAAACGTATTTCAATTGGATGAACAATATTGAAGATTGGTGTGTTAGTAGACAAATATGGTGGGGACATAGAATTCCAGCATGGTATGACAATAATGGAAACGTTTACGTCGGTCATAATGAGAACGAAGTTAGAGATTTTTATAAACTAGACGATAGAAAACTTTCTCAAGATGAAGATGTTTTAGATACATGGTTTTCATCAAGTTTGTGGCCTTTTGCATCTTTGGGATGGCCTAATGAATCTGAAGATTTTAAGAAACATTTTCCAACATCATTGCTAGTAACTGGTTTTGACATCATTTTTTTCTGGGTTGCAAGAATGATGATGATGAGTATTGAATTTACAAATCAAATACCTTTCAAAGATGTGTATGTAACAGGACTGATAAGGGATGAAAATGGTCAAAAAATGTCTAAATCAAAAGGAAATATCATTGATCCATTGGATTTGATATATGGTATTTCGCAAGATGACCTTGTAAAGAAAAGAACTTCTAATTTAATGCAAGAGGGGTTGTCAAAAAAGATTGAGAAGAAAACTAGAAATCAGTTTCCTAGAGGAATTGAATCTTATGGTACCGATGCCTTGAGAATGACTTTTTTCTCTTTAGCAACACATACTAAAGATATTAGTTTTGAGCTTGGTAGGCTAAAAGGTTTTAGAAATTTTTGTACAAAAATTTGGAATGCAGCAAGATTTATTGATGGCTATCCAAATGAAAAAAATTCATTCCAAGCTGAAAATGACATAGACAAATGGATACATGATGAATTTGATAAAACTAAGGTGCAAATTGATAAAAATATTGCTAGCTATAGATTAGATTTTGCAATTAATGAAATATATGATTTTTTTTGGAGTAAGTTTTGTGACGTCTACATCGAAGAATGTAAAAAATCAGGTAAAACAAAAAATTTAAGGCCATTATTAAAAGAAATTTTGCATGTGCTCCACCCTTTTGCTCCATTTATAACTGAAGAAATAAGCGAACTGCTTTTTGAAGAAAGAATTATTGATTAGGTAAAATATACATTTGTATGTGATCTATATCATCTTCTAAATACACCTCTCCTCTTGATGTAAAACCAAGATCATTGTAAAACTTAATCAATCTGTACTGAGCTGAAATAACAATTTCATTATCTGGATACTTATTTATCAAGAAATCTTTCCCAATATTTGTTATCTTTTTTCCTAAATCATCCCCTCTTTTAATTTTATCTACAACTATCCTACCCATAGAAGATCCTTCATATTTTATATTTGGCGCAAATGCTCTTAGATAGGCAATAAGTTTTTTATCTTCATAGCCAAGCAAATGAAAAGCATTTTGATCATAGTTGTCTGCATCTATATACGGACAGTTTTGCTCAACAACAAAAACTTTTTGTCTTAAATGCAAAATAGCATATAAATCATCAAGCGATAATTCATCAAAATTTTTCCATACAAATTTTATCTTTTTACTCATAATTAAATATAATATTTAAATATTTTCGCACACATAAAAAATATTATGAAAACAATTTATAATTTTTCAGTAAAGGATGCTGATCTTAAAGATATATCTCTTAATGATTATCATGAAAAAGTGTTGCTTATTGTCAATGTTGCAAGTTATTGCGGTCTTACATATCAATACAAAGGCCTAGAGAATCTTTACAAAAAATATAAAAATGATGGATTTGAAATTTTAGGCTTTCCTTGCAACCAATTTGCTCTTCAAGAACCAGGCACTAATCAAGAAATTAAAGAATTTTGTGATACAAATTATGGAATAACTTTTAAGATATTTAATAAAATTAATGTTAATGGGTCGAAAGCTGATCCTTTTTATACTTTTTTAAAGAAGGAGCAACTAGGGGTTGCTGGCACGCCTCAAATAAAATGGAATTTTACAAAATTTTTAGTCAATAAAAATGGTGAAGTTGTAAAGCGTTTTAGCCCTCAAATTGAATCAGATGAGATTGAATCAAGCATTAAAGAGATTCTTTAACTCATATATCTAAACTCATAAGAACTGCATCATCGAAATTTATGCCAGTATAGTAATTAGTCCTAACAGCATCTTTTATGAAGTTAAATTTGTTATAAAAATCAATTGCATTTTTATTCTTTGATCTCACTTCAAGAAGAGCTCTGTTTGCTCCCATAGTCTTTGACTGTTTGATAAAAACATTCATTAGAATTGTTCCAGCTCCTTTATTTTGCCATTTTTTTAGAACAGCTATGTTTAGAAGATGGCTTTCTTTTTTGATTAAAGAAAATATAAGAAATCCTACAATTTCTTTATTACATCTACATATAAGAGATTTGTGCCCTACTTCAAAAGAAGATAAAAAATTATCTTTCGACCATGGACTTGGATTTGTTTCCAGCTCAATCTTATATGCTTCTTCTAAATCTGAATGATTCATTAAAGAAATTTTAAACATGTGATTATAAATTTAGTTTAGATTTTATCTTAAGCCAAAGGTCTTTTTTAAGGGCTTTTTTTAAAAATAACTCATTTACTGAGGGAGCTTGAATAGAGTTTTTAAAAACTAATTCAGTGTCCATGATATTACCAAAAATAATCACCAACTTTATGTTAGCAAAGTTTAAGATTTCTTCTTTCAATTCACTCTTTGACTTAATAGAGATCTTGTCTGATTTTTCCTCACCTTCATTGAGCATAGTTGATGAAATAATTGCTTTTATTAACTCTTGCTGTTCTTTAACAAAATTCTCAAAAGGCTTATCAAGAAGTGATAGAATTACACCCTTTTGATAAAAATATATATCATGATTAGGGGAATTATTTATCTTTGAACGTAATGAATATCTTTTGATACCGATCTCTTTTAATATAAGATTAGTTTTTATCTCAGGAGTAAGCATAAATAACATAATAACATTTAGTTTATAAACAATGGATAATCCAATAGACAAATATTCAGCTTTTAAGCCGATTGATTTAGCCAATAGAAAATGGCCTAACAATACCCTAAAAGAATCGCCTGTCTGGTGCTCTGTTGATTTGCGTGATGGAAATCAAGCATTGATAGAACCGATGGGCTCTGAGCGAAAAGATAGGATGTTTGCATTATTATGTAAACTTGGATTCAAAGAAATCGAAATTGGATTTCCTTCAGCCTCTCAAACTGAATATGATTTTGTAAGAGATCTTATAGAAAATAAAAAAATACCCTCAGACGTAAACATACAGGTACTCACACAATCAAGAGAAGAATTAATAAAAAAAACCTTTGAATCATTAAAAGGAGCATCTAAAGCTATAATTCATTTCTATAATTCAACCTCAACTCTTCAAAGAAAAGTTGTTTTTGATCAAGACAAGGATGGAATCAAAAAAATTGCTACTAATGCTGCATTATTGATAAAAGATTTAGCTGAAAAAAATCAAGAAACAGAATGGAGTTTTGAATACTCACCTGAGAGTTTTACTGGCACTGAGCTTGAATACGCCAAAGAGGTTTGTGATGAGGTTGTAGAAATTCTTAAACCTGTGTCAAAAAATAAAATCATTATCAATCTGCCTGCAACTGTCGAGATGTCTACGCCAAATATTTATGGTGATCAAATTGAGTGGATGAATGAAAATCTTAAAAATAGAAGTGATATATGTTTAAGTCTTCATCCTCATAATGATCGTGGTACTGCAGTGGCTGCATCCGAATTTGGTCTTATGGCAGGAGCAGACAGGGTTGAAGGTACTCTCTTTGGAAATGGCGAAAGAACTGGAAATGTTGATATTGTGACGATTGCTCTAAATATGCTTACACAGGGTATTGATCCAAAATTAGATTTTTCTAACATTAACTCAGTTATGAGAGAGGTTGAGTATTGCAATCAATTACCTGTTCATCCAAGACATCCGTATGCAGGGGATCTTGTTTTTACAGCTTTCTCTGGATCCCATCAAGATGCTATAAAAAAAGGATTTAAAGCGATTAAAAAATCTAATAATCCAAAATGGGAAGTTCCTTATCTACCCATTGACCCCGCTGACTTAGGCAGAAGCTACGAAGCAGTAGTTAGAATAAATTCCCAGTCTGGTAAAGGAGGAGTAGCATTTCTTTTAGAAAAAGATCATGGGGTATCTCTTCCAAGAAGACTACAAATAAGTTTGAGTCAAAAAATACAAAAACTTGCTGATGAAACAGGAAAAGAAATTACAAGTTCTCAAATTTGGGAAATTTTTGAAGCTAATTACCTAAAACCTAAAAATAACTTCTCATATATCAAACATTCTTCGACTTCAGCTGGTGATTTGCACTCTTTAAAACTAGAAATGAATATGGATGCTAAAGCAATAAAGATTGAAGGAACTGGTAATGGTCCTATTGATTCATTTATTAATGGGCTTTCAAATCAATTGGGATTTGATATCAAGGTTGCTGATTATCATCAAACAGCAATATCATCTGGTTCTGATGCAAAAGCTGCTGCCTATATTGAGCTTGAAAAAGATGGCAAAACATTTTGGGGAGTTGGCATTCATCCAAATACAACGAGAGCTTCATTTGATTCTATAATTGTTGGATTAAGTAAACTCTTAACTAGCTAATCAAAATTAGGTTCTCTTTTTTCAAAGAAAGCTTTAACTGCCTCTCTATTTTGTGAACTAACCGTAAGCTCATTTTGAATCTCAGCTTCATTATGAAAAGTATCCCAGTAACCAAGGTGTAATGACTCCCTCATTAATCTTTTAGTATGGTTTAATGATTGAGAGGATCTTTTTGCTAAATTTTCTGCCCAGGTAAGCGTTGTTCTCTCTAATTCATCTAACGCGACGACCTTATTAGCTATACCATACTCTAAGCAGTCTTGAGCTGATATTTTCTTTGCTTCAATAGCATGTTCATATGCTTTAGAGAATCCCATGAATTTTGGAAGATACCAGGATAAGCCGCCATCTGGAACTAAAGCGATATTACTAAAAACAGATAAAATATAGCTATCTTCTGACATTACTCTTAAATCACAAGACATTGCGATTGCAGCACCAATTCCAGCTGCAGGTCCAGCAATTGATCCAATAACTGGTTTTGGCATATCAATGATATTTTTAAAAAATGGTTTATATCCCCTCATCAAAGCATCTTTTGATCCTTTCCAACTTGCGCCCCTCTCACTTAAATCAGCACCAGCAGAAAAACCTCTTCCAGACCCTTTTAATATAACAACTCTAATATCATCATCGTTTTTAACATCTTCGGTTGCCTTCTGAAAATCCCAAACAAGCTGTTCATTAACTGCATTTAAAAGCTTTGGTCTATTGAGCGTAATTATCGCTACCTTATCTTTCTTATCTAATTCAATTGTTTCTAAGTTCATGTTTGCTCTCCAATTATCTTTTAGAAATTAATATATGGCCATTTGAATATGTTATTTGACCACTCACTTCTTCTTTGTCAGACCTAGACCATTCAACTTTTGATTTTGGTCCCGGGCTTGAGTATACAAAAGTTTTAATTATTTCTTCAATTATTTTACTGTTGGGCACAGCAATATTACATTTTTTAATTGAATATCTTAAAACATCTGAAATCAATGGATCCGATAACTCTCTAAGTTTTTTTAAATTAATAGAATTTGATATTAAATCATCATATTTTTCATGCATTAAATAAGAATAGTTATCATTCCTATCTTTTATAATTTTAGAAAAGTTGCTAACTCTATTTGGAAAATTATTCCATTTCTTTTCTAGCATTGGGAATATCTCATTTCTTAAATAATTTCTGTCAAAATCATTGCTAAGATTTGAATCGTCTTGAATATAATCAATATTATGTTTTTTTAAATAATCCAAGATCTCCTTTTTTGATACTCCCAGAAAAGGTCTCACTAAGACCCCCTGCCCCAAAGATCTTTTTAACTTAGGTCCTTCCATGCCATCTGGACCTGTTCCTCTTAGAAGCCTCATAAATAATGTTTCGGTAACATCATCGCTGTGATGTCCTAATAAAATCTGATCATCTTTATCCAATAATCTTTCAAAAATCTTATACCTAGCTTTTCTTGATGCTGCTTCTAGACCTCCACCATCTGACTTAATTTCAACTGATTCAACTATTAAATCGATACCTAATTTAGAACACTGTTCTCTGCATTGTATTTCCCATAACAAAGAGTTTTTAGATAGATTATGATTTATATGAATAGCTTTTACTTTTGTGTTTTTATCAACTTTAATTGATGATAAAAGATGTATTAATGCAGTTGAGTCTGAGCCACCGCTATATGCAATAAAAATATTCTTACTTATATCAATATTTTTTGTAATTAGGTCTTTGGTTAACAATTTTATTCGCCAACACTAAGAATTCTTTTATACCTTCTTTCCAGCAAATCTTCTATTGATATTTTATTTAAAATAGATAGATTCTTAATTAAAGAGCTTTTTACATTTTGCGCTATCAAATCATAATCTCTATGGGCTCCACCAAGAGGCTCTTGTATAATTTCATCAACAATATTTATTTTTTTTAATTCTTTAGAAGAAACTTTCATAGCTTTGGCTGCATCAGGGGCTTTTTCAGCCTCTCTCCATATAATTGAAGCACAAGCTTCTGGTGACGCAACAGAATATATAGCATATTCAAGCATACACAAATGATCTCCAACACTTATTGCAAGCGCTCCTCCAGAACCACCCTCGCCACTTACTACCACTACAATAGGTGTTTTTAATTCCGACATAGTAGCTAAATTTCTAGCAATTGCCTCGCTCTGGCATCGCTCTTCTCCTTCGATACCAGGATATGCGCCTGCGGTATCAACAAAAGTAATAACAGGTAAAGAAAATTGCTCTGCTAATAATAATAATCTTTTTGCTTTTCTATAGCCTTCTGGATTTGTCATACCAAAGTTTCTTTTTACTTTTTCATCAGTATCTCTTCCCTTTTCATGGCCAATAACCATTACTGGCATGCTTTCCAAAAGCCCTATCCCTCCGATTATTGAAGCATCGTCTCCAAACTGTCGATCACCATGAAGCTCATCAAATTCATCAAATATTCTATGAATATAATCTGAAGTATGAGGTCTATTGGGATGTCTTGCTACTTGCACTATTTGCCATGGATCAAGTTTAGAATATATTTTTTTAGTTAATTTTTTATTTTCTTTTTCCAGATTTGATATCTCTTCATTGAGAGCAGGAGAATCTACCGCAGCCGTTCTAAGTGCGCTGAGCTTTTGAGCCAATTCTTTAATTGGTTCTTCAAAACTTAAGAATCTTTCATCATCCATTATGAGATCTCTATTACGTTCTTTCCAAAAATATCCTCTAAGAGGAACAGATTTTCAAGTGAAGGTATAAATTTAAACTTATCACCAATATCTATTATAGCCTCAGATTTCTCTGATGTTACTCGAACATTTAATCTGCAAGAACCATCTAACCAAAAATCTTTATCAATACTATCAAGATGCTCAGAAAAATCTGTTATTGAAACAGCATTGGAATTTTTAATATCAATTATTATTTCTTTAACTTTTTTATTAAGTTCAAAGTCTATCGTATTAATTTCTTTGACCCTCATCCTGAACATCAAACTACCTAAATCACCAGTCCTATAATCATCAACCTCTATTGTGCCTTTTAAAGATAGAATTTCTCCCTCCTTTAAAATATCATGGCAACTTTCTAGAGTCTCGCTTGTTACTATGCCATCCATAGTTCCTGTTCCATCGTTGAAGTTTATAAAAGTTAATGGTTTTCCTTTTCTATCTTTAATTTGTCTAATACTATTTATTAAACATACTAATGAACCAGTCTTAGTCTCATTAGAAAGCTCGTTTATTGATCTAGTTCTTATCTTTTTAATTTTATTATTAATAGCTAATACTGGATGTCCTGACAGATAATATCCTAGCGATTTCTTTTCTAACTCAAGCTTTTCAGTAAGAGTTAATTCTGGAGTATTTTTATATTTTTCATATGGATCAAAATCTACTTCAATAGAAGAAAATAAATCTCCGCTCTTTAAATTTGATTCTATTCTATTGGATGAATTCTCGCCAAGCATATCTTTTACACATTTAATAGCTATGGTCCTTGAGGGTGCTAGGGAATCGAAAGCACCAGATTGTGATAAAGCTTCCAATGATTTCTTGCCACCAATTTTAATATCAACTTTCTTTGAAAAATCCCAAAGATCTTTAAAGTTAAGGTTCTCTCTTTTTGAACAGACATGTTTTATAAATATATCTGCTACTCCTTTTATAGCCCCTAATCCATATTCAATATTAGATTCATTATTAACTTTAAATGTTTTATCTGAACTTTGTATATTCGGATTTAATACCTCAATATCCATCCTTGAGCATTCTTGTATTAATGCATATATTTTATCGGTATTGCCTAATTCCGATGAAAGGACAGCTGCCATAAAATGTTCAGGATAATAAGTCTTAAGGTATGCCGTTTGGTATGAGATAAGCGCATATGCTGCTGAGTGAGACTT
The DNA here is from genome assembly GCA_902559345.1 of uncultured SAR86 cluster bacterium. Taxonomy (GTDB): domain Bacteria; phylum Pseudomonadota; class Gammaproteobacteria; order Magnimaribacterales; family D2472; genus SAR86A. The sequence goes on along the minus strand of CACEHH010000002.1, from coordinate 14,822 downwards.
ATTAAAGCCATATTCAGCAAATTGATTTATTAGATCAAAAATTTGTTCAGCATTTTTTGAAGAAATATTATTATTTACACAACCTTTAACAAATATCTCTCTCTGTTCTTCCATTTCTTCTTTTTTCTTCTTGCCCATTGCACGTCTCAAGATATCAGCCTGACCTAATGAAAAACCTGCTAATACTTTTGCAGCCTCCATAACCTGTTCTTGATATACAATTACTCCATATGTTTCTTCCAAAACTGGTTCAAGTAATTCATGTGGGTATGTGACAGGACTCTTGCCATGTTTTCGATCAACAAACTCTTTATCCATTCCAGAATTCAATGGGCCTGGCCTATACAAAGCTAACAGAGCTGTAATCTCTTCAAATTTAGTTGGTTTTAGTCTTTTTATTAATTCTCTCATCCCAGATGACTCAAGCTGAAATACCGCCATGGTTTTTCCAGATGATAAAAATTTATATACCTTTTCGTCATTCAAAGGAATATCATCAAGATTTAATTTCTTTGAATCCTCAAGATTATCATTAATCGATTTTAATGCTCTATCAATAACAGTAAGAGTTCGAAGACCTAGAAAATCAAACTTTACTAAACCAATTTTCTCTACGTCATCTTTGTCATACTGGGTCATTACAGAATTAGATGAACGATCAACATATACAGGGCAAAAATCTGAAATACTTCCAGGGGCAATTACAACACCGCCTGCATGTTTACCAACATTCCTCGCTATACCCTCAAGCTTATATGCGAGATTAACAATTTCTCTTACCTCTTCGTCATTTTTAATACTTTGAGCAAATAACGGTTGTTCCTTTTGAGCTCTATCCAGTGTCATACCTGGTGCAAAGGGGATCATTTTTGAAATTCTGTCTCCAACAGCATATGGCTTACCCATTGCTCTGGCTACATCCCTAACAACTGCCCTCGCTGCCATTGTTCCAAATGTAGCAATTTGAGAAACAGCTGATGCCCCATATTTGTTGCTGACATAATCTATTACTAAATCTCTTTTCTCCATGCAAAAATCTATATCAAAATCAGGCATTGAAAGCCTCTCGGGGTTTAAAAATCTTTCAAAAAGTAATCCATGATCGATTGGATCTAATGTGGTTATTCCAAGCGCATATGCAACTAGAGATCCAGCACCCGAACCCCTACCAGGTCCGACTGGAACATCATTGTTTTTAGACCATTCAATAAAATCATAAACTATTAAGAAATAACTTGAAAAGCCCATAGTTTTAATCTGATTAAGTTCATAACTAAGCCTTGATTCATATTCTTTTTTTTTATCTTTATGGAGATCATGGATTAATAATTTAATTCTTTTTTTAGAAAGCTCCTCTAAATAAGTATCGAAATTATGCTTTTTAGGCACAGGATACTCAGGAAGAAAATATTCCTTGGTATCTAAGCAAACATTACATTTCTTTGAAATTTCATTAGCATTATCTATTAAAGAAGAGCAGTCTTTAAATAAATCTGCCATTTCATCAGAAGATTTAAAATATTGTTGTTCTGAGAAAGATTTCTCTCTATTAGGATCATTTAAAACCCTAGATGTATTAATGCAAACTTTTGTTTCATGAGTTTCATAATCTTCCTTATTTGCAAACAAAACATCATTTGTAGCTATTAAAGGAATCCCTTTTTCAATAGAAATAGGGAGAATATTTTTAAAATATTCGATTTCATCAGCCCTATTTGTTCTTTGAATTTCAATAACAAAATCATCTTTAAAATGATTTCTAAATTGATCTACAACATTTAGCGCATCGGTAATCTTATCTCTTTTTATATATTCAAAAATGTGGCTATTTTTTCCACCTGAGATGACAACAATATCATCTTTCAATTCCACTAATTCTTTGAAATCTATAATTGGTGAATTGTATAAACAATTATTATGAGCATTAGAAATAACCTTCATTAAATTCTTGTGGCCGTTATTAGTTTTTGCTAAACATAAAAGTTCAAATGGACTTTCATCGGTTTCAAAAACCATGCTTATTGAAGCTCCAGAAATCGGTTTAATTCCAGCAGCCTCGCATTTATTAAAAAACTTAACCAAACCAAACATGTTTGATTTATCTGTCAATGCAACTGAAGGTATAGATTTTTCAGAAGCTTTTTCAACAATTTGATCTATGGTCAATAAACCTTGAGTAATGCTATATTCAGAAGAAACTCTCAAATGAGAGAACAAAGAGCTCATTTGCCTAATACTCCTTTAAAAGTTTTTCTATGAATATCAGAATAGCTGTTTACCTTTAAAGCATCTAAATGATCTTTAGTACCATAACCTTTATTGCTTATAAAATTATAATTTGGATATTTCATATCATATTCAATCATTAAATTATCCCTGTAAACTTTTGCAATTATCGAGGCTGCGCTAATTGTATCCTCACAAGAATCACCACCAATAATAGTCTCCATAGGGATGTCAATATCAAGCTTATGTGTACCATCGATTAAAACCAATGAAGGTCTTATTGGTAAGTTTAGTATAGCTCTTTTCATTGCTAATAAAGAAGCTTTCAGAATATTAATTTCGTCTATTTTTTTATTTGAAACAATGCCGTAACTAAAATATGATTTTCTACATATTTCTTTTGATAATTGATCTCTTTTTTTTGGCGAAAGCTTCTTTGAATCATCTAAACCATATATTTTCTCTTTTAAAATAACTGCAGCAGCAACAACTGGTCCAGCTAAAGATCCTCTGCCAACTTCATCCGTTCCAGCTATTATCATTTTTTATATTGAAACTATTTCTTTTGCAGCTCTAGAAAAGCCAATACCTCTAAGAGCTTTCCTAAGAGATTCTGCTACATCTTTTGAATCTTTAACGAGTGGGAGTGTTTCCTTAAAACTTCTTCTAATTGCTTCTTGAGTACAGTTATTTTGTAATAATTCAGTAAAATATCTCTTACCTAGAAGTAAATTAGGCAGTCCAATATTCTCAACCTTAAGCATTCGTGAAATTATTGAATAATTTATAAAGCCAGTCTTATAACAAATAATTGGTGAACATTCTAAAATAGCTGACTCTAAAGTAGCAGTTCCGGATGTAACTATTGAGATATCTGAAATAGATAAAAAATCTTGCATAGCCTCTTCCTTTATTATTACTGGTAAATTAAGTTTAGAAAATGATTCTTGAATCTGTTTCATCAATTTCCTATCAGCTACAGGTAATAAATATACATATTCCTTATTTTCTTTTGAATGCTCTTTTATAAATTCTATATATGTAGGCAGCATATAATATATTTCTGATTTTCTGCTTCCGGGTATTATGGAAACAAACTTCTTATTTTCATTCAATTGATATTTTTTTATAACACTGTATTTATCAACCTTATAAAGTTCTGAGAATGAATGACCTAAATGTAAACTTTTATGATTAACTCCTTTATAAAATTCATCTTCGAAATTAAATAAACATAGTGTTAGATCTATGTTTGCCTTAATAGGTTTAATCCTATTTTGTCTCCATCCCCATACTGAAGGGCTAACAACTTGTATGTTCTTATTATCATGATTTTTTTTCAAAGCTTTATGAATACCCATATTGAAATCTGGAGAATCAATCCCTATAAAATAATCAATCTTGTTATTGATAAATAATTTGATAAGTGAATTTCTTAAATTGTTAAGTCTTCTGAAATTAGCTAAAGGTTCAACGAGCCCCATAATATTAATTTCAGAAAAATCAAACTCTGATCTTACTCCTAATTCCTCTAACCTAGGCCCACCAACCCCATATAGATTAATATCTACATGTTTCTTTATTTCTTTAATAAGGTCTGAGCCAAGCCTGTCACCGGAGTGCTCCCCACAAACCACTCCTATATTTAAAGATCTTTCTTGAGACACTTACCTTAAGATTCCTCTTTCAGATGCCTCAATTGATTTGATAAAAGTTTTTAAATTAGGGTCATCGGTATCTATATCAAGATCTTTAATTTTTTTTATTGCTTGATCTATTTTTAAACCTTTTTTATAAACTAATTTATAAGCTTTCTTAATTAAACTTATAGAATTATCTTCTATGCCATTTCTAGTCATTCCAATAGCATTCAGTCCAATTACTCTCGCAGGATCTGCAGCAACTTTAATAAATGCTGGCACATCCATATTAATGGATGTATTCATGCCCACAAAACAAAAGTCGCCCAATTTACAGAATTGATGAACAGTTGTTAGAGCCCCAACTGTTATATTATTGCCAACGATTACATGACCAGCGATGCCTGCATTATTTGCAAAGACATTGCCGTTTCCTACGGAACAATCATGTGCGATATGACTATACGCCATTAACAAATTATCAGAGCCAATTGTTGTCATGCCTTTATCTTGTATTGTTCCTCTATGAACTGTAACGCCTTCTCTAAAGATATTATTATCGCCAATCTCGAGTTTAGTTTTTTCGCCTTTATATTTTTTATCTGGAGTATCTTCACCGATGGTTGAGAATTGATAAAAAGTATTATTTTTTCCTATTGACGTCGGACCCTTTATTACAACGTGACTAAGAAGCTTAGTTCCTTCATTTATTTCAACGCCCTCACCAACAATACAAAATGGTCCAATCTCAACTGAGTCGTCTATTTTTGAAGATGGGTTTATTATTGCTGTTTCATGAATAATCATTCTGCTTTCCTATCTGCACACAATATTGTAGCAGTACAAATTAACTCACCGTCAAGTTCTGCCCTGCACTCAAATTTCCATATTCCTCTTTTTTCGCTTATAACTTTGCTATATAAATCTATATTGTCGCCAGGCCTTACTCTTTTTCTAAATCTTACTTTGTCTACGCCCGCTAAAACATAGATTGATCCTTGTTCAGGAGTTTTATTCATTGATACAAATCCTAATATTCCTGATGCTTGGCCTAAAGCTTCTATAATTATTACCCCAGGAAATATTGGATTATTCGGAAAATGACCCTGAAGAAAATATTCTTCATTAGAAATATATTTTGTTGCATGAATTTGAGTATTTTCTTTTATATCAAGAACTTCATCAATAAATAAAAAGGGTTCTCTATGAGGTAAATATTTTTTAATATCTTCTTTTTTAATTTTCAAGTTATTTTCCAAGTTTTTTTAATAAATACTGATGATTTTGCCCAATCTTTTTGATCTTGAGCTGGCATTATGCCAACATAATTACCTGGTTTTTTTATGTTCTTAGTTATTAAAGTATGTGCTCCAACAGTAACGTTATCACATATTTCTAGATGTCCTAATACTCCTGATAATCCTCCCATTTGAAAGTTTTTACCAATCTTTGTTGATCCTGCAATAGCACATGATGCTGCAATTGCAGAATGCATGCCTAAAACAACATTATGAGCAATATGAATAAGGTTATCTAAAATAACGCCATCATGAATCTCAGTATCATCTAATGCACCTCTATCAATAGTACAGTTAGCACCTATTTCAACATTTTTGCCAATTTTAAGGCCGCCTAATTGCTCTACCTTCACATAACCATTATCAGTAGGAGCAAATCCAAAACCATCAGACCCTAAAACTGATCCGTGATGAACAGTGGAGTTTGTGGATATTGAAACATCCCTAACAATAGAGCAATTTGCATGAATAATGACATTATTACCTATTTCACAGTTTGGTCCTATAACTACATTAGGGCCTATATAAACATCATTACCTATAGAAGATTCGTTAGAAATGACTGCGGATTGATGAACTTTAGGCTCAATTAATTTATCGTCATTTTTAAACATTTTTGTTAGCTTTGCATAAACTAAGTATGGATTATTAGATTTTAGATAATTAAACTTACCGTCATTTTCAAATTCCATTTCAACAATAACCGATGAGGCCTTAGAATTTTTTAAAGAATCAAGATATTTTTTATTAGTAAGAAGGGTTATTGAATTCTCATTTGCAGAATGAACTGTTGCTATATTATCTACAATACAATTTGGATCGCCAACAATTTCTGAATCAGTTGCTTTTGCTAACTCGTCTAATGTAAAGCTTTTGTGCTTTGACACTACTCAGTCTTTTCAGGAGCCTCAGCAGCTGCAACATCTAACATAGATGTAACATCATCTGTAAGATCTAAAGAAGGATCGCTAAACAACATTGTTTCATTTTTAGCTAGTAAAACCTTAATTTGCTTAGCTTGTATTAACTCACTGATAATCTTCTGCATAGCTGGTGCATTTTGTGAGAAAACTGCTTGAGCTGTTTCTTCTTGTGCTTGTTGTATTTTTCCTGCTAAGAATTCAAGATCTTTACCTTTATCATTAATATCTTTTTGCATTTTTGCAATTTCTTCTTGAGATAATGTTTCGAGTTCTTTTTGAAGCTTCTCTGCTATTGCTTGTCTATCAGCTTGCAGTAATTTAGCTTCTTCTAAATTTGCTGAATAATCAGGATCTTCTTCAAGAGCTTTAAATGCATCAGCCGCTGCTTGAGTCGAGAGCATTGCAGTTCTCATATCAATAATAGCTATACCCTCTACCGCAAATAAAGGAGATGCTATAAATAAAAATGTTAGCAAATAAAATTTAAATGTGTTTTTCATACTTACCCCTTAATGGATTTGACCATTTTATATTAACTAGAATACATTTCCTACTGTAAATTGGAATTCTTCTGTTCTCTCTCTTGGCCCAGCGTTCGTAGGCTTCGCTATAGCTAAGCTCATTGGGCCAAAACCAGTAATCCAAGTAATTCCAACTCCATAGGAATACCTTAAATCATCTATTGAAGGTTTTGAACAATTTATTTGATAGTCTTTACAGTTATCTGAAAAAACATTTCCAAAATCAAAGAAAAAGGCAGATCTTAATGATCTTTGATCTTCAATAAAAGGTAATCTAAATATTAACTGCAAACTTCCTTCAACTTTGATATTTCCCCCGATTGGAGCATCCCTATATCTTGATGTTTGATTGGCATACGGATTGTAATATGGGGCATCAAGCTCTCCATCACCATCAGTATCCAAAAGATTTGGGCAGATTCCTTCTGCATAATTAAATTCATAGCATGGCGCATCTGTACTTCTTGGTCCCAAGGTGTTGGATTCAAAACCTCTAAGAGATCTAGGACCCCCAGCATAAAAATTTTGGAAAAATGGTGTTTCTTCTGTTTCTCCATATGCATCTAAATATCCTAATTCTCCCTGGAAACCAAAAACAAGATCTTGTGTCAACGGTTGATAATATCTTTGTCTAACATTGAACCTATAATAACTTAAATCACTTCCAGGAATTGTTGAGCTAAAACTAAGAACTGTTGATGCTCCATCAGTTGGAAATAACCCTCTATTTAGTGTTACTCTCTGCCAAGATAGCTGAGCTGTAAGTGTCTCAAAAATATTTCCTTCAACTGATACAAAATCATAAATTTCTCTAGCAGGAAGATTGCCAATATCTATGTCAGTTTTATCATATGTCAGATTGAATCCTAATCTTGTAATATCAGAAATAGGATATCCGAATTGAGCACCGAAACCGTTTGAGTTAGTAAGGTAATTAGCAACATTAAATTCTCCATAATCGGTCTTTCTATAATAAACGTTATAACCTAAGCTTACGCCATCTCTTGTTGCATATGGATTCATATAAGAAATATTGTACATTTCACTATAAACATTTTTATTGATTCCAATTCCAACAGTGTTTCCGCTTCCCAGAAAGTTCTGCTCTTGAAGATTGAATCCAAGCATAAGACCAAAGTCACTATAACCAATATTTCCACCTACAGAACCAGTCGTTTCTTCTTCTACGCTATAAACAATATCAATTTGATCGTCAGTGCCTGGCACTGGAATAGTTTCTACATTAACTTCTTTAAAATAGCCAAGTCTTTCAAGCCTAATCTTGCCTGCTTCAATGCTATTATCTGATGTCCAGGCACCTTCAAACTGTCTCATTTCTCTTCTTAAAACATGATCTTGTGTTATATCATTACCTGTAAATAATATCTTCCTGGTGTAAGTCCTATTTCCTGGTTGTATTGAAAAAATTAATTTGACTTCATTAGACTCTCTAATATATCTTTATATATTATTTCTTCAAATGGGACCTCTCCCACAACATCAACAGCATTAATTGTATATTTTTCACCTTCATTGACATTAAAAGTTATAAAGATTGATTTCTTGTCTCTTGATAAGCTTATTTGAGAAGATTCTATTGAAAATTTTAAATAACCTCGATCTCTATAAAAAGATTCTAATGTTTCAATATCTCCTTTTAGTTTTTCTCTTGAGTACTGGTTATCATTAGATAGAAATGAAAAAAATGAGCCTTCTGAAAGCTCAAAGCCATCTATCAATTCTTCATTTGTATATATCTCATTTCCTATGATGTTAATTTTCTTTATCTCTGCACTTTTACCTTCATCTACTTCAATATTGATATCAATTCTATTCCTTGGCTTAACAATCTCATCTATTTCTACGTCAGCTCCATATCTTCCGTTGGAGGCATATGAACGTATTAATTCAGATTTAACCCTCTCTAAGGTTGACCTTTTATAGACTTCGCCTTCTTTAATACCAACGCCATCAAGACTTTCTAAGAGCTGTTCAGTCTTTAATGCTTTGTTTCCTGAAATGTCTATCCCTGATATAGACGGTCTTTCTTCAACAGTAATAATTAATGTATTGCCATCTTTGCCGATTTGTATGTCATCAAATTGTTCTGTTGAAAATAATGATCGAACAATGTCATTCGATTTCCTTAAATCAATCTTATCTCCAACACTTATTGGAATTACATTAAATATACTGCCAGTGGAAACTCTTTGTAGGCCTATTATTCTAATATCACTAACTAAAAACTCATCAAATGAGAAAAGCTGTATGCTTAAAATACAAGATAGAAAAATTAATTTTATTTTATGCATGCTTAAAAAAACCTAGACACATCATTAAAAATTGCAAAAATCATAAGCATACCAACGAGCACTGCCCCTCCGGTATAAATCATATTTTCAGCTTTTTCAGGCAATGGCTTCCCCCTTATTGCCTCAACCCCTAAAAGGGTAAGCTGACCACCATCAAGCACTGGGATTGGTAACAGATTAAGAACCCCTAAACTAATGCTAAGTAATGCCATCAAAGATATGAAAGGCAAAAATCCAGCTTGAGCTTGATCGCCTGCCATTTGCGCAATACCAATTGGTCCGCTTAAATTTTGAGTGCCCATATTTCCTGTAATCATCTTCCCAATAAATTGTATGGTTTTTACACTTAAATTATAGGTTTCAAATACTCCTTTAGATAAAGATTGTAAAAATCCTCGTGGCGCTCCATAAGATAAATTATCCACATTTCCAATAACTTTAGACCCAATAGTCACTGGAACATATAAAATCTCTTTATCTCTTTCTAGAGTAAATTCTAGATCTTTATCTGGATTTTCAAGAACTGCCGAAATAATATCAGCAGAACTTTTAATTTCTTTATCTCCAATTTTTATAATCCTATCATTTCGTTTTAAATTTGCATTAAAGGCGGCGCTCCCCTCAATAACTTCACCAAGTATTGGTTCGTTAGAAGATTCGAAATAAGTCCCAAGTACGCCAGTATTTTTAGAGCTTATAGTTACAGGAACATATAAAATTTCATTATTTCTTTCTATAGTAAATTCTAAATCAGAACTTGGGTTATTAACTATCGCTGATTGAATTTCATCAGCATAAGTAATTTTTTCACCTCCAATCTGTAAAACTCTATCATTCGCTAAAAATAATTCTTTTGTTTCAAATCCGTTGGATATTGCCTCAGCTATTACTGGCTCCCCTCTAAACACTATTTCAATACCAAAATATTTGGTTAGAGAAGCTATAGGATTTGCCTGAGACTCATTAGTATTCAAAAAATCATCAACACTTAAAGAAATTAATATTGGGTCTTCACTTGAAGATCTTTGTACTAAGAAATCCATATTACCTGAATAACCAGCATAACTAATTAATTCAAGACTAACATCCTTAGGGTCTCTTACTTCAACTTCATTTATAGATAAGATCTTATCTCCGACTTCAAAAGATGATATAGATGTATTTACATAGGCCTGATTATTTACCTTCATAACAATTGGGCTTAATTGAGGATCAGGCGTATTAAAAAAAATAAAAGTTAAAAGAAATATAGATAATAAGAAATTTGCTAAAGGGCCTGCAAACATAATAAGTGCTCTTTGCCATTTAGGTTTAGAGTCAAAAGTATTCTTGATTTGATCCTCTGTTAATTGCTCGCAAACTTCTGGCTCATGTTCAATCAGTTTATTGGTAATCATGGATACATACCCGCCTAGTGGAACTGCAGATAAAGCAAATTCAGTGCCATGTTTATCATATTTCTTATAAAAAACAGGCCCCATACCTATAGAAAATCTTTGTACATGAACTCTAAACATTCTTGCAAAAATAAAATGACCAAACTCATGAATCGTAACTAGAACACCTAATAAAACTGCAAATGCTAATAAATAAGGCACTATTGAAAATATATAGCCCCATGAATCAGTTCTATATATGAAATAGGATCCAATAACTGCTAATGCTATAAAAAATTTTAATTTAGTATTCATACTTTAATTAGAAATGGATTTTACCACCTTCTTTGCCTCAATGCGTGTCTCCTTGTCAATATCATTTATAGAATCAAGAGACAAATCATTAGACACATTATTTTTATTAAAAGTTCTATAAATTACCTCATAAATTTTAGAGAATTTTATTTGCCCATTTATAAAACTATCGACTGCTATTTCATTTGCAGCATTAAAAACAACTCCATAATTACTTCCATTATTGCAAATTTGACGTGCAATATTTTGAATCTCCATTCTGTCTTTAGGAAATTCTTGGAAAGACAAATTTAATGATGTAAAGTTTAGTTCATCAAAGCTAATTGGTATTCTATTGCTTTCTGAAAGACCATTAGCAATAGGAACTCTCATATCAGGTGCACTCATTTGGCAAATACTTGAACCGTCTTTATATGTAACTATTGAATGGATGATGCTTTGAGGGTGAACAACTAATTGAAATATTTGCTCATCTAAATCAAAAAGATATTTTGCTTCTATCAACTCTAAACATTTATTTACAAGAGTTGCTGAATCAATTGTAATTTTATTACCCATTGACCAATTTGGATGATTTAGAGCCTCTTCTAAAGTAACATTTTCTAAATCAGAAATTGAATAATTTAAAAATGGCCCTCCTGAAGCAGTGATAATTACCTTTTGTACATCTTCAGTAGCATTTTCTCCAGATAGACATTGAAAGATTGCATTATGTTCGCTATCAATTGGAACAATATTAGAATTATATTTCTTTGCTAAAGGCATAATTAAATCACCGCCAGCAACAATGCTTTCTTTGTTGGCTAATAATATTTTTTTTCCAGTAGTCGCAGCAAAATACATTGCTTTCAGGCCAGCAAACCCAGATGTAGCGCAGACAATAATATCAACCTCATCAAGTTTTATAAGATTCTCAAGATTTGAATCTCCGCTCATAAAAGATAAATTTTTATTATCAGTTTGTTTTATAAAACAATCATGATCATCTATATGAACATATTTAGGCAAAAAATCATTAATAATCTTTTGAGCAATAGAAATATTTGTATTAAATGCAATACCAATTAAATTAAATTTATCTTTGTTTTGAGAAATCACACTAAGAACACTCTTTCCAATGCTTCCAGTTGCTCCTAATAAAAGTATATTTTTCATAATCAAATTATAAAAAACAAAATAATTATCAATAAAGGTGTAGTTATTAGATGAGAATCAATTCTATCTAATACTCCGCCATGGCCTGGCAAGATTGTACCTGTGTCTTTAACTCCACTTTGTCTTTTAAAATAACTAATCAAAAGATCTCCTACAAAAGAAGAAAAGCCAGCTAGAATAAAAAATAAAATTATCCAATAATTTTTTGGGCTTAAAGATAGGCCCATAAGAATACCAATTGATATCAGGGGAAATAATCCCCCAATTAACCCCTCTAAAGTCTTATTTGGGCTAATCTCTTTAACTATATAAGTCTTGCCAAAATTAGATCCAATTATATATGCGAATATGTCAAATATTGCAGTATTGAAAATAATAAATCCGTATAAAAAATATGCCGTAAGTACAGGATAAGAATTCAGGTTATTATCAAAATATACCTCCCACCCAAAGATCATAAAGATTGACCAAAAACCAAAATTAAAGATCAGAAAAAATCCGAATAGTTTATTTTTGAATTTATTTGAGATCCATTCATAGTAAGCAGCCAAACAAATAAACAAAATTACCGAAGCAAAAACCCAAGAATTCTGAAGATAAAGCACTAACAATATAACTGATGTAATGATTAATGCGGTTAATAATCTTAATAACATTTTAATTTTAGACCCTTTTACCAAACCTTCTTCTGACTTTTTTAAAGCTATTTAAACATTTTATGAAGTCATCCTTTGTAAAATCTGGCCATAGCTTATCTATAAACATAAATTCAGCATAGGCAGCTTGGAATAATAAAAAATTGCTTAATCTTTTATCGCCACCAGTTCTAATTATTAAATCTATATTATCATCTGGTACTTGTGAGGTTGCCGCAATCATATCTTCATCAATATCATTAGTTTTAATGCGGCCTGCTTTATAGTCGATTGCCAGCTCTTTACATGTGTTAACAATATCCTTCCTTCCTCCATACCCTAAAGCAACATTTAGTCTTAGTGAGGGGCTTTCTTGAAATGTATCATCTTCAGCACTTTCAGTTTTTTCCTTTATCTCATATCCAAAGCTACGCACATCACCGAAAAAATTTAACATTACACCCTGCTCTTTAAGTTCTGGAACTTGATCAATAATTGCTTTTACTATGAGTTTTTTAATTCCGTTAACTTCACTTTTAGGTCTAGACCAATTTTCAGAGCTAAAGGCATAAATAGTTAAACTTTCAATATTTTTAGCAACACATTCTTCAACTATATCTTTTACTACCCCTACTCCTTTCTCATGTCCTTGGGTAACTTTTAATTTATTAGCTTTTGCCCATCTTCCGTTGCCATCCATAATAATCCCAATCTTTTTTGGATAATTGTTTTTATTATTTGGGTTGTTGGCCATTATGGCACTCTAAATTTCTAATAGATCTGATTCTTTATTTTTTAAATCTGAATCAACAATTGATATGAATTTGTCAGTTTCCTTTTGAATACGATCTTCTATTCTTCTTAAGTCATCTTCAGATATCTCAGACGTTTGCTGCATTTCTTTTGCAGAGTTATTGGCGTCTCTTCTTATGTTTCTTATAGATATTCTTGAATTTTCAGCTTCTGATCTTGCTTGTTTAATATAATCTTGTCTCGTTTCTTCAGTCAGTGCTGGCATATTGACTCTAATAAGATCAGAACTAGTGTTCGGATTCAGACCTAGATCTGAAGTCAAGATTGCTTTTTCAATCTCAGGTATAAGACTTTTATCCCATGGCGATATAACCAAAGATCTTCCTTCCTCTACACTAATATTTGATGTTTGATTGATTGGTGTTAGATTTCCATAGTAGTCAACCTTTATATCATCTAATATTGATGGATTAGCTCTTCCGGTTCTAATTTTATTAAAAGCATTCTTGAGAGCTGCTACAGATTTCTCCATTTTATCCGAAACTTCATTTATTAAATTATCCATATCAATCTATAAGTGTACCTACTTTTTTACCGCAAATGATATCTTTTAGCGCATCATTCTTATTTACATTAAATACATTGATTGGTAATTCATGGTCTCTAGCTAAAGTTAGAGCTGTTGCATCCATCACTTTGAGGTTTTTCGAAATCGCATCGTCAAATGAAAGAGTCTCAAAAAATTTTGCATTTTTATTTTGTTCAGGGTCTGAATCATAAACACCATCAACTCTTGTTGCTTTTAACATAAGGTTTGATTGAGTTTCTATGGCTCTAAGACATCCTGCGGTATCTGTTGTAAAAAAAGGATTACCTGTACCTGCAGTAAAAATGACAACATACCCATCGCTCAAGAGCTGTATTGCTAGTCTTCGATCATAGTGTTCAACAATACCAGACATAGAAATAGCTGACATTACTCGCGTTTTTATACCGGCTCTTTCTAGAGCATCTCTTAATGCAATACCATTCATGACAGTAGCTAACATTCCCATATGGTCACCAGCTACCCTATCCATACCTGCTTTATTTAATTTTTCTCCTCGAAAAAGATTTCCGCCTCCAATTACAATACCAATTTCTGCTCCAATATCTTTACAAGATTTAACTGAAGCAGCCATATCGTTTAGAATTTTTGGATCTATTCCATGCTCATCGTTCCCAGCAACAGATTCCCCGCTAAATTTTACGAGTACTCTTTTGTGCTTTAATTCAGACATGTTTTATTTTAATTGTTCAGCGACCTCTTCTGCAAAATCTTTGACCTCTACCTCAATACCTTCCCCAACTTTAAATCTTGAAAAAGATACGATACTTGCATCATGAGAGGTTAAATAATCCATTACAGTTACTTCTGGATCTTTTACAAAATCTTGTGATAAAAGGGAAACCTCGGATAAAAACCTTCTAACCTTTCCTTCAACCATTTTATCCATTATTTCTTGTGGCTTTCCAGATTCCTTAGCTTGATTCTCATATATTGCTTTTTCTCTATCAAGCACATCTTTATCAATATCATCTTCGGATAGACATAATGGATTAAATGCTGAAACATGCATAGCAACATCTTTAGCCACATCTGCATTGCCCCCTTTGATTGTTGTAATT
>CACEHH010000001.1 GCA_902559345.1 uncultured SAR86 cluster bacterium | reverse complement strand
ACTTCACTAAGGCCACCTGCAGAAGTTGTTGAAGCTGCGCATAGTTATGGAGGGCTTGTGTATCATGACGTTATTAGTGTTAGACATGCTAAAAAAGCAGCAGAACAAGGTGTTGATGGACTAATTTTAGTTTGCGCAGGCGCTGGTGGTCATGCGGGAGCTCTATCACCTTTCGCACTTCTTAGAGAAGTAAAAAAATGGTATGAAGGTACGGTAATTTTATCCGGTTCAATTGGTGATGGTCATTCAGTTGCATCCGCCATTGCTTTAGGCGCAGATTTTGCATATCTAGGCACAAGATTTATTGCAACTGAAGAAGCAAATGCAGATGCTGAATATAAAAAAATGTTAGAGGAAAGCGCTGCAGCAGATATTGTTTATTCTTCATTGTTTACCGGTGTGCATGGTAACTATTTAAAGCCATCAATAAAAAATGCAGGCTTAGATCCAGACAATCTTCCAGATGCAGATAAATCTGCAATGAATTTTGGCTCTGGAGGAAATACAGATTCTAAAGCATGGAAAGATATCTGGGGTTCAGGTCAAGGTATAGGAGGTATTAAAGACTCGCCATCTGTTGCAGAACTTGTTGCGAGAATTAAAGCCGAATACAAAGATGCCTTTGAATCATTTAGATTAAAAATTGATAAGTAGGATTATAAGACTATGATCGAAACTATTATTTTAATACCAATTATGTGGATAGTTATGTCAACACTATACATGCTTCTTTTAAACAAAAATGAAGGCACAAAAGGCATAACTTCTGAGTATACAACTAAAGATGGAGTTAAAAGAACAGCAAAAAAAGACAGAGAAGATTTTATCGTATGAATAAAGCCATAGGGTTCATTGGGCTCGGTATTATGGGGTATCCAATGGCAGGTCATCTATCTAAGAAAGGGCTTGAAGTATCAGTTTTCAATAGATCTAAAGAAAAATCATTAAAATGGACAAAAGAATATAAAGGGACTTTATCGACCTCCCTTATTGAATTGGCTGATTCTTCAAAAATTATAATATCCTGCTTAGGCAATGATGAAGATCTTAAAAATATCTTTTTTTCTAAAGGGGGTATGTTTGACAACCTTAAACCAGGAACAATAGTAATAGATCATACAACCACCTCTTCAGATACTTCTAAGATGCTCAATGAGAAACTAAATTCAAAACAAGTAATTTTTTTAGATGCACCAGTTTCTGGAGGACAGGCAGGTGCTGAGTCAGGACAACTTTCGATAATGGTTGGAGGGCAAAAAGAGGGATACGAAAAAGTAAAAGGTATTTTGAAAAAGTATTCAAAATTTACAAAATATATGGGAGCAAGTGGGTCTGGCCAATTAACAAAAATGGTTAATCAAATATGTATAGCAGGTTTATTACAGGCTCTTGCAGAAGGATTAAATTTCTCGAAAAAGGTTGGCTTAGATAGTAAAAGTGTTATCGAGGTGATTTCAAAAGGGGCTGCACAGTCTTGGCAAATGGAAAATAGATGGCAAACAATGATAGAAGATAAATATGATCATGGTTTTGCAGTAGATTTGATGAGAAAAGATCTTGAGATTGTTTTAAAAAGAGCAAAGACCTCTAATATAAATCTTGATGTAACAAAAATCGTTAACAATTTCTATAAGGATATTCAGAATGCTGGCGGCGGAAAATGGGACACTTCAAGTTTATTGAAAAGAATCGAAGAATTAACTTAGAATAATTTAGAGAAGTAGACAAAAATGCCATATCCGAACACAATCATTGCAGACGATATTTCTAAAGAGTCGATATTAATTGAATTCATTTCAACCATAGAATAGTAGCTATTAGGGCTTGAGATCATCCATATTATTCCAGCTAGGTGACTAACCATTGTTAATACAACAACCCAATTTAACGGCTGGCTGCTAAATATGATTAACGAAGAAATAACAATAAAAGTCAATTCTATTGTCAGTAATACATTTATATTTTTTTTCTTTAATAAATATCTTAATAAGCTGTAGCCTTTTTTATAACTATAAAAAAGCATAAAGCCATACAAGAAGTATAAAGAGGATAATAATATAAGCATTTCTATATGCTAGAGCACTTAAGACTAATTTCTATAAGTCGCCTTCCTTTCGAATTTCACTTCTCTGTACTTCAAACTTTTCTCCATATCTTGCTGCAAGTTTTTCTTGGTTTTCACTTATAACCTCGTATGGATCAAGATCAAGAGCTGCACAAGCCGTAACCCAGTACCACATAATATCTCCAAGCTCTCTTTTCATATGGAAAATATTTTCATCAGATGGCGGCTTTCCCTGAAGAAACATTTTTTTAACAATTTCTACAAATTCACCTGTTTCACTTCCTAACCCTAAAGCAGCAGTAAGCAGTCTAGGTGTTTTAATATTCGAATCTTTCTCAATGTCATCGAAGCTTTTTTTAAGCTGATCCAAATCAATACTAGGATCACTGGTAACTTTTGTTACAAAATCAGTGTAAGTAGTAAAAAATTTTTTGATTT
Organism: uncultured SAR86 cluster bacterium; assembly: GCA_902559345.1. Lineage (GTDB taxonomy): Bacteria > Pseudomonadota > Gammaproteobacteria > Magnimaribacterales > D2472 > SAR86A. The sequence goes on along the minus strand of CACEHH010000001.1, from coordinate 108,168 downwards.
CTTCGCTCATAGCGTCTCCCAAATTTTATTTTGTAATTTTAACACTTCAGTTTAATTATATTTTAATTATCAACTTTTAATGATCTTTGGCTATCTGCAATATTGTAAAGATGATCTTGGGCTTCTGGCTTTAACTGTGCAACGCCCATTGTCAAAACATCAATTACTGCTGTATAGGCAATCCTTGATGTTACCGGCTTGGATATTCGATTATCTACACCAACATTAATAGTTAAAGGAAAATCACAGATATTTGCTAGAGGGGTGTTGCCAGGCATTATTCCTATTACTTTTACCCCGTTTTTACGGACTATTTTTACACTATCGATTAACGCGGCAGTCGTTCCTGATTGAGAGATAGCCACTACAACATCATTTTTTTCAAGTGAGTTTGCTGACATAAATTGAAGGTGTGGATCCGAGATATAGGAAGATGATATTTTTAACCTAAAAAATTTATGTTGGCCATCCATTGCAACTGGCGCAGAGCCACCAAATGCATAAAATTCAACTCTTTGAGCATTTACAAGTGTTTCAATTGCATTTTCTAAAATAGTTTGATCAATTTGAGATCTGACATTAAGAATTTCACTAATTGTTGTATCAAAAACTTTTTCACATAACTCATGAATAGAATCTTCTTCATTAATTTCATACATAACAAAATAATCATCTGCTGCTAATTGTTGTGATAGATTTATTTTAAGCTCTTGAAAACCACTAAAACCTATTGCTTTGCAAAACCTGATGAGTGTTGGTTCGCTAATTCCCATTGCCTCAGATGCTTCAGCTGTTTTCATAGTTATAACTGATTTTGGGTCTTTCAGAATGAACTCACCAACAATTTTTTCAGATTTTCTTAAATCTTTAAGAGAATTTTTAATTTGTCTCAATAATTTTGTCGACATAGGGTTAGAATATCTAACTTATACAAAAAAATGAATCCCTAAATGGATGTATCTCATATTTTAGAAAATTTAAATGAAGCTCAAAGGAATGCAGTTACCTCTGGAAAGCAACATTTGCTTGTTCTAGCAGGAGCTGGCTCAGGAAAAACTAGAGTCCTAGTCCATAAGATCGCATGGGAGGTTGAGGCACTAGGAAAAAATTCTTCAGCAATCATGGCGGTAACATTTACAAATAAAGCCGCCAATGAGATGCGGTCACGGATTGAGTCTTTATTGCAAGCGCCTATTTTAGATTCTTGGGTTGGGACATTTCATGGTTTATCTCACAAACTTTTGAAAAGATTTTATAAAGAAGCCGGATTATCAAGCGGCTTTACAATCATTGACTCAGATGATCAATTAAGAATAATAAAAAGAATTTCTAAAGAATTGAATTTAGACGAAGCAACGTGGCCATCTAGACAAAGTCAATGGCAGATAAATGCTTGGAAGGATGAGGGCCTTAGAAGCAAAAATATTGATGAAAAAGGAGATTTTTATACTGAAACAATCAATAAAATTAATAAAGAATATGAAGAAGTTTGTAAAAGAGATTATCTTGTAGATTTTGGAGAACTGTTATTAAAGTCATATGAAACTCTGGTTAGCTCACCATCGGTAAAAACTTTTTTTCAAACAAGATTCCAATCAATTTTAATAGATGAATTTCAAGATACAAACACTATTCAATACAAATGGCTTCAAGAAATAGCATCTGAAAAAACAAATATAACTGCTGTTGGAGATGACGATCAATCTATATATGGTTGGAGAGGAGCAAAAGTTGAACATGTTAATTCATTTGCTGAAGATTTCAAAGATGCTGAGATTATAAGACTCGAACAGAACTATAGATCCACTAATATTATTTTAAATGCAGCAAATGCTCTTATAGATAACAATAAAGACAGACTTGGAAAAAATCTTTGGACTGAAAAATTAGAAGGCGAACAAATTGTTATGTATCAAGCGTATAACGAACAAGATGAGGCAAGGTTTGTAGCTGATGTATTAAAAGATTGGATGGAAAAAGGTGGTGCCTATAAAGAGTCAGCAGTCCTATATAGATCAAATGCTCAGTCAAGAGCAATAGAAGAAGCCTTATTGAGAGTAAGTATTCCTTATAGAATATATGGAGGGCTTCGCTTTTATGAAAGGTTAGAAATTAAAAATGCTATTGCCTACCTTAGAGTTATTTTCAACCATAACGACAACCCATCTTTCGAAAGATCTATTTCAAATCCTACTAGAGGGGTTGGCGAAAAAACTCTTGCAAAAATAAGATATACAGCAAAAGAATTTAATATCTCTTATATTAAAGCCTCAGCAAAATTGATCGATGATGGAAGAATTTCAGGAAGAGGTGGTGCGGGGCTCAGAGATTACCTAGAATTTATTGCTGGTTGCAAATCATTTATTGAAGAAAATTTACTTTCAGAATTAATGGAATTGATAATTAAAGATTCAGGTTTATATGCTTACCATGCTAAGGAGCCTGGAGAAAAGGGTAAAACAAGAATAGAAAACTTAGAAGAGCTAATTACTGCTACTAAAAATTTTGAACAAAGTATTTCAGAGGATAAAAAAAACTATGAGATTGCTGAAAGCTATTTAGATATCATTTCCTTAGATTCTGGTGACAGACAGGCTTCAGAGCATGATGATGCCGCACAACTAATGACAATGCATTCAGCGAAAGGTCTCGAATTTAAATTAGTCCTTATAACAGGTTTAGAGGAAAGCCTATTTCCACATGGCAGGTCTATGGAAAGCGTTTCACAGTTAGAGGAAGAGAGAAGACTGTGTTACGTTGCAATAACTAGAGCTATGGAAAAGTTATATATTACTCATGCAGAATCAAGAAGATTGCATGGAACAGATACATTTAATCCACCTTCAAGATTTCTTAGAGAGATTCCAAAAGATCTTATTAATGAAATAAGACCTAGAGCACAAACTAATATTCCCTATAATAGAAAAGACTTTAAAGAAATCAAAATGGAATTTGAGGAGGAGATCGGTATTGCGTTAGGTCAAAAGGTAAAGCATAAGAAATTTGGTGAAGGCATTGTTTTAAATTATGAGGGCTCTGGTGATTCAGCTAGGGTTCAGGTAAATTTTGATAGTTCAGGCACTAAATGGTTAGTTATGGCATATGCAAATCTCGATAAAATATAATGAAAAAATTCATCTATCTATTTACATTAATTTTTATATTTGGATGCTCAAAAGATACAGAGACTCAATCTGAAGAAGATATTGATAAAGATAAAACATACAATTGGCGATTAGTAACATCTTGGCCAAAAAATTATCCAGGTTTAGGTATGGCCCCCGAGCGCATTGCTGATCTAGTAGAAGAGATGAGCGATGGCCAAATGAAAATTACAGTCTATGGAGCTGGAGAACAAGTTCCTGCATTTGGAGTTTTTGATGCTGTTTCAAGCGGGGCTCATCAAATGGGTCACAGTGGTGGATATTTCTGGAAAGGAAAAGTTCCAGCAGCACAATTTTTTACAAGTGTTCCTTTTGGCTTAACAGCTGATGAAATAAATTCTTGGGTAAACCATGGCGGAGGATTGGAACTATGGAGAGAAATTTACGAACCCTTTAACATTTATCCAATACCGGCTGGAAATACTGGAACTCAAATGTTTGGCTGGTTTAACAAAGAGATTAATTCTCTTGAAGATATTAAAGGCCTTAAGATGCGTATTCCTGGAATTGGTGGCGAAGTTCTGAAAGAAGCAGGAGGCATACCTGTAACACTTCCAGGCGGAGAACTTTATACAGCTCTGCAGACAGGGGTAATAGATGCAACTGAATGGGTTGGGCCATACAACGATTTAACGTTTGGGTTTCATCAAGCGGCAAAATATTATTATTATCCAGGATGGCACGAACCTGGACCTATGCTCGAATTATTAATTAATATAGATGCTTGGAATTCTTTACCAAATCATCTACAAGTTATTATTGAAACAGCTACAAAAGCTGTAAACCAAGATATGTTAGACGAATATCTTGCAAAAAATAATCAAGCACTAACGGAACTTGTTGAAGTTCATGGCGTTGAGCTCAGAAAATTACCAGATGACGTTATTGATGAATTTGAAGTAATATCAAATAGGATTCTTGAAGATTTAGCTAAAGAAGATGAAACAATCGCCAAGGTGTATGATTCATACCTAAATTTTAAGAATAATGTATCTGCATATCATCAGATTTCTGAAGATGCATTTATTGAAGCAAGAAATAAATAGTGCTTGAAGACTTAACCTTTAAATCGCTCGGAGTTGCAAATTATCACGAAACTCTCGAGTTGATGAAATCACACATTAAAAAAGAAGATTTTGATAACGAAATTTGGCTGCTTGAGCACCCTCCTATTTTTACACTTGGAACAGCAGCGGACAAAAACCATATCTTGAATCCAAAAGATATTCCGGTTGTTCAATCAGACAGAGGAGGAGAGGTTACCTACCATGGCCCAGGCCAATTAATTATTTATTTTTTACTTGATGTAAAAAAATTAGATTTTGGACCAAAAAAATTAGTTTCTATTATTCAGAATTTTGTAAAAGATCTTTTAGCAAGCATTTCAATAGATTGTAATTTTGTTGAAGGTGCACCTGGTGTATATGTGGACAAAAAGAAAATTGCATCAATTGGCCTAAGAATTTCTAATGGCAAGTCATATCACGGGGCAAGTCTTAATTTTGACATGGATTTATCGCCCTTTAAACAAATTAACCCATGTGGCTATAAGGGATTGGAAGTTACTCAGATAAAAGATTTAAATAAGGATATTTCTAAACTACAATTAGAGAAATTAGTAATAGATTTACTTAGAAAAATATTTTAATTATGGAATTGATAGCAACAACTAAAATTACCAATAGAGATGGTATTAAAGCTATTAAGAATGGGCAAAAGCTAAACAAATTTTCTGATATCCCAACACCCAAAAAACCAAGCTGGTTAAAAGTTAAAGCTGAATTCAATCCAAATTTCCATAAGGTCAAAGAACAAGTTAAAAGTAAGCAGTTATATACAGTTTGTGAGGAAGCGCATTGTCCAAATATTAGTGAATGTTGGTCAGCTGGAACGGCTACTTTTATGTTAATGGGTTCTGTATGCACTAGAGCCTGTAAGTTTTGCTCCGTTGATACTGGCAATCCAAACGGCTGGCTCGATAAAGATGAGCCTATGAATATTGCTAAAGCAGTTGAAACTATGAAATTAAAATACGTTGTACTTACATCTGTAAATAGAGATGATCTTCCAGATGGTGGTGCGCAACATTTTGCTGAGACAGTAAAACTAATTAAAGAATTAAATCCAAACACTGCAGTAGAGGCTTTAACTCCAGATTTTAAAGGCTTATCCTCTTCTATAGATACATTAGTAAATTGTGGTTTGGAAGTATTTGCACAAAACATTGAAACAGTAGAGAGACTTACTCACCAAGTAAGAGATATTCGGGCAGGATATCAACAAACCCTAGATGTGCTTGCTAAATCAAAACACTTAAATCCTAAAGTGCTTACTAAAACTAGTATTATTCTTGGTCTCGGCGAGACAGATGAAGAAATAGAGCAGACTATGGATGATCTTATTTATAATAAAGTTGATATTCTTACCATTGGCCAATATCTAAGACCTACAAGAAATCACTATCCAATAGAAAGATGGGTGACTCCAGAAGAATTTGAAAAATACAGAAAGATTGGATTACAAAAAGGATTTCTTGAAGTTGTATCTGGCCCTATGGTTCGTTCCAGTTATAGAGCAGAGAGAGCAATAGAGAAAAATAATGCTGGCTTATCACGAGCATCAATTTAGTTTATTAGAATTATGGCACACGTTCAAAACAATAAAAAATTATGTGTATAATTAAATCTTAATAAACCATTTAGTAATTTATGACAAATTCAGTTAAAAATATAAATATGTTAGATGCGGTTAAGCTATTTTTTAAAAATTATTTTAATTTTTCTAGTAGGGCTAGCAGGGGTGAGTATTGGTGGTTTACTTTAGCGTATCTTATTGCATGTGTTGCTTGTTTTATTGCTGATTGGCTTATTTTTTATACATTATTTGATCAGGCATGGTATGAGAATTTTGGATTCTTTATAAATATTCTAAGCTTAGCAACCTTTATTGGCTATATTTCTTTAACCTCAAGAAGACTTCAGGATGCTGGGCGCTCAGGATGGTGGCAAATAGTTTATATCGCCGGCTATATTCCTATTCTTATTTTTATGATTATCGGGATTATTCTTGATAGCATGCTTTTTTACGTTATTACAGCTTTATTGGGCTTAGCATATGTCGCATTTTTAATATTAATATTGGTTTGGCTTATCTCGCCGCCTTTAGAAGATGAAAATCAATGGGGAAGGAACCCTTTGATAGATTAACCAATTACAAAATAAAAATAGGGAAAATCATCACTATCAATAGAACCAAAAGCTGAATAAGTATAAAAGGAAAGACTCCGCTATAAATTTCCGAAGTTTTAATGCTTTCATCTGCAACACCTCTTAAATAGAATAAAGAGAATCCAAATGGAGGTGTCAAAAATGATGTTTGTAAAATAATAGCAAAAAGAATTGCTAACCAAACAGGATCAAATCCCATCACCAGAAGAGGGGGGGCAATTAAAGGAACTATTACGTAACAGATTTCTATAAAATCTAAGATAAATCCCAATAAAAAAATTACCATCAAAACAAAGATAAGAGCTGTAAGCGGTCCGCCCGGAATAGAGCTAAAAATTAAATTAATTAATTCATCTCCACCCACACCTCTAAATATTAATGAAAAGATTGAAGCCCCAATAAGAATGGTAAAAATCATTGTTGATACTATTGCTGTTTTCTCTGAGGTTTCTCTTAAAAATTTAAAATTAATCTTTCCATTTATAAAAGCAATTATCAAAGCGCCAAAAGCTCCAATAGCAGAAGCCTCTGTAGGAGTTGCAACACCTGCAAATATAGATCCAAGCACAAGAATAATTAGGGATATTGGAAGAGCTAGCGTTTTCAATAATTCAATTTTTTGGATAGATTTCTCATTTGAATAATCTTTAAGGTTTGAATTAATACCATTTTTATAAATCGTATATATGAGATATCCAACACATATCATTATTCCTGGAACAATTGCCCCCACAAAGAGATCTCCAACTGTAACTGTTTGTTGAGGGAAAAAGCCTATATCGTTTTCAGCTCTCATATCGTTTTGAGCTCTTTGGTAGGCATTGGACATAACATCTCCCAATAAAACCAATGCAATAGATGGAGGTATTATTTGACCTAAGGTTCCTGTTGAAGCCACAAGACCTGATGAAAAACTTTTTTCATAACCTTGGTTGATTAAAATTGGTAAAGACATAAGACCCATAGTTACAACAGTCGCCCCAACGATTCCGGTGCTTGCTGCCAACATAGCCCCAACAATAATAATCGATATAGACAATCCACCTTTTATATTTTTAAAAGCAGCAGCCATATTGCTTAACATCTTTGCAGCAATACCAGATTTTTCAAGGATAGTTCCCATAAAGATAAATAGTGGAACCGCTAACAAGGTCATATTATTCATTATTCCAAATATTCTTAAGGGGATGCTTTTAAATAGTGTTGGATCAAATATTCCGAAAGGAATGCATACCAAAGCAAAAAGTATTGATATACCCGCTAAAGTATAAGCCACAGGATATCCCATCAACAAAGCAGTACAAATCAAAATAAGCAGAACTAGGGGTATTAGTTCCATATTTTTTCCATAAACTTATGAATAATGGTGAGCAACAATGTTATGGGAAATAATAAGATTAAAGTTTTCTGAACATATACAAATTTTAAACCACCGGCTTCATTAGAGATTTGCTTGCTCTCCCATGCCATGCTGACTTGTTCTATCGAAAAATAACCTATTACAAAACATAGGGGCAACAGAAACAATATGCTAAAAATAATGTTGATCTTATTTTTATATTTATCAGAGGCTCCTCTATAAAAAATATCCACTCTAACGTGCTCATCTTTATAGTGAACATACCCAGCACAACCTAAAAATATTAATGCATGCACATACATAACAAGTTCTTGAAGGCCGGTTAAGCCAATCCCAAGGAAATATCTTGCGACAATTATCACTATCATCAATATTGTCATGATAGGGATCATTAATGATATGAATGTTCCCAATGAATTTATTAATTTTTCTACATAAGTCATTGAATAAGCCTTCAAGTATTCGTTAAAATGTAATCATGATTATAGTACTTTCTCCTGCAAAAACACTTGATTATGATTTTGAGCCTAAGGGGGATCACTCTGTACCAGTTTTTTTAGCCCAATCTTCTAAACTTATAAATCAATTAAAGAAAAAAGAACCTAAAGATATAGCATCTTTAATGGGCTTAAGCGATAAGCTGGCGGCATTAAATTATGATAGATACCAGTCTTGGAAAGCTTCAAAAGAAATTTCAAATGATTCAAAGCCTTCTATGCTTGTTTTTAAAGGAGATGTCTATCAAGGACTTCAGGCTGAAGATTTAACAAAGAAGGAAATGGATTTTGCTCAAAAACATATCAGAATTTTATCTGGGCTCTATGGCATTTTAAGACCGTTAGATATTATGAAGCCATACAGATTAGAAATGGGCACAAAACTTGAAACCGCAGCAGGTAAAAATCTTTATGAGTTTTGGGGTAACAAGATTCAAAAAAACGTCTTAGAAGAATTAAAAAAACAACAGTCTGATCTTTTAATTAATCTAGCTTCAAAAGAATACTTCACAGTTTTAGGCAAATTATCTGAAGACCTTAATGTTGTATCTCCAGCATTTAAAGACTACAAAAATGGTAAATATAAGATCATTAGCTTCTATGCAAAAAAAGCAAGAGGGCTTATGGCTCGATGGATCATCCAAAACAAAGTTAAAGATTTTGAGGATCTTAAAAAGTTTAATGTAGATGGATACAAATACTCAAAAGCTGAGTCTACTTCTACAATACCTGTTTTTCTAAGAAAGCTTTAAGAATCTGTTTCGTTAAATTTCTTTACATCAACCATTTTATTAAATTCAGCTTCTCTTTTTTCCATGTTAGCAGTCATAGCTTCAGTCATATCTTTTTGACTTAACATCGCACCGCTCCACAAGGCATTATATTCTAAGCTATCCTTGACAGAGTGATCTCTTGAATAATTCATAACAGCTTTTAATCCATAAATAGCAACAGGCGATTTAGAAGCAATTTCTTTAGCTAAATTATTTGCAGCTTCAAGCAACTTCTCTTGTGATTCAAATGTGTCACTAACTAAACCAGTGCTCTTGGCTTCTTCTGCATACATTCTTCTTCCCGTATATGCCATTTCTCTCATTTTAGAATCTGAAATAATTTTAGGAAGTCTTTGCAATGTTCCCACATCTGCAGCCATGCCAATATTGATTTCTTGGATACAGAAAAATGCATCTTCAGATGCCAATCTAATATCACATGCAGTAACAAGATCAACAGCGCCACCAATGCATCCACCATGAATTGCAGCAATTACAGGCGCTCTTATTTTTTCTAAAGTACTAATATATTCCTGAAGTTCTTTAGCAACTCTGTATACAGCTTCACCAATTCGAGCATGATCAGGCTTCTTATCATCAGGAATATTATCAACTCCATTAGAGAAAGCATTTAAATCCATGCCAGCACAAAAATGTTTACCTGTTGATGACATAACAACGACTCTTACATCCGAGTCTCTATTTATTTCTTTTAAAACATCTCCAAGCTCAACCCAAAAATCCCTAGACATAGTGTTTAGCTCGTCAGGCCTGGATAAAACAAGATTTGCTATGTGATTTTCAACATCAACTTTAAAGCATTTATACTGTTTCTTACTCATGATTTATTTGCCATTTCAATTGATTCATTAACGATTGTTCGCATTTTCTCAACATGTTCAAAAGTTTTATGGTGAGAAAGAACAACCTTTCTATCCTCGCTTAAAAGAATCAACATTTTTTCTAGCTGCTTTAAATTTTCTAATATCTTATTTTCCATAAATATAATTTTCTATCTAAATTGTAACGAATAAGCATTATAATGCTCTTGAGCTATGAAATCACTAAGTCATATTTTTTTAATAATTATTACTGTAAGCAGCAGTTACTCCTTTTCTTCTGAAGAAGATAAATCCTTTCAAGAACAATCAATGCTGTCTGTGCTTTATGTTCAAACCTCAACCGAGTTTGCTGCAAATAACATACAAACTTTTACTAATGCAACTAAAGTGCTTGAGATGGCTTTGCAAGATAGCTCATGGACTGCTGCTCTTGAACAAAAAGATAACTTTAAAGACAAGCCGCCTGCAATAATAATTGATGTAGATGAAACTGTTTTAGATAACTCACCTTTTCAATCAAGAACTATACTCACTGGACTTTCATATCCAAACGGATGGTCAGATTGGGTAAATGAATCAAATGCAGATGCAGTTGAAGGCGTATATGATTTTCTCAATTTTGCAGAAGATAATGGAGTAGAAATTTTCTATCTTACAAATAGACTTGAATCTTTCAGAGATGCAACAAAGAAAAATTTAATCAATTTGGGACTTCCTTTTAAAAATGATGACATGCTTCTAATGAGAAAAGAAGAAAATTCTCGTGATAAGACAGAGAGGAGAAAGCTAATTGCAGATAAAAACCGGATCATTTTGATTATTGGAGATCAGTTAACGGACTTTATTTCTACAAAAGAAGCCTATGTTTTCCATACTGATAGAAAAAAACTTGCAGCTAAGTACTCAGATATGTGGGGAACAAAGTGGTTTATGATAACCAACCCAACATATGGTAGATGGGAGCTTTCAATTTATGAAGATATGCCCTCGTCTGAAGAAATGGCAACGGAAATCAGAAAAAATACTTTAAAACCATAGATTTTCTTGATGAAAAAAATATCACTTTTACTATTATTAATTATTACGGCATGTGATTCCTCAGATACCGAATCGATTGAAATAGGTTCTAAAGAAACAGAATATTTAAATATAGAAAATTTTCCGCATGGCTTAAAAGCTAAGAATATTATTCTGGCAGTTGGCGACGGTAATGGGTTTAACCAAATCATGCTATCAAGAATCGCAATTGGTGGTTTAGATTATAGGCTTGCAATAGATCAGATTCCAAATCTTGGTGTTTCATCAACTCACTCATATGATAATGTATATACCGACTCGGCAGCCTCAGCAACTGCATGGTCAACTGGCCATAAAACAAAAAATAGATATCTAGCATTAGATATAGATAAGCAAGAATTAAAAACAATTACTGAGATGTTGCATAAAAAGGGTTACCAAAACGCTCTAGTGGCAACATCTTCTGTGGTTCACGCAACTCCAGCAGCCCTTTATGCTCATATCGACTCAAGATATAAATATGATGAAATAGCAGATCAATTAGTTAATTCTTCAATTGATATTGCTTTAGGAGGCGGGTTGAAGTTTTTTGATATTGAAAGCGTTAAAAATACTCACTATGTTTTATTGGATAAAGCATCCTTAAATGATACCTATGATAATCAAAAAAAAATAATTGGGTTATTTGATGACGATGGTATTGAAAGAGGATCAAACCAGCCTACACAAAGAGAGATGACAGACTTTGCCCTAAAACATTTAAGTAAAGATAAATGTAATGGTTTTTTTCTTATGACTGAGGCGAGTCAAATAGACTGGGCTGCACATGATAATAATGCAAACGAAATGATTACAGAGTTCAGAGACTTTGATTTAACAATAAAAGACTTAATCAATTTTGTTACAAAGAATAAAGAAACTTTATTGATAGTAACAGCCGACCATGAAACTGGAGGCCTTCAGATTTTAAAACAAAAGGAAGGCTCTGTAACGATTCAATGGGGAACAGGCAGTCATACCTCTATTCCTGTTGGCGTTTTTGCATATGGGCCTGGCTCCGAGTTGTTTAATGGCATGATGGATAATACCGATCTTCATTATAAAATGCTTGATGCATTAGATTTTAAAAATCTAAACAATGAGGTTTGTGATTTATAAGAATCATGATTGATAAGACTTTTATTAATGAGCATTTAAAAATTTTAGAAGATTGTGTAAAAAATGCTTCAGATGAAATTATAGAAATTTATAAAAGTGATGAATTTGGTCATGAAGAAAAATTAGATGGCTCTCCACTTACTTTAGCAGACACAAAATCAAATGAAGTAATCTTGAGCGCCCTAAACAAAATATCTGCAGATATTCCAATAATTTCAGAGGAAACTTTTAACGAAGAATCTTTAAAAAGTTTAAGTGAGACATATTGGCTAGTTGATCCCTTAGATGGAACAAAAGAATTTATTAATAAGACGGATGAATTTACTGTGAATATAGCCTTAATAGATAATAAAAAAGTAGTTTTTGGAATTGTTGCTGCTCCGGTATCAGGCAAAATTTGGTTTGGGTCAGTTTTTGATAGTAATAATTATGATGAAAAAAGTGCTATTGGAAAAATTAGGATAGTTATGAGTAAAAGCCATAAAAGTGAGAATGATAAAGCTTTTCTTGAATTCCTTAATACTAAAGGATATACATATGAGGTTATAGAAAAGGGGAGTTCGTTGAAACTCTGCAGTTTGGCTGACAATGATGCAGATATTTATCCAAGGTTTGGGCCTACGTCTGAATGGGATATAGCAGCAGCGCATGCAGTCTTATCAAGCCATGGAGGAAGCGTGGTAAAGATTAAAGATAATAAAGAATTAAATTATGCAAAAGAGTCCTCAATACTTAATCCATATTTTATTGCATTTAGAAATAATTCATTAAAAAGTGAATTTTTACCTGTTCTAAGAGATTTTTTTAAAAAATTGGTATAATTTTCAATTAATAATAATTAATTAGTATAATTAATTATAATTTTTTTATATAACATGGGCACACAATTACAACCATCGCAACTTAATAGTCCTGGAAAAGATATAGAATCATATCTTTCATCTGTTCATGCTATTCCTATTTTAACTAAAGAGCAGGAACAAGAGTTGGCTCTAAAGCTTTATGAAGAAGATGATCTTGATGCTGCAAGACAATTAGTTATTCATCACCTTAGATTTGTTGTTCATATAGCTAGGTCCTATCAAGGTTATGGATTGCCTTTGGGTGATATCATTCAAGAGGGTAATGTCGGCTTGATGAAAGCGGTTGATAAATATGATCCACACAGAGGCGTAAAGCTAGTTTCTTTTGCAGTACATTGGATTAAAGCAGAAATTCATGAATATATTTTAAGAAATTGGCGACAAGTAAAAATAGCCACAACAAAAGCTCAAAGGAAATTATTTTTTAACTTAAGAAGTAAAAAGAAATCTTTAGACTGGCTTACAAAAGATGAAGCTGAAAAAATTGCGAAAGATTTAAATGTTGAAGTTAAAGATGTGCTTCATATGGAAAATAGACTTTCTTCAAATGACTCATCATTTGATTCGCCTGTTTTAACGGGTGATGATGAAGAAATGATGTCTCCTTCTCAATATTTAGAAGATAAAAGATATGATCCAGAGGTCATAGTTGCAAAGGACCAATCAAATCAAGTAAACAGTGAGGATTTAGCTCATGCCTTAAAGATTCTTGATGATAGAAGTAAAGATATTCTACAAAGAAGATATCTCGCGGATGAGAAGGCAACCCTTCACGACCTTGCTGATGAATATAATGTTTCAGCAGAAAGGATTAGGCAGATTGAAAATACCGCTCTTAAAAAACTTAAATCTGTTATGGCAGACATAGACTTTAATTAAAAGTCTTTTAAATGCGCTTAAAATTTTTACCTTCTTTTGTAAAAAGAAGAGGTCGCATCACTAAAAACCAAGAAGATAACCTAAAGTTTTTATCAGATTATTCTATTAAAGACATTTGTGAGATCAATGAAATAGCACTAGACTATTCCAGCTGCTGCCTCGAGATAGGCTTTGGTAATGCTGAGCATATCTACCTTCAAGCAAAAGAGAATCCAGATATTTTATTTTTAGGCTCTGAAGTTTATTTATCAGGAATTGGAACATTAATAGGATTGATTAAAGATAACAATATTATGAATATAAAAATTTTTCCAGATGATATTAGAATTCTATTAGATAAAAATGAAAATATGGAAGTTTTTGATGCGGTAAAAATTATATGCCCTGATCCGTGGCCAAAGGAAAGGCATCATAAAAGAAGACTAATTAATAAAAGTTTTTTAGAACTGCTTCATAAATCAATGAAATCTAAAGCAAATTTATATATCTCTACAGATTGGGAAAATTATGCAGACCATATTAAAAAAGAAATAAATAAGACTGGGCTTTTTAATAAATCAAATATTTTTTTTACTAAAAAAAATCATCTCACCAAGTTTGAGCAGAGAGGTGTGAATGAGGGTAGAAGGGTTTTTGAATTTAATTTTAATAAAGAAGACTAAGAGTTATAAATTTTTATGAACTCTTCAGACGCAATGCCTCTATGGCTAATTTTATTCTTGGTTTCAGAATCTAATGACGACATAGAACAACCATAACTTAAAGGATAAAAAATCTTATCATATCCAAATCCACCATCACCTGAGCTGTTTATAGAAACTTTGCCTTGGATTTTACCCTGAGTGATTATCGGCATAGGGTCTTGATAATTCCTCATTCCAACTAATACACATACATAATATGCACTCAACTCTTTTACATTAAGATCATTAAGTTTTTCTATTACTTTGTTTCTATTATCTTTATCAGTTGCACCATCTCCAGCATACCTTGCAGAGTAAATACCAGGTTCAAAATTTAATTCAGGAATTACCAAGCCAGAATCGTCTGCAATTGTAAATTTTTTTGATATCATTGCCCCGTGTTTAGCTTTAATAAGTGCATTTTCTAAAAAAGAATTGCCATCTTCTATAGGATCTTTAATATCAAGATCTTTTAAAGAAAATAACTTATGATTTTTAAATAGTTTATTAAACTCTTTTACCTTTCCAGCATTGGAGGTCGCAATTAGAATTTCTTTATTGCTTTTCAAGTAAATAGACTCCTTCAATAGCAAATAAATTCGGGCTTAATGAGGATAGATTGCTTTGAGCTCCATTTGATCCTAAAAATACCTTATTCATTATTCTTATACCTTCTTTTTTACATAGGTCTTCAAAATCATTAATAGTACATAGATGTATATTATCAGTTTCGTGCCAGCTTGATGGGAGTTCTGGAGTTACTGGCATTCTTCCATAAGCTAAATTTAATCGACATTTCCAGTACCCAAGATTGGGAAGGGTAACGACGCATCTTTTAGAAAGTTTTAGCATTCTATTTAGCGCAAGGCTTGGGTCTTTTAAACATTGAATAGATCTCGCCATGATTGAAATATCAAAATTTGAGGACTTGAATTCATTTATACCTTTATCAATATCTTGTTTTATTACTGGAACGCCTTTTGAAACACAACTCTCTATTTTTTTATCATTTATTTCTACCCCATAACCTAAAATATTCTTTGTCTTCATTAATTCTTCCAATAAAGAACCATCTCCACAACCAAAATCTATAACCTTACCCTCTTTTGGTACCCATGGATTTATTATTTTTGAAAGTTTATTATTCATTAAGACTCTATAAATTTACTTATTATTTGAGAATACTTATCTGAATGAAAAAGAAAGCTATCATGTCCATGTTCACCATTCAGAACAACATATGATGACTTTATATTATTATTCATTGCTGCTATTTGTATTTCTTTACCTCTTTCAGGGGGGTAAAGCCAATCAGAGTAAAAGCCTATAATAAGCAATTCAGCAAGCACACCCTTTAAAGCTGAAGAAAGGTCATCTGACTTAGATGCAGCATCGTATCCATCCATTGCCTTTGTCATTAAAATATATGTATTAGCATCAAAGATTTCTGAGAATTTTTCACCCTTGTATTGAAGATAATTCTCAACTTCAAAATCTACATCTAGTCCCACTTTTGAACTATCATCTTGAAATTTTCTACCAAACCTTTGATTCATATGCTGTTCTGATAAGTATGTTATATGACCAAGCATTCTTGCAGTCTTGATACCATTTTTAGGAATAACACCATGTTCTAGATAATTACCATCATGAAAATTATGATCTTTACGAATTGATTCTCTAGCGACCTCATTCATTGCTATATTTTGAGTACTAGATTTCGCAGCTGCTGCAAATATGCCTGCTTTTTTAATTTTATCCGGATATGCAATAGACCATTGAAGCGCCTGCATTCCACCAAGACTACCTCCAACAACAAAATGCCAATATGGGATATCAAGTTTTTCCATAAGCATTTTTTGAGAATTTACCCAGTCAGAAACAGTTACCAAGGGAAAATTGCTGCCATAGGGTTTATTTGAAGAAGGATTTATACTTTTTGGCCCTGAAGATCCAGAACAGCCTCCAAGATTATTACAACAAACTACATAATATTTATTTGTATCAATAGATTTATTTGGCCCAATAATTTCATCCCACCAACCAATTTCATTAACTTTATTTTTTCCAGAAGCATGATGATTTCCTGAAAAAGCATGACAAACTAAAATAGCATTTGTTTTAGTTTTATTAAGTTTGCCATAGCTCTCTACCATTAATTCAAAAGAATCTAACTTATGCCCATTTTCGAGAGCCATTCCGGTATTGAAAGTTATTAATTCAGTCTTAACATTCATGCTATAGATATAAATAAATTAATTAAAAAAGCTACCAATATATTTACCAATATCAATATAAATAAAGGTGAGAAATCTAGACCTCCTGCTGATGGTATATATTTTCTTATAGGAGAAAGAGCCTTATGAGATATTTCTTCAATTAGTTGGAGGAAAGGGTTTGAACTGTTTGGTGATACCCAACTTATTATTACACCACCAATAACCGCATAGAAGATTATTCTTAAAATTGCTATCAGGATTTGAATAACAGCTACTGCAATCAATACCAAAATCTCTACCTGCCCCTCTGCAAAAACATACAAAGATAGAAACTTAATAACCAAAGATATCATAATGATGTTAATTATCTGATTTGGAAATAAGAATAATATTTTTGAAATCGGTTTATATATTTTTAAAAGCAGAGCAACAATAGGATTGTAATAATTAACTTTTAAAAGATTAAAAATCAATAGAATAACAAAAATGTAACCCAGAAGATTTAATATAGGATTGCCTATTAATAAAATCTCTATGTCATTCATCAGAAATTTCCCTTGACCTTTTTATAGCTGAGTCTAAACCCTGCTCAAAAATTTTATCTAATTTATTGGATTTAAAGGATTTAAGTCCTGCTTCTGTTGTTCCTTTTTTTGATGCTACGGCCATAATCAAATTATCAAGATTATCTTTCTCAATAGACAAACTTATACCTTTCATGAGATTAACCATAATATCATTAACTTTCTTCTTATCTTTATTGCACAAACTCATTAATTTTTTTTCATAAGACTTAAGTAAATAGAAAAAATATGCTGGACCGCTCCCAACCATTCCAGTAAAGCCATCTATTTTTACTTCTTTTTCAAGCTCTATAGTCATTCCGATTCTTTTAAAAAGAGAAATCACCTTCTTTAGATTATTTTTCCTAAATGATGAATTAAATATAGCAGTAATGCCTAAGTTAAATTTTGAAGATGTATTTGGCATTGCTCTTAGAAATTCAATATCTTGATTAATTTTTAGATATCTTTTTGATTTTATTCCTGCTACAAAACTTATAATTTTTGGTCTTTCATATTTTTTTAATATTTCTTTATAAGCATTTATCGCATCCTTTGGCTTAACAGCAAGAATGAATAAATCAACTTTTACGGTGTTATTACCTTCAAGATTATTTATCTGAAGTTTTTCTAAAATACGCTTATTCTTTGGATTCCTGTCTACATAAAAAATTTTATTTTTTTCATAGCCAGATTTTATCAAGCCTTCTGCTACCGCTTGGGAGATATTTCCCCCACCATAGAAAACTACATTTTTCATTGTCTTTTTCCAAAAATAGACTCACCAATTCTTATCATTGTAGATCCATGAATTAATGCATCATTAAAATCATGGGTAGTACCCAATGAGATACATTTAGCATCTGGGAATGAAGATCGAAGTTCCTTGCTGAGGGCTATTACTAATTGCATTGATTCTTTTTGCTCAATTTTATTATTTGTTATTTTTGGGAGAGCCATTATGCCTCTTAAATTAATATTTTTCATAGATTCTACTAATTTAGCAATATCTAGAAGATCTTTTGGATTACAACCACTTTTCGATTCTTCTGAAGATATATTGACTTGAATGCATGCATTTATAATCTTATTTAATCCTCTGCACTCAAGATCCAACTTTTTAATTATTTTTTCTCTATTTATTGCATGAACCCAATCAGCATTTTTTGCAATAATCTTCACCTTATTAGATTGTATTGGGCCTATAAAGTGCCAAATAATATTAGCCGAACTTATTTTTGATGCTTTTTCTTGAAGTTCTTGAGCATAATTTTCACCAAAATTATTTATTCCTTTTTTATGAGCTATTTGAATCATCTCATAACTTTTCTTCTTAGAAACAGCTATTAAGGTTATTTTATCAGAGTCTCTACCAGCATTTTTGCATGCTGAATTAATTTGATCTTTTATATTATCAATATTTTTAGCTATGTTTGTTCGCATGATGTTCTAAGTCGAGGATCAAAACCCTTTTTAGTAATTTTTTCTTTTGCATTGCTTGCCGCTGATCTGTTTTCGTATGGACCAGATATAACACTATGTAATAATCTTCCTGGATTGCTTGAGCTATATACTCCATTAATTGAAATATTTTGAATTTCAGACTTGAGCATATTTTCTGCCTCTAGAGCATATTTTTTATTACCATATGCTCCAACCTGAACAAAGTATTCACATAATAAAGGTTTCTGATCAGAACTCTGACTTTCTATCAAAATGCCCTGATTTATTAAAGATGTTGGAAAGTCAATTGTCACTGAGTTACCCAAATTTTTTGGCTTAATTGAGACAACATCTGTTTTAAAATAAAAGAATGCTACAACTACGAAACACACACTAGTTAATAGCAGATAAGCTATAGTCTTTTTAGATATAGTGTTAGCATCTGGTTTCCTTGAGCCAAATGTCTGCCTATTTTTAGATATATTTTTTTTAACTTTTTTCCTATTTGCAAAATCTTTCATATCTTTACATTTTTTGCATAGGTGTAATGCCTAATACTTTAAGCCCATTTGCAATAGTTTGCTTAACCGCTGATAAACAAAAAATAATTGATTGTATATTTTCTTCCGATTCAGAAAGAACATGATTGTCATTGTAGTAGCTATGGAATAACTGAGATAAATCTCTCAAATAAAAGATAATTATGTGTGGTTGAAGGGTGCGCGAAGATTTATTAATAATATTAGGATATTTAGAAATTTCATGAATAAGAACATCACATTTTTTATAGCCATTATTTTTAATAGAATCAATATTCATTTTTAAATTTGAATGAGTTTCTTTAAATTTCTTTTCAAGAGAGAAAATTCGAGCATGAGCATATTGAATGTAATAAAAAATATTTTCTTTGCTATCCGATTTTGCTAGATCTAAATCAAAATCAAGATGTTGATCAGCCTGTTTTGATAAATAATAAAATCTCGCAGCATCTGTACCAATATCTCCTATAAGGTCCCTCAATGTAAAAAATTCTCCCGATCTAGTAGACATCTTTACCTTCTTCCCAGATTTAAATAGGTTTGCAAATTGAACAAGTTTTACTTTAAGTATTTCTTTACTTGAACCTAAAGCTTCAATAGATGCTTCAATTCTTTTTATGTAACCATGATGATCGGCTCCCCATACATTTATCAGGCTATCAAAACCTCTATCAACTTTATTTTTATGGTATGCAACATCAGAAGCAAAGTAAGTTGCTCTCCCATCATCTCTTATTAAGACTCGGTGTTTATCATCTCCACTTGAATCAGTATTTAGCCATATAGCGCCATCCTTCTCATACGCTTCTTCATCTTGTTTTAATTTATTAATTGATTTAGTAATTTCAGAAACGGGGCTTTCTAATGATCCTAGAGACGATTCTTCAAACCAATTGTCAAAATTTACATTAAATTCTTTTAAATCAGATTTAATTGAATCTATTATACTTTTAAGAGAAAAGGCTTTTGCCAAGTTCCATATTTCAATATCCATTTCTTTAAGATTAACTATGATTTGATCTATTTCTTTTTCAGGATCGCTTGCAAGGTTTTTGGTTAAGATGCCAATGTCATTATATTTAATTTTATTATTTTGAAGAAAATCCTTTCCTATCAATTCTATATAGGTACCCTTATAAGCATTTTGTGGGAAAAAATCATTAATTTCTTTTTGGATTATCTTCAATAAAACACTAGCTGTAAGAATGTCGATTTGTCTGCCAGCGTCATTAATATAATATTCTTTCTCGACATAATGGCCTGTAGATTTTAATATTCTGCCAATAGCATCTCCATATGCTGCACCTCTTCCATGTCCAACATGTAATGGTCCAGTAGGATTGGCCGAAACAAATTCAATTTGAACCCTTTTTTTATTACCTATATCAGATTTACCAAAATCTTCTTCGAGTTTCATTATTTCTTTAATTATTGAGACAAAATCTTCTCTATGAAGGGTGATATTCACAAAGCCAGGCCCTGCAACTTCAACCTTTTTAAATTTATTTAGCTTTTTTAGAGATTTTTCAAGATTCTCTGCTAGCTCTTTTGGGTTAAGTCTTAAAATACTTGCTGCAACCATACAAACGTTTGTAGTTAGGTGGCCGTTTTTTAAATCTTCGGAAATCGAAGTCGTGAATTTATTTAGAATTGCTTGAGTAGAATCATTGCTGCTTCCTTCAATTGATGTCAAAAATAATTTAATTTGTTTGTTAACTGCCTCTATCAAGATTTTGCTCTCCCAACATAAGTCATATCTCTGGTATCAACTTTGATTAATTCATTTTCATTTACAAACAATGGAACCTGAATTTCAACATTTGTTTCAAGAGTTGCATTTTTTGTTGCACCAGAGACAGTATCACCTTTAACTCCAGGCTCTGCGCTTATGATTCTTAATTCTACAATAACTGGAGGATTAACTGAGATTGGGCGACCATCCCAAAGAATAATTTCGCAGACCTCTTGTCCAACAAGCCATTTCTTTGAATCTCCCATTTGTGAAGAGCTTATTTCAATCTGATCAAAAGTATTTGTATCCATAAAGTGCCAAGAGTTATTATCATGATAAAGAAACTCCATCTCTGTATGATTTATATCAGCAGCTTCTGCACTTTCCCCAGATTTGAATGTTTTATCATTCGTATTTCCTGTCAATAGATTTTTGTATTTCACCCTCATGACGGCTTGACCTTTTCCTGGCTTATGAAACTCATGTTCTACAATTGAACAGGGCGCATTATCAATTATTAATTTAGTACCATTCTTGAATTGGTTTGTTGAAATTTTCATAATAAATTTATTTTTATGTTATTTTAATAGCGAGGTAACCAAATGAAAAATTTTTTATATACAGTTTTATTATCTTTAATTGTAGCTTCTTGTGCTCCTGGTGGCGAACAAACTCATAAAATAGAAGATTTAGAGAACTTTTTAGCATTGGTAGAAGAAGAAAATAAGAAAGACGGACCAGTTATTTACTCTGCTTCTTGGATAAGTTCAAACTTTATTACATACGATTCTCAAAAGGTGATAGCAGATTATGGTACTAGATATACTTTAAAATCTTTAGAACGATCAAGACAAGCCTCTAATTTTGATAATTTAGACACATCACCCGAGAATAAAAGAATGCTAAGTATTCTTAAGAGCTCTTTTGTTATGCCTCCTCCATTAGACAAAACTTTGGCTTCAGAATTATCACAAATTTCAACTGGGCTTGAAGCGATGTACGGCACAGGTGAATATTGCTATGAAGATGGCGCTTGTTATGACTTAGAGGCTTTTGAATCAATAATTGATAACTCAAGAGATCCTGATGAGCTTTTAAAAGCATGGAAAGGATGGCATGAAATCGGAAAGCCTATGAAACCTATGTACATGCGTATGGTTGAAATTGGGAATGAGGGCTCTAAGGATCTTGGTTACGAAGGATTAAGTGACTTGTGGTTTAGCAAATATGATATGCCGGCTGATGAATTCTTAGATGAGACCGATCGAGTTTGGGAAGAGGTCAAACCTTTGTATGATGCACTTCATTGCCATGTAAGAGCTAAGCTAAATGATTACTACGGCGATGAAATTGTTTCTGAATCAGGACCATTGCCTGTTCACCTATTGGGGAACATGTGGGGACAATCATGGTCTAATATATATGATCTAGTATATACAGAAGAATCAAATTCAAATTCAGTAGACGTAACAAAAATAATTGCTGATAAAAATATAAATGAAATACAAATGGTTGAATACGCAGAGGATTTCTTTATTTCTATTGGTTTTGATCCTTTACCAGAAACATTTTGGGAAAGATCATTATTCGTAAAACCAAGAGATAGATCAGTAGTATGTCATGCTTCAGCATGGAATTTAGATCCAGCAAATAATGATCTCAGGATAAAAATGTGTATCGAAAGAAATGAAGAAGATTTTATTACCATCCATCATGAGTTAGGACATATTTTTTATTATCAGGCATACAATCATTTACCAACCCTTTTTCAGGGAGGGGCTAATGATGGTTTTCATGAAGCATTTGGTGATTTGTTAACTTTATCTATAACCCCAGATTATTTAACTAAAATTGACTTTATCTCAGAAGAACAAGCAAATATTGCAAAAGAAGATCCAATTGGTTTATTGATGAAACAGGCATTAGAAGGTGTTGTTGTAGTTCCATGGGCATTAATGCTAGACAAATGGAGATCTGGTGTTTTTAATGGTGATATTAAAGAAGATGAATTAAACACATTGTGGTGGCAATTAAGAGAAGAATATCAAGGTATCGGTACAAGCGATGATAGGACAGAGGAATACTTTGATCCAGGCGCAAAATATCACATTCCTGGCAACACTCCTTATACTCGATACTATTTAGCTAGAATTATGCAGTATCAATTTCATGAAGCTTTATGTAATCAAATAAATTTTGATGGATATCTTCATGAATGCTCAATATATGGTAATAAAGATGCAGGAGAAAAAATAATTTCCACTATGGCGATGGGGGAAAGTCTGCCATGGCAGGATGCCTTCGAAAATATCACTGGTTCTAGAAAGTTGAGTGGTACTTCAATTCTAAATTATTATGCTCCTTTAAAAGAATGGCTGGATGAACAAAATCAAGATAGAGTTTGTGGGTGGAATTAATAATGAAAGCAATAATTAATTTACTGATATCTTTAATAGTATTTTTTATAGCTATTTCAATAGCCGCTGCAACTGGTGTTGATATAGTATTTAGGGCTGTTGTTTTAGCCTTTATAATTCAATGGGTTGCATTTATACCTGCATACGTTTTTCAAACTGAAAAATTTTATGACCTAACGGGAAGCCTCACTTATTTATCAGTAATCTGGTACTCATTAGCACAGTCTTCAAATTATTTTGCCAATCTTGAGTTAAAAAACCTTTTAATTGTCATTCTAATTACTTTTTGGGCAATAAGGCTTGGATCCTTCTTATTTTTAAGAATACATAAAGATGGTGAAGACAAAAGATTTAGAAGCATTAAACCATCTGCAACACAATTTTTTATGACATGGACTCTTCAGGGGCTATGGGTATCGCTTTGTTCGATGTGCGCTATAACAGCTTTATCAACTGGTTTAGAGATTAATGCTTTCTTCTTTATTGGACTAGCATTATTTGTCTTAGGTTTCTCAATTGAAATTATCGCAGACAGACAAAAAACAGAATTTAGATCATTACCTGAAAACAAGGATAAATTCATTACATCAGGTCTTTGGGGAAAATCAAGACATCCTAACTATTTTGGGGAAATTGTTTTGTGGACTGGTATAGCAGTTATGTCATTTTCTTCATTAGAAGGGCTTCAATACTTAACACTTATATCTCCTATTTTTACTTACTTATTGCTTGTTTATGTAAGCGGCGTAAGAATGTTAGAAGCAAGAAGTGATATCAAGTGGGGCGAAGATGAATCATATAAACAATATAAGAAAGATACCCCAGTGTTATTCTTAAAGCTTACAAAATAACAAGATTTCAAAATAGTTATAAAAAATATACAATAAATATATAGAAAATACCTTTTTTTATATATTTACTATATAAAAAAAAGAATTAAAAATAATTTATTTATTAAGCTTAGGCTGTTAACATTATCAAACTTTAGGGAGTACACATAATGCTTAAATATATAAAGGGAATATCTTTGCCCGTACTTTTTTGCTTCAGCACATTTGTTATATCAAATGAGGTTGAAGTCAACATGGAAAGTATTTTAGAAGTAGGTAGAGAAAATCAAACGCTTTCTGCAACATCACAAAGTAATATTGATCAAACAGAAAGACAAACAGACAAAATAGTTAATGAGTATAAGGTTGTTTCAAAACAGGTTGAGGGTCTTAAACTATATAACGAACAAAAAAGAATCCAGATTCAAGCTCAGCTTGATCTCATGGATAAGCTTGACGAGCAATTAGTTCAGGTAGTTGTAATGCAAAGACAAATACCGCCTCTTGCTGAGAAGATGCTAGATACTTTGGAGACATTTATTGTATTAGATACTCCATTTAGAGAAGAAGAAAGAAGGGGTAGAATTGACTTAGTGAGGTCCTCATTATCAAAACCAAAAGTAACTGCATCTGAACAGGTAAGACAAGTATTAGAAGCTTACAATATCGAAGCCGAGTATGGACGAAAGATAGATACTTATGAAGATAAATTAGCAGATGGGACAAATGTAAATATTCTTGTTATTGGAAGAATAGGCATGTTTTATCAAACTAAAGATGAGAGAACTAGTGGAATATGGAATAACAATACTGATCCAGTAACCGGAGAAATAATTGGTTGGGAAGAACTGCCAAGTAGTTATAGAAAACCAATTCGCGATGGAATAAGAATGGCTAAAAAGCTAATCCCTACAGATATGCTACTAATGCCAGTTGTTAAAGGAGAAGTATAATGAATAAGTATTTATCAATTTTATTTCTTTTATCTTTATCATTTAATGGTTATATATTTTCTCAAGATGCAGATGAAGAGGCAACAGAAGTTTCAACAGTAGAAGCTTTACTGTTATTAGTTAAAGAAGGAAAGACAAAAGAGCAATCTGAGAATTCTAAAAGAGAAGCTAGATTTATGGCAAATAAGAATAAACAAGCAGAAATTTTAGCAGCTGAAAAAAGAGAACTTGCTAGACAAGAAAGAATTGCTGATCAGCTTGAGGCCGAATACAAAAAGAATGAAGAAATTCTTAGAGTTAAAGAAGAAGCATATCAGAAGGAGCTTGGATCTTTAGTAGAATTATTTGGACATTTGCAAAGTTCTGCTGGAGAGGCCGCTGTACAATTCTCAGGATCTTTAACAAGTGCCGAATATGGCTTGGATAGAGTAGATTTTTTAAACGATTTGACTTCAAAAATGTCAGAAACAACTGAATTACCAACTATTAGAGAAATTGAAGGTCTATGGTATGAGCTTCAAAGAGAAATGGTTGCTAGTGGTCAGGTAGTTTCATTTGATGCTGTTGTTGTAGATGTGGATGGAGAATCATCTAACTGTAATGTTACAAGAGTAGGTTTGTTTAATGCGGTTTGTGACGGCAAATACTTAGAGTACGTAGCGGCTACTGGTGAATATGCATTTTTACCAAGGCAGCCAGCAGGACGTTACACAAAAACTGCAAAGAAAATTGGTCAAGCTGAAATTGATGAACAAGTTAAATTTGGAGTAGATCCAACTGGCCCGACAGGCGGAAGCCTTTTGGCTAATCTTATACAGACCCCATCTTTGGCAGAAAGAGCTGCTCAGGGTAGGGAAGTTGGTTACGCAATCATATTTGTTGGTCTTATTGGTATTGGATTGGCGTTTTGGAAACTTTGGAGTCTTTTTGTTTTAGGTAAAGCTGTAAGAGCTCAAGCAGGATCGAAAACTCTTGATGCAAGAAACCCTTTAGGAAGAGTATTAAAAGTTGGCGAAGAGAACTTTAAAAAGGATATTGATACGTTAGAGCTAAAACTTGCTGAGGCAATAATGGCAGAAAGACCATCAATTGAAAGAGGAATTGGCGCAGTTAGAATTATTTCTGTAGTAGCCCCTCTTGCAGGATTGCTTGGTACTGTTACTGGAATGATTGTTACATTCCAAATGATCACGCTCTATGGAACAGGAGATCCAAAATTAATGGCTGGAGGTATTTCACAAGCGCTTGTGACTACTGTTTTAGGTCTGCTAGTTGCGATCCCGACAACACTACTTCACTCTTTTACAGCTTCATCTGCTAAAGGAATAATTAGTGTTCTTGAGGAACAAAGTACTGGTATTCTCGCTGAAAGAGCAGAAGGTAAGTAAAAATTAATTATGTGGTTTGCCATAACTGAAGCATTTTCTTCCATAAGGGATTTTATGGAAGCAGGCGGTAGTGTTTTATGGTTAATTGCTATATTAGTATTCTTTATGTGGGCTATGATATTTGAGAGAATCTGGTATTTTTCTTCCGCTCATGAATTTTATGTTCAGGATCTATCTAGTGAATGGAATAATAGGTCAGATAAAACATCATGGCATGCTTTGCAGATTCGTGAAAAAATGCTCTCCCAAGCTAAAGTAGAAATTAATAAAAACCTGTCAATTATTCAAACATGTGTAGTTTTAGCACCATTATTTGGACTTCTAGGAACTGTAACTGGAATGATAGAGGTTTTCCAAGTAATGGCTTTTAATGGCGGAGGAGATGCAAGAGCTATGGCTGGCGGGGTTTCAAAAGCAACACTACCAACAATGGCAGGGATGGTTGTAGCTCTATCCGGTGTTTTTGCAAGCATATATCTAAATAGTGCATCCGATAGACACACGAATGATTTAAGAGAATTAATAAAAAGAGATTTATAGGAGATATTAGATGAGAAGAAATGCTATAAGCACAGCAGTAAAAGATGAAGAAAGTGAAATAAACTTGACTCCGATGCTTGATGTTGTTTTCATCATGCTAATTTTCTTTATTGTTACAGCAAACTTTATTAAAGAGCCCGGTCTTGAAATTAATAGGCCTGATTCCGATACTGCTGAGACTCAAGAAAATGCTGCAATTTTGATTGCTGTTGGTCCTACTGGTGAAGTATGGATGGATGGAAGAAGGATTGATGTAAGGCAAGTAAAGGCTAATGTAGTAAAAATGCTTGCAGACAATCCAAAAGGATCTGTAGTTATACAAGCTGATGAAAAGGCTGTTGCTGATACAATAATTAAAGTTATGGATGGAGCAAGAGAAGCTGGCGTTAGTGCAATTTCATTAGCATCTGAACCAAAATAATTTATGAGCCAAGTTCTTTCAGCTATTAATACTGTTACAAAACCTCTTCATAGCCTTTATGTAAAAGCATTTAATACTAATAAATATGCAGCAGGCATTGGTTTTTCCTCATTAATTACTATGTCGCTATTTTTTATAATGGTTATCCTAATAGCATTAGGCGACAGTGGTTTAAAACAAGATAATTCTGTAAAACTAGCTGATGTTGTAATGCCGGAAAGAGAAATTGATACTTTTATGACAGAGGTAGATAAACCAGATAAACCAGATGAGCAACCTGAGGATATTGCTCAGCCTGAATTAGATCTCGCGCCTTTAACTGGGTTGGATGTTTCTATAGCAAAACCAAAAGCAAACTTTAAGGCTGGAGGATCTTTTTTTAGAGATGGTGAATATATACCACTTTTTAAGGTTGTTCCTATTTATCCTAGACGAGCACAAGAAAGAGGAACTATGGGCTATGCTTTAGTTGAATTTACTATTACTGATACGGGTAGCGTTGAAAATGCTAAGGCTATTGAAGGATATTGTACAAACAAAGATCCAAATGATCCTGATGCTGAGTTCAGACCATGCACGATGTTTAACAGTGCATCTGCCAGAGCGGCGCTTAAACTAAAATATAAACCTAAGATTGTAGATGGAAAAGCAGTCCCAGTTGATGGCGTTTTGCACAGATTTACATATATACTAGATGAATCTTAAAAGAATTATGAGAATGAAACCTTCGTTATATTTATTTTCTTTATTGGCAATTTCATTTGCAATTACTCCAATCACTATTGAGGCTCAGTCACAATCAAATAAGAAACCAATAAAATATAAAAAGGCAAGAGCTCTTCAAAGCTCAACTGCTAAAAAAATGGCAAAAGTTTATGAGGCTTTAGAGGTAGTAGATGAAAAAGGTGAACCCGCACCAGATATGGATACTGTTATATCTATTCTTACTGAATTAAGAAATAATGCGGATGAGCTAAAAAGCTATGATAGATCTGTTATGTGGAATGCTTGGGCATTTGTTTATTTTAATGAGGGCGATTATCCAAAAGCAATGGATGCTTATTACAAGTTAATAAATGAGCCTGAAGTGACTATTGGTCTAAGAGTCGGAGCATTGCTTTCTCTCGCTCAACTAAACCTGGTTCAAGAAAACTATGAAAAAGGTATTGAGTTAATTCTTCAATGGATGAGTGAGGTGGAGACAATAACTGCTCAGTCATATTCATTACTCGGTCAAGCATACTATCAAACAGGCGACTTTAAGAAAGCCTTATCATCAATGGAAACAGCTGTAAAAATGGCTGAAGAAGAAGGGTACAAGCCAAGAGAAAATTGGTATGTGATTATGGCAGCCTGCATAGGAGAACAGAAAAAAGAAATTGGAGAGAAGGTAGCTCTATTAAGACAGATAGATATTTATGAGATATTAGTTAATTTATATCCTAAAAAGCAATATTTTATTCAGCTTGGCGGCTCTTACGGCCAGCTTGGAAGAGAAAGAGATTACATGATCACTCTTAAAGCAGCTTATCAGAAAGACTTTTTAAATAAAGAATCTGAGTATTTAGCTTTAACTCAACTACTCCTTTTAAATCAAAATCCATATTGGGCAGCTGAGGTATTTGAATCAGGTCAAAAGAAGATGATTACAATTGTTGATGAGAAAACCAAAGAAGAAAAGATTGTTCCAGTAGTAAAAGATACTGAAAAAAACCTAAAACTTCTTGCTGATGCATGGAGAATGGCACAAGAAATAGACAAAGCAATTCCTGTTCTAGAAAAAGCGGCGAAGATGTCCAAAGATGGTGAATCTTTTGTTTTACTTGGAAATTTATATTTATCTGAAGATAAATTAGAAGAAGCGGCCGACTCCATATTAAAAGGCTTAGAAAAGGGGAAGATTAAAAAACTATCTCCTGTTTATTTAACGCTAGGGCAGGTTTATTTTGAATTACAACAATTTGAAGATGCTAAGAAAAATTTTAGAATTGCTGCCAGAGACAAAGATAAAAAAATAAAACAGCAAGCTAATAATTGGATTAAATATACTGAAAATGAAGAGATTAGAGTTAAGAATTTAGCTCTTAGAAGAGACTATATTCAAATGAACTCTACTTAATTTTTTCGTAAGTAATAACTTCAAAATCATAATCATTATCTGCATCTTTCAAAAATTTAATTGACTCTAATTTTTTCCAGTTACCTAGGTCAATGTCAGGATAAAAAACATCACCGTCTATATTACAATCAACTCTAGTAATTATTAGTTTATTTGTTATTGGGAGAGTGTCTCTAAATAGATAGCCGCCCCCAATTATGACAATCTCATTTAAATTTTCTTTACTACATAATTCTTTTGCAGACTCAATTGCATTCTCCGTACTATTGCAAACTATTGCGCCCTCAATTTCATTAATAGTTTGTGATACTACATAATTAACCCTATTAGGAAGAGGTTTCCCAATAGACTCATATGTTTTACGACCCATAATTATAATTTTGTTAGTTGTGTATTTTTTAAAGTGTGATAAATCAGTTTTTAAGCTCCATGGAAGATCATTATCAACTCCAATAACATTGTTATTTGATAAGGCAACTACATGAGATATAACAAACATCTAAACCGCCATTTTTGCTTTTATTGGTGGATGAGGGTCATACCCATCCAAAATAAAATCATCAATATTAAATTTTTTTAGATCATCAAGATTATTTATCTCTGGAATTATAAGTTTGGGTAATGATTTGGGAGTTCTTGCAATTTGTTCTTTTACCTGGGCAATAGAATTCTTGTATATATGAGCATCTCCAAATGAATGAATAAATCTTTTTGGTTTTAAGTCTAGTATTTTAGCTATTATTGAAAGCAGCAAGGCATAACTTGCAATATTAAATGGGACACCTAAAAACATATCAGCACTTCTTTGATACATATGACAACTGATTGTATTTTTATTTATATAAAATTGTGACATTACATGGCATGGAGGCAAAGCCATCTTATCTATTTCTCCTACATTCCATGCAGACAGAATATGTCTTCTACTATCAGGATTATTTTTTAAACCAGATATAAGCTCATTTATTTGATCTATGCCCGCCCAATTTCTCCACTGAACACCATATACGGGACCAAGAACTTTTTTGAGATTAGTATTTTCATATCCAAGATCCTTGCCCTGTTTATCAGCATTATCTGTCCATATTGTTGAATACTTTTTTAGATCAGTAAGTTTTGCTCTATCTTTATTGAATCTAATTTCTGCTAACCTTCTTTCATCATCAGACCCTTCAAGAAACCATAATAGCTCTGAAACAACCCCTTTCCATGCAAGCGACTTTGTTGTTACAGCTGGGAAACCTTCTTCTAAATCAAAGTCTAGTTGATGTCCAAAAGACGATATCGTTCCTGTATTAGTTCTATCATCTTTTTCATCCCCATTCTCAAGGATAAATTGTAAGAGATCTAGATATGCTTTCATGCGTTCTTCCTAGAATATATCAGTATAAAAAAGCCAACAATAATCATTGGTATGCAAAGCAACTGACCCATACTTAACGAATCATAAGCCACATATCCAATATGCGAGTCTGGTTGCCTAAAGAATTCAATTATAAATCTAATTGAACCATAAAAGATAAGAAATGATGAAGATACAACTCCTTTAATTTTGCTCTTTTGACTTATGAATGTAAGTATTAAAAATAGAACTAAACCTTCTCCTAAACTCTCATAAAGTTGAGAGGGATGTCTAAGCATTCCAAGTTGATCAGTTGGAAATATAAAACCCCATTCACCATTTGTAGCCTTGCCATACAACTCTCCATTTAAGAAATTTCCTAACCTAACAAGACCTAGACCAATTGGCATGGCTAAAGCCACCCCATCCATTAACCTCAAAAATTCAATACCTCTTTTTTTACAAAAAATAATTAGGCTAATAATTACACCAAGAAGACCACCATGAAAACTTAAACCACCTTCCCAGATATAAAACAATGAAAATGGATCATCAATTAACTGATCAGTTCCATAAAACAACATATATCCAATTCTTCCTCCGCACATCGCACCAAAGAAAAGCCCATATAAAAAAACCATGTCGTTTACATCATCTTTTTTTAGCCCAATTTCATGAATTATTTTATTTCTTTTAAGAAAACTATAAATTAAAACAGCCGATAATAACCATGTAACCGCATAGTATTGAATTTTAACTGGGCCTAGCTCAACAAGGCTGGGGTTATTAAAAAAATCAGATAACTCAATAATCATATAAGAAACATATATATTGATATTATAAAGAACCAAGAAGCCATAAGTCTCTTTAAAACAGATTGAGATAAATAATGTGCAATATCCGCTCCATATTTTGCTGCAAAGATACTAGTTACTGAAACGCCCAATAACGCAGGTAGGTATATATAACCTAAACTTAAATTAGGAAGTTCTGACACATTAATTCCAGCAATAATATAACCAATTGTTCCAAATATCGCTATTGGAACCCCACACGCTGCAGATGTTCCAATGGAAGAGGTAAGTTGTAAACCTGAAGCTCTAAAGTAGGGTACTGAAAATGTACCTCCGCCAATTCCAAGTATTGAGGATAAGAAGCCAATAACACCACCAGCAAATATTGATTTTGGTTTACTTGGAACAATCCTCTTAGAATAAATTTGGATATCAAATAAAATTTGAATTCCTACAATAAATACAAATGCTGCAATAGATAATTTCAGAAAAGTTCCTTCAATTTGAACTGCAAACAATGCGCCGCATAAGGCACCAAAAATAATACCAGTAGCGACAGGCTTGAAGTGAGCAAAATCAATAGATTCTTTTTTTCTATGCGCATTTGTTGATGCTAAGCCAGTAAAGATAATACATGAGATCGCTGTCCCTATAGAAAGATGAACGATAACTGAACTATCAAAACCTAAACTAATAAAGGTTCCAATTAGAACTGGCACAATAACCAAACCACCACCAATTCCAAACATTCCAGCAAGCAATCCAGCAAGAATTCCTAAAGCAGCAAAAATTAAGATTTCATCTATCATCATTAAACTCAATACAAAAATGATATTTTAGTTTATTTAATGCTTCAAAATAGACATTTTCTTTAAAAGAAATGATGACGCTAAGAGGATACCAATAAGAAACCCACTTATAATCATCAAACTCATTATCTGGGTCATTTTCAAAGGAAATTTGATCTTCTTTAATTAGTCTAAATAAGAACCATTTTTGTTTTTGACCCTTAAATTTTTTATTTAAAAACCTCTTTCTTCTACTTTTTTTGGGGACATCATATTTTAACCATTCATCTAAGGAAGCAATTAGCTTAGTTGAACTAGGCTTTATACCTACTTCTTCAAATAACTCCCTTTTAGCAGCACTCAGCGGATTTTCGGCATAATCGATTCCTCCTTGTGGAAATTGCCAACTATTCATACCCTTTCTTTTACATAATAATAACTTGCCTTGATTATTAGCTATTATTAGACCTACATTCAATCTATACCCATCTTCTTTCATATTTTTTAAAAGTTATTCTTTAAATCTATATTTTTATTAATAAGATATACAAAGACTAGACTAAGTAATATTAATAATAGACTAGGGCTTGCAGCCATCTCCCATTGACCTTCACTAGTATAGTTATATATTCTTGTTGAAAGAGTATCAAAACCCACTGGTCTTAATAATAAAGTTGCAGGCTGTTCTTTGATAGACTCTATAAAAACTATCATAATACTTAGGAATACCGCAGGTTTGATTTGAGGTAAATAAAATAAAGTAAATGCTTTATAAGGATTATTAGGCTTGGTAGAAAGCGCTTTTTCAGATGATTGTGGAATATTATCTAAAGATGAAGATATATAATTAAATGCAGGCGTCATAAATCTCAAACTAAGACATAACAACAATCCAAATAATCCATACAGAGTGATTGAAGTATTGAAAGTTGTTACAAAAACTATCAATAAACCAGCTGCAATAACAGAACCCGGTATTGCATATCCTGAAGAAGAAATTAATATCATGGGTCTAAGTTTTTTAGTTCCTCTATGACTTAAAGAGAGCGAAGTTGCAAAAAAAACAGTAACAATAGCAGCACACATACCTATTATTAGTGAGTTATAGAGCAGGCTTAAATTCTTAACTAGACTAAATTCTATATTTTCAAAATGCCAAAATATTAATTGAAAAAAAGGCACACAGAAAACCAAGCCAAATATTAAAATACATAAACTAGTAACAAGAAATTGCTTACCAGTGCTTAAATTTAATTTCTCAAATTTTTCTGCAGTTTTTGGCGCTAATGAATTATATCGATGCCCAAAATATTTGCTTATAAAAATAACAAAGAAAACAAATATGAGTAAATAGCCTGCCAATCTTGCTGCAGAAAAATAACTTTGATAGCCAAACCATGCATCGTAAATACCTACTGTAAAAGTTTCTACTCTAAGAGTAGATACTCCACCAAAGTCAGCAATAGTCTCAAAAATAACCAAAGCCATTCCTGCTAAAATAGATGGCTTTAATGAGGGTATAATTACTTTATATATAGCAGTTGAGTTATTGTCTCCCAGTGATTTGGCTGCCTTAAAAATATTTACTCCAACGCTTGATAATTGTGCTTTTGTAAGTAAAAAAATATATGGAAATAATGCCATAGACATTATTATTGATGCACCAAAAAGATTTTTTATTGAAGGAAGATTTATATTTATACTTCTTAAATATTCAGATACTGGACTAGAATATTCAAAAATGCCAACAAAAATAAAAGCATAAACATATGCTGGAAAAGCAATTGAAAGACTTAGCCCCCAGCTAAAAAATTTATGTCCTGGAAATTTATAAAAAGTCACTAATATAGCTAAAGGTACTGCTATTAAAGCAGATAAAATTGCTGAGCTAAATGAAAGCAATATCGTATTGAAGAATAGTTTTTTTAGATAATTATTAGATAAGATTGCAGGATCAATTTCATTAGAAAAAGCCAATATAAAAAAACCTATGAAGAAGATCATTGTAAATAGTAACCATGGCAATGACAGGTAATTCCATATTCTTAAGTTTTGCATTATTTAATTGTAAAGATAATTTCTTTTGTTATTTTTCTAAGCCTTCCTCTAGGCTTTCCGCTCCTTTTTCTAGCTCTTTCCCTAAAACATTAACCCTTGTCTGAAGTTTTTGAACATCTTTTAAGGCTAGATCCAATCTTCTAACCACAGATTCAGTGCTTGAATCAAAATTAGAGAACTCTGTTTGAATTTTATGTAAAATTTTTGCCACCTCGCCTGCTGATTCATTCAACTTAAGATAATGATGCCCAATTCTAATAGTGTCTAAGAAGGCTGCAAGAGAATTTGGACCAAGTATTAATGTATTTTTATCACTTAGGCATTCTTGTCTAAGATTCTCTATTTGAAACACTAAATCAATAAGTTTTTCAGAGGCTATATACAAAACTGCATAATTTGATGTTTTATTCTGTAATAAATATTTTTGTGAAATATCTTCAGCATCATTTAATATAGATCTTTTTAAATCTTTTAAAATTTTTTTTCTTTCTGTATCAGTATTAGCGGATTGGTAGTTTTGGTATTGTCCTGCATAAAATTTTGAGTCTATAGGCACAATTAGACCCTCTGCATTATTGATAGCACAATCAGCTCGATCAGCAGAAGCGGGGTCTATCTGCGCCTGAAACTCATAAGTATTAGGGGGTAAAATATCTCGAATAATTTCCTCCATACTCCATTCACCCAATCTTCCAGTTGTGACGTTGCCACCGAGAAATCTATTTAATTCATTGATTGGTGTTGTAACCGAAGATAAATCATTCTCTATTTTATTGATGTCATTAGAAACCTCGATTAATTTATTTTGTAAAATTTCATTACCACCATTATCAGAACTTTGATCATTTTTTAACATGAATAAAATATAAATTAGAATTCCTAAGATTAGACCAAAAGATAAAAATATTAGAATATTAAGATCCATATTGTTAGTATAGAATGTGACATATATTATGCATGATAAAATTATAACAAAGTTTAATTCGCTTAAAGAAAAGCAGTTATCTATTGACATAACAAGAGGTAAGCCTGATAAAGATCAATTAGATTTATCAAATGCACTTTTGGATATTTCCATACCAACGTCTTCTGAAGATGGTGCTGATTTAAGGAATTATGGAGAACCTTTTGGTATAAAAGAAGCGAGATCGCTAGGATCGGAACTCTTAGATGCGCCTTTAGAAAATATTCTTGCAGGGGAGCAATCGAGCTTGCTTTTAACCTATCAAACAGTCCTATCTAATTTTTTATTTGCCGAACCAACTCCATGGAAAGATTTAAAAAGCCCTAAATTTATTTGTCCAGTACCAGGTTTTGATAGACATTTTATGATGCTTCAAGATTTTGGCATTGAGGCAGTGCCAATTCCTTTGGTAGAAGATGGGATTGATTTACAGGCTTTTGAAAATCTTTTAAAGAAGGATAAAGAATTTGTAGGTATATTGTGTGTACCGAAGCACTCTAATCCATCCGGAGAAATATATTCAGATGAAAATCTTCAAAATATGTTTAGAATAGGTTCAAATTTTTCTGATAAATTTCTTTTTCTTTTTGACCATGCCTATTTAATACATGATTTTTTACCCATACCTAAACAAAAGCCTCTCTGGGAGATTGTTGTAAATTCAAATGTTCAAGATCAAACAGTTATCACAACATCTTTTTCAAAAGTTACATTTGGAGGAGGTGGCATCTCTTTTATGGCAACATCAGGCCACTCTTTGGAATTAATAAAAAGAGTCCGAACAACAATGATTATATGTCCTGATAAACTAAATCAAAAAAGACATGTTGAATTTTTTAAAGACTCTGAAGGTGTGAAAGCTCATATGTTAAAACATGCAGAACTGGTTAGACCAAAATTTGAAATCGCATACTCATATCTAGAAAAATTAGATAAAAGCTGTGGATCTTTTTCTCGTCCTACTGGTGGATACTTTATTACTTACTCCACAGCTAAGCCCATTGCATCTCAAGTGGTTGAGCTTTGTAAGGAAATGGGAGTGTTAATCACCCCAGCTGGGTCTACATTTCCAAATAATTATGATCCTGATAATAGTGTTATAAGATTGGCGCCAACATATGTTTCTCAGGATGAGCTTAAAACCGCAATGGAAGTATTTATTACAGCTGTTGAATTAGCACACTATGAGATCGATGCTTAATTTTTTGTTTTTCTATGAGGCACATAACATTTTCCATTAAAATGTGAAAAAATCATCTTAATATCTGGATGGTTGGCAGGCCCTCCTTCTAAATCATCCAATAGATTTTGTTCAGATACATATGCTATGTAAAAAATTTCTTCATTTTCTGCAAACAGATGATAGAAAGGCTGATCTTTTTTTGGTCTAAATTTTTCTGGAATGGCATTGTACCAATCATCAGTATTATTAAAAGTAGGATCTAAATCAAAAATTACACCTCTAAAGTTCAGAAATTTATGTTTAACAATATTTCCTATTGAAAACTTTGCTTCTACTAGTTCTTGCATTATATTTATAACTTAAACCATTATTCAATAAATGTCATGAAAGAAGATATTTGACAAGAGGCATTAGCAACAAGGAAGAAGTATGAATAAAACTGAAAAAGTCGCTTTAAGAGAGTCGGTAATAATTGTTCTTATGGGAGCAGCCATTAATTTTCCATTACAAACATTTCTTCTTTGGTTAACAATTGATAATTGGCAATGGTCCAACCCACTAACAATATCTATATTTATTCAATTGATCATTACCGTAGTAGCGCTTTTGAGGGTCTACGTTATTAGAATGAGATTTCAGAGAGGCAAATTTTAATCTTTTTCCTTGTCTTTCTTATGTTTTTTCTTATCATGCATCATTCTCATTTTCATTCTTTGAGCAATCATGTCTTTACAGAAAACATCATACACTTCTGAATAATTAGCAGCCAAGTCTGCGACCAATGCAACTTCTAGCCATTTTTCTTCATTCTCTGGATTTGCTTCTATTTCTTTCCATATGCCATCACTTAACCCTAAAAGACCACCAATGCCATCCTTCAACTCTTTGCATTCTTTAAAATCCATGAGATGGTTTGGATGATTTGCAAACCTATCTTTATCAGATTTATCTGAAGTCTTATGACCATCTGCAACCATTCCAATGGATATAAATGCCCCAATAATTAATAATAAATTTTTCATATATCTCCAATATATTTTAACCACATACCTTAGATTACATCTTTTTAAAAAAAGTTCAAAAAAATCTTTACATTTATATTTAAGTATTCATAATGCGCCGATATTCATACTAATGAACATATTCTGAATGTTCATCAGTATGACTATTTTAGAATTTATCCAAATTTTGAGTGTTTTTTTCGGTACCTTAATAGCCGCACCACTTGTTGTTTCTAAAAAAGCAAAAAAGAGATTATTCGGGTTATTTGCTGTTATTGCTGGAAGTTTTTTTGCAATAATTGTTCAACTATATCTAGGTCTATATTATTTTGTTTTTGCAAATGCATTTTGGCTTCTTAATGCGTGTAACGGAATAAAAAAGATAATTAAAGCTAAAAAAAAGGAAGTCAGGAATTTTTAAAATCTTTGTGATCAAAGAAATGTATTCCCGCCTTGCAATTCATTGATCTATTTACAACTGTTTCAGAAACTTTTTTTACCGGAATGCTTCTAAATCTTTCTAAAGAACCATGTAGAAAAGGATCTATGGTTCGAGATACCACATCAGCAAAAACGATGTCGAACCTATTTTTGTTTCCCATAAGATGCCCAGGACGAAATATATTGGTGCTTTCAAATTCTAGCTTGATTATTTCCTCTTCAAGCATTCCTTTGGTTTTTAGATAATAGTTCCAAGAATTTGGATCAGCGCCTACAGCTGAGATAAGCGAGATGCTTCTAGCGCCAACATTCTTAGCTTTTTTTGCTATCTCTATCTGATATGTAAAATCTACCTCAAAAAATTTTTTTTTAAGAGTAGGCCCCATAAAACCCATTACATTTTGATAATACAAAGGATAACCAAGAGAAAGATAGACATGATCTATACTAGGAAAAGTAATTGTTTTTATATTATTAAAATCAATAATTAGCTCTTCAACACTGTCAGGTAAATTAGGTATGGTTCTTCTTCCAAGGGCAATAGTAGAGATGTCTTTAACGCCTAATATTCTTAGAATCTCATTACCTAAAAAACCTGTTGATCCCGCTAATAAATGCATTTTTATCTATTTGAGTATATCTTTATTTCAGAGATAAGCTGTTCAATTGATTTTGATCCATCTACAGTGAATTGAGAGAATTTTTCATATAGGGGTTTCCTTTCCAGGTAAACATCTGAAACTGATATACCATCAGGCACGGCAAGACCTCGCTCTTGCCCAACACCAATTCTTTTAATAATCACATCAAGAGGCGTATCAATATAGATTATTTTTGAAAAAGACATAAGGTGATGCATAGATATGCTTGAATATATTGCACTTCCTCCCGTTGATATAATTTCAGTTGATTTATCAAGACCAAGAATAGCTTTTTCTTCTGCAGACCTCACAAATTTATACCCAAACTCTTTTTTCACATCTTCTAAAGTCATTTTGTATTCTCTTTCAATCAGATGGTCTGTATCAATAAAACTTAGATCATACTTTTCTGAGATAGCCATGCCTAATGAAGATTTTCCACATCCAGCCATGCCTATAAGACTTATATTATTCATTCTTAAAAGCTGATGGGTATGTGTCGTGTTGCCTCAAGTCATCATTAATTTCAAACCAAGATGCTTTTGATCCTACAAAGACATGATGAGCTGCTGGTAATTTTGGATTCCCATTTATTACACCAACTGAAACATAATATTTATCTGGCTTAGCTTCATCTAAAAACATAATATTTGAACCACAACTTTTGCAAAATATTCGTTTGCACAGTTTAGATGAGGAATAGGATTTAATATTTTTCGTACCAGAATTATATTTAAAACAAGATTTATCTACTTCAATAAAACTTCCAAATGCTGAGCCATGAGATCTCCTGCACTGTGAACAATGGCAATGTGAAAAGTATTTAATTTCTTGAGTAATTTCAAAAGAAACTTTCTTGCACTCACAATTTCCATTAAGTTTATTCATTTTTAGCAAACTCCTGAGTAGCTTTAATAAGTTCATGGGTGATTTCCTTCTCAAAAGCACTGTGGCCTGAGGAGGGCGCAATAATCAATTCTGCTTCTGGCCAATTTTTTGATAACTCCCACGCAGTCTCCATTGGACATACAATGTCGTATCTTCCTTGTATTATTATTGTGGGTATATTTCTAATCTTATCAATTGATTTAATTGAAACAAGTTGATTCTCATCTTCTAAAAATCCTTTATTAATAAAATAGTGATTTTCAATTAGTGCAAATGCTAAAGCAAATTTTGATTCAGAGTAGGATGAAATCATTTCTGGTTTATGACTTAACGTACTTACAGAACCTTCCCACTTAGACCAAGCTACTGCAGCTTCCATTTTTTTCTTATCATCATCTCCTGTAAAAATTTTGTAGTAAGCATCCATCAAATCATGCCTATCTTCTTCATCAATGGGTTTCAAAAAACCCTCCCAGGTTTCTGGAAATATTCTGCTCGCTCCATCTTGGTAAAACCACTTTAACTCTTTATCTCTCAACATAAAGATACCCCTAAGAACAAGCTCTGAAACTGAATTAGGATATGTTTGAGCATAAGCAAGAGAAAGTGTACTTCCCCAAGACCCACCAAAAACAAGCCATTTCTTGATTTCTAGTTTTTCTTTAAGTTTTTCAATATCTTCTACTAAATCCCATGTTGTATTATTTTTTAAACATGCATGAGGCTTGCTTCTCCCACAGCCTCGCTGATCAAATACAACAATTCTATATAATTCTGGGTCAAAAAATCCTCTTACCTTTGTGCTACCTCCACCACCTGGTCCTCCATGAAGAAAGACAGCAGGCTTCCCGTTAGGATTTCCACATTCTTCATAATAAATCTCGTGCCCATCTACCTCTAAATAACCTGTTGAATAAGGCTCAATATTTTCAAAAAGTATATTTATTTCGCTCACGATATAAGCATTTTTTCAGTGATATCCCATAATTTAGATGCCTCATCAGTGTCTATAGCCCAGTCTGCTACACCAAAATATCTTTGAAGAGATTCATCTACCTCATTTTTTCTTTTTGCGACATCACAATCTTCACAAAAGACACCGCCAATATTTTTCAGACTTGGACTAGTTGCACACCACAAACT
Source organism: uncultured SAR86 cluster bacterium (assembly GCA_902559345.1). GTDB lineage: Bacteria > Pseudomonadota > Gammaproteobacteria > Magnimaribacterales > D2472 > SAR86A. The sequence goes on along the minus strand of CACEHH010000001.1, from coordinate 67,298 downwards.
TGTAGACGCTCCTTGGCTAGTTGTTTTAAAGAAATTTTTTGCCATTTCTGATGGTGATCCATCTTCATCCATCCAGCCTAGAGCAATCATTTCTTCTTTTTGAAGATGGCGCTGCAGAGGAGTGATGATACCGCCTGGATGAACGGAATAACCAGACACACCTTTATCTATCATTCTTCTATGAAACTCAATTGCAATTAATGAAGACGCTGTTTTAGATTGGCCATATGCCATCCATTTATCATATGGATTATTATGAAAATGAATATCGTCCCAAAGTATTCCGGTAAGAGAATGTGCTGAAGATGAAAGACTGACAAATCTGGCGCCATCATTTTCAGCCATGGTATTCATCAACTCTCTTGTAAGCAAAAAGTGACCAATGTGATTTACAGCAAACTGACTTTCCCATTCATCTCCTATTCTAGTTTCAGGACAGGCCATGATTCCAGCATTGTTAATTAATAGATCTAATTTATTAAAGCTTTCTTTAAAACTATCTGTAAATTTTTTTACGGAATTTAAATTACCTAAATCCATTTCAACTATATTTTCTTTTGGAACTATGCCGTCAAGATTCTTTGAAGCAATTTCTATCCTTTTAGCAGGAATTATGACTTGTGCTCCTGCATGAACTAATGCTCTTGTGGTTTCAAGACCAATTCCTGAGTAACCACCAGTAACAATAGCTATTTTTTCACTTAGATCTATTTCTTTTGTAATTTCATCTGCATTTGTTTTAGCATGAAATCCAGATTGTGTAGGTTTTTGTTGTTTTGAAATCATTTATATATTGTAACTTCTTTTAAAGACTAAAATCTTCAAAACAAAACCAGTTCTTTGTTTATTATTTTTATAGCAAATAGACGCTTATGTTGATTTACTGGCAAAAAACATAATAAGAAAAGTACCAAGCAGAATCCAAGTAAGATTCCAAACATAATTTAACCAATCGAAATAATCATATATTTCATAGCTTTCTGACATATTAATATAAATATTCAAACCAGTGGTTATTATGCTAAGCAAAATAATTAACATGCCTGCGATTAAACCAATAACTTTCATTAATAATAGCTCCTTAATTTATTAATCAGACCATCATAATACAACAATAATTTTTCGCGCATTCACATTAATGTTAATATACCCCCCATGGGTATAACATTAAAGATATTAATTGTTACTTTATTTTTCAATGCTGTTGAAGCCAGGCCAATATCATATTCTGGTGGCCATACAATAATGCACTTCAATGACAACATGAAAGAGTCACTTTATTATCACTATTCACCAAGCTATAAATATTCATTTGGTATCGAAAATTTAAATGATAAGGTTTTTTCAAAGTCGGATTCATATTTGAGATTCACATATCTCTTAAACAGAAAAAACAAGAAAGAATCACAAAGAAATCTTTATTTTCAATCCGCTTTTAGCCCAAATGATAGTAATAATTTTTATGGTATTCACGGTGACTGGGAAACAAGACGTTTGTTTGTAGGTTTTGGCTACAAAAAAATTGAAAATATAATAGATTATGATGATAAATTTATTCAGCTTGGTATAGCCCCTTATCTAGGTAAGTACGGAGATTTTCATACATGGCTGATGGTAAAAACAAAAAAGAATTCTTTAAACAAAAAGCAAACCACATACCCAGTGGTAAAATTTTTTAAAGGCAATGTTTTGCTCGAATTAGGTTACGATAAAAAAACAGATTGGGACATTCATTTAATGTATAGATTTTAGGAGAAATTATGAAAAAACTATTATTTTTAAGTATTTTTACATCAATCATTTGGGCAGAAAATCCACACGAACACATGCATCATTCCCATGAAGGTCACCTTCATGAGCAATTAGTAGATGGTAAAAAACTGGAAGTTGATCCGGTAAGATTTGATAAATTTGTGATGGGACTTGAGAATTCACAAATTGCAGTAGTAAATGTTCAAGGGATGGTATGTGATTTTTGTGCCAGAGGCATAGAAAAAACATTTAAAAAAGATAAGAATGTTAAAAAAATTGATGTTGATCTTAGCAAAGGCAAAGTTTTAATTGCCTACAATAATAATCAAGAAATTAAATTTGATGACATTAAAGAAAAGATTCTAATTAATGGTCAAAATGCAATTGATATGACTGTTTTGGATTTATAAAAACTATGGAAGACAAATCAGCAAATTTTTTATCTCTATTTGCATCATCATCAACTTTAATTTGTTGTGCACTACCCTCACTATTTGTTGTTATTGGTGCCGGTGCATCTTTTGCGAGCCTGATTTCTTATTTTCCGTTTCTCATAACACTATCGAAATATAAGCTTTATATCACTTTTTTTGCTTTTATTATGATTGCTATAGCAGGCTATTTTAATTACAAAACCTATTACATGCCTTGTCCAGCTGATCCTGAATTGGGAAGGGCATGTCTAAGAACAAGAAGACGCTCAAGGATTGTTTACTATATATCTGTAGTCATTTTCATATTCGCAACTATTTTTACTTACATTATTCCAAAATTGATTTAACTATGAAGCATCCATGTCACAAAGATAAAATCTCAAGTATTAGACGTATTAAAGGTCAAATAGAAGGAATTGAACGAATGATAGACGATGGAAAATATTGCATTGACATACTCAATCAAGTTAAGGCTGTTAAAAATGCATTAACTTCTGTCGAAGCCAAAATTCTCGAAACCCATCTTAAAGAATGCGTTAAAGAATCTCTCAATACTTCAAAGGATAATCAAGCGAAGATAGATGAAATTATCAATGTCTTAAAAAGATGAGACTAATTGTTAGAAATATACATAAATATTTAAGTTTTTTTATTTCTGTTCAATTGCTTTTATGGACAGTATCAGGAATTTATTTTGCTTTTAACAAGATTGAGCTTGTTAGAGGAGAACAATATCGTTTAAACAATTTCTCAAATATCGATTTAAAAGAAATAGATTTTAAGATTCCAAAAACTTCAAATATTGAAATCAAAAAACGTTTGGATGAAACCATAATAATATTATCTTCAGATGAGGACACCACTTATCTAGATTCAGATGGAGTGCCTTTGAATAAAATTTCTTCTGAAATGGCTATGCTTATAGTTAAAGAAAATACAACATTGATACCTATAGAAGCAGAGGAAATTACATCACCTAAAAAGGGTTCTGAATATAGAGGAAGAACATTGCCTTTATATAAAGTAGTATCTAAAAATGAAAAAGAAAAATTAATAAATGTTTATTTAAATATTTATTCTGGCGAAGTTACTGCAATTAGATCGATGCAATGGAAGGTTTGGGATGTTATGTGGGGATTTCATATTATGGATTGGCGTGAAAGAGATAATATTGACAATCTTTTATTGAAAATATTTTCAATACTTGCATTAGTCAGCTCAATAACCGGTATTTTATTATTCTTTAGGATTGATTTTAAAAAATAAGTGGTGCCCAGAGGTGGGATCGAACCACCGACACAAGGATTTTCAGTGCTTAATTAATTTTCTTCATCATTTCTATGATGTGATTTCATAACCTCAAGCATTTCAGAATATTTATTAGAAACACCTAAACAATTAGCACTTTTCATTTCAGATGATTTTTTTATGCCATGCCCTACATAAAGCAAATTCCAATCATTTTTATAATATCTAGATAAATTCGCAATACCCATAAATCCATCAATGTTCATATAATTCTCTCCAAACACCATGCTATGAATATTCTCAAAGGTTACATGATCTTCAAACATTCCATCATAATCTGCATCTACTGCAGATGCTGCAAATTTGTAATTTGATCCAATATTGCTTCCAATATTAAGTCTATATAATCCATATTCAGTTAAAACAAATTCAAAATCCAAAACTAAATCATCACCAGCACCAATATCACCTTCAATTTTTGGATATCTGGTGGACTTACCATCCTCCATAGAAAACAAAAGAGAGTCCTGAACTTTGCAATTAATAGAAAATGAAATAGATAACGAATATACGAAATTATTAAATGAGAGAAGAATTAAAAATAATAAAATGCGATAACTTTGCATTTATCTATTATGCCTTTAATTTGATGCGTTAAAAAGTGTGTTAAATCTAACACACAAATTATTTAATTAAGCAGTGTGTTAATGTGTGTTAAAACTTAAATCTTGAGAAACCCTTTAAGAATGGTGCCCAGAGGTGGGATCGAACCACCGACACAAGGATTTTCAGTCCTTTGCTCTACCAACTGAGCTATCTGGGCTTAAATTGAACTTTGGATTATAGGCAAGTTTATAAATATTGTCACCAAGTTAAGATGTCTAGGAGCGAACTCTTTCGTTGTTAGGATCATATAAGGATCCTTTACCAACAATTTGCACGGTCATTGGATAAACCCCATCACCGTCTTCGTTAAAGTATTCAATTAGCAGTTGCTTGCCTTTAATAGCTAGCTCTTTTGGTAAGTAACCCATAGCAACAAATTTTTTGATAGAAGGGCAGTAAGACATTCCAGTTGTATAAGATCTTCTTCCTTTGCTATCGACGGGAACTTCACCTGTGGCAGGATCAATAATTGGAGAGATACCAACAGGATATCTTGGAACACCTGATACGTTTAAATCATCTAATGTCATGGTACATAGAATGGCACATGGATCCTCTTCTCGATGTGACAAATGAGCAGCTTTGCCATGGAAATCTGCTTCTTTTACAAGTGGTCTTTGGATGGCTGCCTCAATAGCAGTATATTCTGTTTCAAGGTCTGCTCCCTGAAGTCTAAAGCTTTTTTCAAGACGTCTGCTATTTGCATACGTTTCTATACCGACCGGGACTACTCCAACTTCAAGCAACGAATCATAAAGAGCTAAACCATCATCTTTATTGTTATTAAAGTAAATTTCCCATCCACTTTCGCCAACATAAGAAATTCTAGCCGCCCACACATCAACTTTTTTACCACCGGATAAGTTAAGAGTTAAACCTTTTGCAGTAACAAAAGGAAAATTTTGTATATCAATCTCATTTGGGTCTATAAAATTACTTAAAGCATCTACAGCTTTTGGACCCCATAAACCCAGCGTTGCAATATCATGTGTTCTAATGTCTATATTGGCGTTAAGTCCATTATCGTCCCTATAATTACGCAGAGTAACCCAATCACGATTTCCGTCAGCACCGCCGGTTACAACTCTGTAACTGTCAGTCCCTAAACGTGAAATAGTAAGATCTGCGTGAACTCCTCCGTCCTCATCTAAAAAGTTGGTATAAATGACTTTGCCCTCAGGAGTATTTCCTCCAACTTTTGCAACAGAAAGGTATTCCAACATGCGTTCAGCATCTGGACCTTTAATATCCATAATAGGGAAGTGAGATAAATTGATCATACCAACTGAATCACTCATAGCTAGGTGCTCAGCATTAGCAATGTCATAGGGTACATGACGCGTATCCCATTCGTTCTTTCTTGATGGCACTTCTTTAATATATTGTTCAAGCTTTTCTTTATTAGATGTATAGGCGAGGGCTCTTTCCCAGCCTGCCACTTCGTTTTCAAAGTGACCGCCTAGTTCTTTTTCTCTTTCGTAAAACGGGCTTACAAACATTTCTCTTTGAGTAATATATGGCTCCCTGGGATGAACAGCAGGGGTGTATATAGTTTGAGAATTTTCAAATGCTCTTGTTTTTACATAATCTCTATCTTTTTGATGTGGATAGAATCGTGATATGTCAAAAGAATGCATATCTACTTGAGTTTTGCCATGGACCATTGCTTCAGCACACAGTCTGGCACAACCGGGCCCATCTTTAACCCAGACAGCTTCACATAACCAAAAACCTCTAACTTCAGGACTTTCACCAATTAAAGAACCTGCATCAGCTGTTACAGAAAGAAGTCCATTAAATGAGCTTTTTTCGTCCCAGCCCAATTCACTAAGAATTGGTGTTGTTTCAAAGGCTTTCTCTAGCGGTTCTGCAATCTCTTCAAGTTCTAAATATCTCATAGAATCAGATAACATAGTCTTGTCAGGATTTCCTATATCTTCAGGATCGACAAGCCTAGGATTTTTATCTTCATAGAAGCCCCATTCGAGCATACCACCATGAAATTTTCCGGTGTCTCTGACGTATGCTGAATTACCTTGATCTCTGAGAAGAGGATAAACCAACATTTCTTCAGTATTTTGAATTTCTTCATATGGTCCAAAAAACAACAAAGGATGTTCAACAGGCATCAAAGGAACGCCAACACCCGCCATATCTCCCATTAAAGGCCCCCAAATCCCTGAGGCAATAACGACTTTTTTAGTTTTAATTGTCCCTTTGTCAGTTTTAACTCCAACAATTTTTCCATCTTCAATTACGAATCCAGTAGCTGGAGTATTAGTAAATGTTTTTAGTGACCCTTTCTCTTTTGCACTTTCAACGGCAAAGTTAACAACTTCTTGTGACCGAGGAACTACAAGACCTGCATCTGGATCCCACATGGATCCTCTTATTGAATCCTCGTCTATTAACGGAAATTTTTCTTTCGTTTCTGCTGCACTGATCAGTCTTACATTTGTTCCAAACGCCTTACCAGATGAAACCTTTCTTTTTAGCTCTTCCCAGCGCTCATCATCATCTTTTCGACAAATTTCCAGCCCTCCCTTTTTAAGAAAAAAACCATTATCTTCATAAAACTTTCTACTATATGCTGTTGTCCAACAACCTAATTTGTCATGTGTTGTGTTATAGACGAAATCTGATGCATGCGCAGTTGAAGCAATATCAGATGGAATAATTGTAGATTTTTCTAATCCAACAATATTTTTTTCACCTAATTCAGTGAGCCAGTATGCAAGCATTGAACCAACAATACCGCCTACTCCAACAATCACTACCTCTGCTTCAGATGGGAATTTAGAATTTGTTTTGTCAGTCATACTTTGCACCCCTTAAAAATATGAAACTTCTTAAATTAGACGTTATTTTTTTTATTTTGTAAATCAAAATATTGAATGATTTATAAGCTTAAAAATTAAAATTTTTAAGCTAGCAAAAAAAGCAATAAAATTTAGAAAAATGTTATTTTTTAGTCTAAAGCTTTGAAGCCAGAAGCTTTTTCATAATCTTCATTATTAAAAAATTTCTCCATCTGTTCCATTAACCATTTTCTATTTTCTGAATCAGACATATCTAAATGTCTTTCATTTATTAAAGTAGTTTGATGCGACTTCCACATCTCCCATGCCTCTTCAGAAACTGAGTTCATAATCTCAATTCCTTTTGGTCCTGGCATAGGAGGCGCTGATAAAGCAACCATTTCTTTATTGAGTTTTTTGCATAATATTTTTTTAGACATAATTTTCTATTATAGACTTTATAGGTTTTGGTAGGCCAAATTTATCAATTTGGTTTTTGTTTATCCATTGGTGCTCTAGATTTGTTTCAATTTTAAACGGTTTTTTGTAATCAAAGATTTCAATAGTTATATCAAGATCTACATGCGATAAAGCATGATTAAGGTTTTTGACTTCGCTTTTATATGGTTCTTTGAAAATATTTGATTTCTTAAGGTTTTGATTATCGTATGGAATCCATAAACTTTCCCAAAAAGTTTTATCATTCTTCTTAAATAGTAAGAAAGATTTTTTTGAATGGGCTAATGTGAAGTATATCTTTTTCTTAGACTTTTCTTTCTTAATTTTTTTATTAATATCAAAGGTTTCATAGGCACTTTTGCAGGATTGATTGAGAGGACATTGAATACAATTTGGAGATCTTGAGATACAAACTGTTGCACCTAAATCCATTATCCCTTGAGTATATTCAAATATATTATTTATAGGAGTTAGAAATTCAGATAACATCCAAAGCTTTTTCATAACATCTTTGTCACTCATATCAATCTTTTCATACCTTGATATAACTCTTTTAACGTTCGCATCTAATATTGGATAAGATTTTTTATAAGCTATAGACATAATTGCTCCAGCAGTAGATCGCCCTATGCCTGGTAACAACATTAGCTCATTGAATTTTCTTGGAAATCTATTTTTATATTCTTTTTTTATAATTTCTTTTGATTTATATATATTTTTTGCTCTTCTATAAAAACCTAGGCCTGACCACAAAGCTAAGATATCATCCTCTGTTGCTGATGAAATTGATTCCAGATTTGGGTATTTTTTAATAAATTTTTTATAAAAGGGGATAACAGTCTTAACTTGAGTTTGTTGCAACATAATTTCAGAAATCCAAACCTTATAACCTGAAACATTTCTTCGCCATGGCAAGCTTTCTCGTCCATTTAATAAGTACCAGTTTGTTACACCTTCTGAAAATTCTTGGCTATTTTTGTTGATGCTATTCAATTAAATTCTTCTTGCTTATAATCTTGCCAGATTCATCAAACTGATAATGAATTGGCGCTCCTGTTGGTATTTCAAGCTTAACAATGTCTTCATCAGAAATATTATCTAGATACTTAATCAATGATCTAAGCGAATTCCCATGAGCAGAAATAATTATATTCATACCATCTAAAATTAAAGGAAATATTTCATCAAGATAATAGGGCATAACCCTTTCCCCAGTTTCTTTTAGAGTTTCTCCACCAGGTGGGCCTTTATCATAGGATCGTCTCCACATCTGAACTTTTTCTTCCCCCCATTTTTTTCTACATTCATCTTTATTAAGGCCTTGCAGATCACCATAAAACCTTTCGTTCAGTGCTTTATTTTTTATAAGAGTTAAATTATTTTGATACAAATTTTCTAAAATAATTGATCCTGTCAATTGAGCTCTGATTAATGCAGATGTAAATAAATAATCAAATTTAATATCTAGCTGATTTATTAGAAATCCTGCATTCTTGGCCTCATTCGAACCTTTTTCAGTTAAGCCAGGATTTTCCCATCCTGTAAAAAGATTCTTTTCATTCCACTCACTTTGGCCGTGACGAACTAATATTAGATTTCTTTTTTTCATTGATATTTTTTATTAATCTTCTTCATTTTAATAGATAATACACTAATGGAACTAATTAATTTTTTAATAGATCATTACTATTTATCGGCACCCCTTTTGATAGTAATAGTTTTACTTTTTATATCAAATGCAAAAAAGGGCGGAAAGAAAATTTCTACTCAAGCTTTAATTGGTCTCTCAAATCAAGATAAATCATTGATAGTTGATATTCGTGACTCTGAATCTTTTGATGCTGGACATATTACATCATCAAAAAATATACCTTTTGCTGATTTATCAAGAAGATCTAATGAGATCAATAAAAATGATAAATTAATAATACTAGTTTGTGAAACAGGCAGTGTTTCTCCAAATGCGGGAGAGGCGCTAGCAAAAGAAGGTTTTGAGAATATTTGTATTTTAAAAGGTGGAATAAATCAATGGAAAATAGATAACTTACCGCTAGTTTAAATTCCGTGTTCTTTCATTTTCTTTGATAGAGTGTTTCGACCCCATCCTAATATTTGAGCTGCATCATTTTTTTTACCATTTGATTTTTCTAATGCGGTTCTTATAAGCATCTTTTCTATTTTTGTTATAGCAATTTCGGAAAGACCAGAATCAATATTCATTGATACATTCTTTAGCCAGTTTTGCATTCCATCTTCCCAAGAGGTCGATGGAATATCAGTAATTTCAAATTCTTTTACTTCGGTAGGGAGGTCCTGCACTTTTACATTTTGAGATGGCGACATTAAAGTTAACCAATAACAAACATTTTCTAACTGCCTAACATTGCCCGGCCAATCATATTTATTTAATGCAGTCATAGCCTCATCAGAAATAACTCTCAAATCTTCATCAAGAGAATCAGAATAGTTTTTTAAAAAGAATTTTGATAAATCTGAAATATCATCTTTTCTGTCTCTCAAAGGGGGAACTTCTATTTTTATAACATTCAATCTATAAAACAGATCTTCTCTGAAATTTTTTTGTGAAACAAGATTATTAAGATTTTGGTGAGTTGCTGCAATAATTCTTACATCAACTTTTATTGGTTTGTCTCCTCCGACTCTATAAAACTCTCTATTTGAGAGCACCCTTAAAAGTCTAGTTTGAGAATCAAGTGGCATATCTCCAATTTCATCTAAAAATAAAGTACCACCATTTGCTTGCTCAAACCTACCAATTCTTTTATCAACCGCGCCTGTAAATGAACCTTTTTCATGTCCAAAAAGCTCTGATTCAACAAGTTCTTTAGGAATATCTGCCATGTTTAGTGCTATAAAAGGCATGTCATTTCTTGGGCTATTTTTATGAAGCGATTTAGCAATTAGTTCTTTCCCTGTGCCCGATTCACCTTGGATGAGGACTGTAGCTATAGTGTTTGATAGTTTTCCTATAGATCTAAAAACATCTTGCATTGCTTGAGATTCACCAATAATATCTAATTTGTTATCTTTTTTTAGACCTTTTGTCTTTGGCTTTTCTTCAAGAGCTCTTTTAATTATCTCAATCGCTTCCTCCAAATCAAATGGTTTGGGAATATATTCAAATGCTCCTCCCCCAAAAGATTCAACAGCTGCTTGCATATCAGCAAAAGCAGTCATAACTATTACAGGTAGATGTTCAAAGTTATTATTAATGTGTTTTAAAAGGTCATAACCTAGCATTCCAGGCATTTGTACATCAGTTATTATTAGGTCTGGCTGATCGTCTTTGAGGTTTTTTAATAACTCATCGGCTGAGGAAAAGCAATTAGTTTTAAAACCAGAGCTCGAAAGAGACTCTTCTAATATTAGCCTAATTGCCTCATCATCATCGGCGATCCATATTTTATGCAATTTTAGACTCCTGGTTAGCAACTTTTATAGGTATATGAATGGCAAAAACAGTATTACCTTCACTTGAATTAAAACCTATGCTACCGCCATGAATTCTTATTATATCTTGTGCTATTGTAAGACCCAATCCAGAACCATCTTCCTTAACAGAAACCATGGGGAAGAAAACTTGATCATGAAGCTCTTTTGGAATTCCAGCTCCATTGTCTTTTATTTCAATACAACAAACAGTTTGATGAATAACCCCATTGATTGGTTTTCCATACTCAATTCTAGATCTAATAATGATAGAAGGATTTTCTACATTTTCGATAGCCTGTTGTGCATTTTTCACAATGTTTAGTAATGCTTGAACAAATAAATTTTCATCTCCATTTATCTCAGGAATACTTGGATCATAGTCTCTAATGATATTAACTTTGGTTTCTTTGTCATCAGCCTCAGCAAGCCCATAAACTTTCTCTAATGCTGAATGAATATTAAAAGCACCAAAATTTGGCTTAGAAGGGGGCGTTAAGATTTTTGTAACTATAGAATTAAGCCTATCTGTTTCATTGATAATAATTCCTAAAAACTTGGATGAAAAATCGTCCTTTAATTTTTTATCTAAAATTTGAGCACTTCCTCTAATTCCAGATAAGGGGTTTTTTACTTCATGGGCCAAAGTTCTTGCAAGGTTTGCAGCAATTTTTTGAGTGGAAAAAGTTTTTGTAGAATCAATTATTTTATTAAGATTGTCAACACATAATATTTCTAATATTAAACAATCAAACTCACAACTCCATGAAACGGTAATATCGATAACTCTTTTGGTATTTGCTGCTGTAGTTAGCTCAAAATCTCTTTTTGTTTTAGCCCCATCTTTATCGATAGTTTTTTTTAATAAGCTTATAAGAGGACCATTAGTTTTCTCGGAGAATTGCTGAGTAATTAGATTATTTTTATTGTTCGCATTTAAGACCCACCCTTTATTAAGAGCAGAATCATTAAGCCATATAATTTTTAGATCTTTGTCTAAAATTATAATCTCTGAAGCAAGATTATTAAGGAATAATAATTGATTTATATCTATATTCATCTTTAAGTTCTGCCCCATGTATTGAAAATATATGAGGCAGAATAGTGCATGTAGAACTATTTAGTTAAAGTTCCTACTATATGTGAAAGAATTTTATAAGGATCAGCATTTGATGCAGGTCGTCGATCTTCAAGATAACCATTCCAGTCATTTTCAACAGTAGCGACTGGTATACGAATGCTTGCACCTCTATCGCTTACACCATATGAAAACTGATCAATGCTTTGTGTTTCATGTAGCCCAGTTAATCTCATATCATTATCAGAACCATATGAAGCAATACCTTCTTCATGGACCTCTCCCAATTTATCGCATATTGAGCTGTACAACTCTTCAGATCCAGCAGTTCTCATTGCTTCGTTAGAAAAATTACAATGCATTCCCGATCCATTCCAATCACCTGTTTTTGGTTTCGGGTGAATATTTACACCAACTCCAAATTCTTCAGCAATTTTATATAAAAGATATCTGCTTACCCAAAGATCATCTGCTGCTTTGATTCCTTTTCCAAAGCATTGATATTCCCATTGGCCTAAAGCTACTTCAGCATTCGTTCCCGTTAATTCAATTCCAAGATCAAGACAAGCATGAAGATGTGCATCAGAAATTTCTCTTCCAATTACGTTTCCTGCACCAACTGCACAATAATATGGTCCCTGTGGTCCTGGCTCACCATTCTCCCATCCTAATGGTTCACCCGATTCAGGATCTGTAAAAAAATATTCTTGCTCAAAGCCAAACCACCATTCGTCCGTTACAACGCCATCAGCAGCAGCTCTAAAATTAGTTGGGTGAGTTTTATGATCTGCTGATTGCACTTGTGTCATAACTAAATCATGACCATTTGGATTAGAATAGGTTTGAACAGGTAATAATAAACAATCCGAACTTCCACCCTCAGCTTGTTGTGTAGAGGAACCATCAAAAGACCAGTCTGGAGGTGTTTCATCTTTTGTAGCTTTAACCTTGCTTCTCATTGAAGGTTCTGGCTGATACCCATCTAGCCAAATATATTCATAAGTTTTCATTAATTTCTCCTTAAAAAATTAGTAATAATAATAATCTATATGCAATTTATAATAACTATTTTTGCACAAATATTGATATTATTATGCATTATTTTTGTGCAAAATAAAGTTTTTAGCCCATATTTAGAACATTTTTATTAAAATTCTAGGAAAGATCGTATTTTTTCAAGTTTATTATCTAAAGATTCATATGAATGACTTCCACCAAAAATAATATCCGCATGACATCCTTTAAAATATGAAAGTGTTTTAATGTAATTAAGAACCTCATCTCCAGATTCTAATAACAAAAGTGTATTTTTTTGATTATTATATTTCTTATAAGACAGAGCTTTTATAAACTTAATATCTTCTTTTTTTAAGATAAAATTTTCTCCTGTAGAGTAATTCTGATTTTTTCCTAAATAAGTATCAAAGCCTTCAAGAGGCGGAATTGCTGGATTTATAAGCACCGCCTTGGAATTATGTTTGCTAGAAAAATAAGCTGCGTAATACCCACCTAAAGAGCTCCCCATAAAAGCTATAGGCTTTTGATTTGATTTTATAATTTGTTTTATTTGAATAATAGCTTCCTTAAAATTGTTATTTAGATCAGGAACTATTAATTCAATATTATTTTTTAAAGATGAAATATATTTTTGAAATATTTTTGCTTTATTAGAATCTGAAGAAGAAGCAAAACCATGAAAATAAATTATAGTTTTAATCATTAAACCTTAATATTTGGATTCACCCCGGATATAAAAATACTTTCCAGCCATTCAGTTAAGAATCTATTTTGTTGATGTTTTTCATCTTTTGATTGTGATTCAGAGCCACCTATAAAATATGGTATTGCCTTTTCACCTTGGTAAGAAACAACCTCAGCCAAGCTTGCATCAATACAAACTTGCAACCTCATAATAAAACTACTAAAAATTTTAGAATAAAAATTCTGTTTTGCTTCAATTATTAGAGTATGTTTTGATCTTTGTATGACTCTAATCGATATCTTGTTTGAAGAAGAATCCGGATTTATTGTTTCAAAATAATAATTATCCTTTGTAAAGTTTTGTAGTATTTTTTTAAGGCGCAAAAAATTTGCTTCGCATACAGAAAGTTGATGACTTGTTTTAGGCAATTCCTTAAGCATTACTAAATTTTATATTCTTTCTTAAAAGGTGTATATCTTTGACAAGCAGCAAGATAAGATTTAATTTCCTGCCTTTCCTTTTTGCAAAAATCGCTTATCGCACCATAGAAATCTTTTTCTTTAATAAAATGATAGGAGCTTGTTAATTGAGGCTCAAATCCTCTTCTAAGCTTATGCTCGCCCTGCACTCCAGGATCAAAGCTGCTTAGCTTATTTTTTATACAATATTCTATTCCTTGATAGTAACAGCATTCAAAGTGAAGAGAATCTATATTATAAATTGAGCCCCAGTGCCTTCCGTAGAGAATATCTTTTCCTCTAAAACACAAAGAACCTGCAACCCTTTTATTATCAATTATTGCAAAAAATATTACAGGATTTACAGAATATCTTTTCTCATGGATGATCCTAAAGAATTCTTTATTGAGGTATGGAGCTTGAAGTCTCTGTTGGTAAGTATTCTTATAAAATATATAGAAATCATCCCAATCATTTTTATTCAAGTTTCTAGATTCTTTAATTTCAAATGTAATATTAAGCTGTGATATTTTTTTTCTTTCATTCTTTATATTCTTTCTTTGCCTAGATTTAAAAATATTTAAATAATCTTCAAAATTCAAATAATTCTTATTTTCCCAGATAAATTTATAACCACTTCTTTTTATAAAATTATTTTTTATTAAATCTTTTTCAAGACTACTATCAGCAAAAAGAATATGCCAAGTTTCAATATTTTTTTCGTTCATGAAATGAATCACTTCATTTATAAAAGACTTATTAACCCCATCTCCAATGATTTTTTTGGTTTCGCACGGAGTGAAAGGAATGGCAGATAATAATTTGGGGTAGTAACTTCGACCAGCTCTATTAAGCGCATATGACCAGGAATGATCAAATACAAATTCTCCTTGGCTATTTTCTTTAACATATAACGGCATGAAGCCATTTAACTTTTTGTCTTCATTTGAAGTAAGATGCATAGGGCGCCAACCATTATCAGAAGTCACGCATTTTGAAAGCTCTAAAGCAGACAGGAAATCATAATTTAAAAATGGAGATCCTAAATCTTGAGCTAATTTATCAAATTCTGATTTTTTAATTGATGAGATGTTGTCAATGAATCTAAGATTTTGATTCATATTATGCTAATTTAAAAATTCAAATAGAAAACCTGTTATAGCAATAATCCCAATCCAATTATTTACTTTAAAGGCTTGCAAAAATTTAAGCTTCCTTATTAGGCTTTTTTTATAAAAATAAAGAATCATTTGTCCAACAAAAACAAATAAGAAATAATATGAGAACTGGTTGAGCACTGCGATTATCAATAATGATGCAAAAAAGACCAAATGAAGTATTTGAGCATACTTTATAGCGTTATCTCCCCATAAAATAGCAGTAGAGTTAATGTTAATTTTAATATCATCATCCTTGTCTTCTAGAGCATATAGAGTATCAAAACCAATTATCCATGCGACTATTCCCAAATAAAGAATAACCAATGAAGATGAAAAAATATCTGATTGCAATGAGTATGCTATTAACGATCCTGAACCAAACGTTATCCCAAGAATGAATTGAGGTGCAGGGAAGAATCTTTTAGTCAAAGGATATAGCGTAATTAATAAAGCAAAAATAAGAGATATTTTTAATGTAAGGGCGTTTGTAAACACAAGCAAAGCAATTGAAAACAAACCTAGAATAATAAAAAATATCCAAGCCTCAAAAATTGTTATAGAGCCTGTTGCAAGAGGTCTGCCAACTGTTCTGGATACAAGTTTATCAATTTTGAAATCACTAATATCATTTATTACGCAACCACATGACCTTACAAGCACAGAACCTAGAATCACAATCATGTAATTTTCATAGTCTATAGATCCAGATTCAATACCAGCTAATAATAGACCTAATAGTGAAGGCCAAAGCAATAGATATATGCCTATTGGTTTATCTAATCTTGCTAGCTCTATAAACCCATTTATTTTTTTATTCATTTGAATTTATTAAAAATACTTCCATAACGGAAAGTGGTAATGTTTTTACTAGGTATTTAGTTTTCCTGCCCCAAAAGATATTCTTAGAATTTTCAAATTTTGCAAATACAATATCAATTTTTTTAAAAATTTCTTTTTCAAAAAGAATATCTCCAAGCGGTTTTGTGCCAAGTTCACCAAGTTTTGATAAGCCTTGGTCTATTGTCTTTACTGGGATTAGAGATCTTGCAAATACCCTAGGCTCTTCATCACCGAATAATATTACTTCCCTTATTTTTATTTGTCCTAAATTTTTTCCAAGAAAATCCATTTCTATTTGCTCTACTTTTTCTATCTGTTCTTTTAATAAATTTAATTTAAATATTTCATTTGATTTAATTCTTGAAGTTATAGGACCTTCTTCTAACAACCAAGATTTTATAAGTTTATTTTGAAGCTTATTTTGCATAGCTTTATTAGAAATCCATGGTGATATTTGTTTGAGCTTCATTAATTAAACTTTCTAAATCTGATATTATAGCCTCGTTGTGTTAAACCAAATAAGTTAATTTCAAGTTAAGTTATATGAAATATAAGAAATGGGAATGTATTGTCTGCGGACTTATATACGATGAAGAATTAGGTTGGCCAGAGGATGGCATTGAGCCAGGCACATCATGGGATGAAGTTCCTGAGGATTGGTTATGCCCAGAATGTGGGGTTGGCAAAGAAGATTTTGATATGATAGAAATAACATGAGTCAATTAGATCCTCCGAAAAACCTTACTAGAAATGTTTTGGTAGGAATGTTTACTGGTGTTTTTATAGGATCACTTTGCTTTTATTTTCAAGATTTCATCACTCAATCAGTTTTTACTGGTATTGAAAAGTATTTATTCAACTTAGGTGGCCAGATATTTAAAAACTTACTTTTATTAATTGTAGTACCCCTTGTTTTCTTTTCTTTAGTCTCTGGTATATCTTCTTTATCAAATATGGTGAAGCTAGGCTCAATAGCTTCAAAAACAATTTTACTTTATCTATTAACTACAGCTTTTGCTGTCATGATTGCCATATTTTTTGGATGGGTTTTTAACATTTCTGGTTATGAAGGTGAAGTTGCATCATTTAATGCGCCTCCTGGCGAAGCAAGTTTATATGACACTGTGCTAAGGGTCTTTCCTAATAATATTTTTGGAGCTTTTGTAGAAAATAATATGCTGGGAATTGTTTTTATTAGTATTTTATTTGGAATTGCTTTAAATCTTACTGATAACCTTACTGACAATCTCTCTAAAAATTTCGAAAGATTAAATATTGTTTTCATGAAAATAGTTCTAATCATAATGAGTTTTGCACCTATTGGAGTTTTTTGCTTGATGGGAAGTTATGTAATGGACCATGGCTTAAATATCTTTGGAGATTTAATTCAGTATGTTCTTATACTTATTTTTGTTTTACTGTTTCATTTATTTTTTACATATTCGTTAGTATTAAAAATATTTGCTAATTTAAATCCAATTATTTTCTTTAATAAGATGAGAAATGTCGCTTTATTTGCATTTACTACATCATCGAGTGCAGCAACCATTCCAGTAACGCTTAAAACAGTAACTGACGAACTCGGAGTCAAAAAAGATGTTTCATCATTTGTAATTCCTGTTGGAGCGACAATAAATATGGATGGAACTGCTATTATGCAGGGCCTAGCAACTATGTTTATTGCAAGTACTGTTGGCGTAGATCTCTCTATGATTGAGTATATTCAGATAGTTTTGCTTGCAATGGTAGCTTCTATAGGGGCAGCTGCTGTTCCTTCTGCTGGAACAATTACATTAGCTCTGATTTTGAGTTCTCTGGGGCTCCCATTAGATGCTATTGGTTTAATCTTAGCTGTTGATAGAATTCTAGATATGATAAGGACTTCTGTAAATGTTTCTGGTGATGCGGCAGTTGCTTGTGTTGTTGCTAACTTTGAAGGCTTGCTAGATAAAAACTTATTTAATAAATAGGTAAAAAATACGCTTTTATTTCAAATAATTTGCTAGAATGCTTTATTAAAAAAAAGGGGTCTTTATATGGATAATTTTTTAATTCCACCAGTTTTAGGTCTATTAGGAATGGCTATGGCATTTGTAGTTTATATGCTTGTCATGAAATATCCTGATGGTGAAGATAAGGTAAAGAAAATCGGTGATCAGATTCATTCTGGCGCCTTAGCTTTTATGAAAACAGAATATAAGTATTTATTTGTTTTTATTGTTGTATTAGTTGTATTGGTTTGGATGACTGAAGGATTGGGCCCATATACAGCAATATCAGTTATTGCTGGTGCTATATGTTCATCAATAGCAGGTTTTATAGGTATGTACGCTGCAACTAAGGCAAATGTTAGGACAGCAACCGCAGCTCAAAAGGATGGAGCACCTGCCGCATTGTCAGTTTCTTTTTACGGCGGCTCTATTATGGGTCTATGTGTTGCATCATTGGGCTTAATAGGTTTGGGAGGCTTATATTTTTTCTACATACCAGCTGAAATTGATCCTCACAAGCTTGAAGGTTTTGCTATGGGAGCATCAGTAGTAGCTCTCTTTTCCAGAGTAGGCGGAGGAATTTTTACAAAAAGTGCAGATGTTGGAGCTGATCTTGTTGGTAAGATTGAAGCAGGCATTCCTGAAGATGATCCAAGAAATCCTGGTGTTATAGCCGATAATGTTGGTGATAATGTTGGTGATGTTGCTGGGATGGGTTCAGACATATTTGAATCATATTGTGGCTCTATGATTGCATCTATAGCTATTGCTTATACCCTGAAAAATACAGATATGATGATTTTGCCACTTGTCTTAGCATCAGCTGGATTAATAGCATCTATTCTAGGTATTTTTATTGTAAAAATGCAGGCTGCTAAATCGCCAGCTAGCGCTCTCAGATCCGGAACTTTACTTGCACCAGTCATATTTGTTGTTATGGCTTATTTTATAGTTGATTCGCTTGAGGGTGTTGATATAAATGTTTGGTGGTGTGTTATTTCTGGGGCAGTTGGAGGAGTTCTAATAGGCCTAATTACAGAATATTATACCGGCGGCAAACCAGTTAAGAAGATTGCTGAATCAGGAGAAACAGGATCAGCAACAGTTATGATTTCAGGACTATCAGTTGGCATGCAATCGGTTGTAATACCTATTGTTATTCTGGCTGGAATAATTCTTGTATCAACTAAATTAGCAGATATTTATGGTGTTGGGATTGCTGCAGTAGGCATGCTAGCTACTGTTGGAATAACAATGGCTATAGATGCATATGGACCAGTTGCAGATAATGCTGGTGGTATTGCTGAAATGTCTGGCATGGGTGAAGAAGTAAGAGAAATTACTGATTCTCTAGATGAGCTAGGGAATACTACTGCTGCAATTGGAAAAGGCTTTGCAATTGGGGCTGCAGCATTGGCTGCTCTAGCAATAATTTCAGCATTTTCAGCTGTGGTTGGGCAAAAATATCCTGAATTTTCATTAGCTCTTACAGAACCAATTGTTTTAGTTGGAATGTTTATAGGAGTCTGTATACCTTTCTTAGTTTCATCAATTACTATGACAGCAGTTGGTGATGCAGCTTTTGAAATGATTAATGAAATACGAAGACAATTTAAAGAGATCCCAGGATTAATGGAAGGCACAGCAGAACCTGATTCTGAAAAATGCGTTGAAATTGCAACAAAAGCTGCCCTTAAGAAAATGATGTTACCTGGTGTAATTGCTGTATCAATGCCAGCAATTGTTGGTTTTGGACTCGGAGCTCAGGCTTTAGGCGGAATGCTTGCTGGTGGATTGTTAGGTTGTGTTTCGCTAGCACTAATGATGGCAAATGCTGGAGGTGCTTGGGATAATGCTAAGAAATATGTTGAAAAAGGAAATCTGGGTGGCAAAGGTTCAGACACACATTCTGCTGCAGTGGTAGGTGATACTGTAGGAGATCCATTTAAGGATACCTCAGGACCATCAATGAATATCCTTATAAATGTAATGGCTATAGTTAGTTTAGTTATTGCACCGCTTTTAAATATTTAATCAAAATATTGAAAATTAAGAATCCAGGGTTGCATCCCTGGATTTTTTTTGACTAAATAAAAGTTAATTATGAAAAAAATTTTAATAATCGGCTATGGAGATATCGCAAACAGACTTTCTAGTAAATTAAATAATGATGATTATAAGATATATGGAGTATCAAGAAATAATCACAACAACATTGAAAACTTTATATCATGGGATTGGTTGTCTGAAGATCTTCCAAAGTTAGAATCCGTAGACTATGAATGTATAGTTTTTATACCTAAACCTAGTTCTTTTAATGAAGATGGATATATAGATGGCTTTATCAAATCGTCAAAAAATATCTTCAATCTTACTAAAGAAGTTTCATATAACAGATTTATAACAATATCTTCTACCAGAGTATATGGAGAAAAAGAAAAGAAATATCTTTCAGAACATGAATCAATTCCAAATGAATTTAGAGGAAAGATTATCCTTCAGTATGAGAATAGTCAAAAAGAAAGGTATGCTAAAAAATTAATAATTCTAAGATTCTCTGGCTTATATGATTCTTTAACTAATAAAAAACCTGAAAATCATCTCCATAGAGATAACGCAGCAAAGATTATTAGATTTTTTATTGAAAATGATTTTAATTATTCCTCTCCCGAGATATTTAATTGTTCTGAAGATAAGTCTGTAAGCATTTCTAATAAAAAATTAAAGAAAGCTGGTTTTATTTTTAGCTGATATGACTAGAACTTAGACCTATTGCAAAATACAATAAATATATGATTAAAAGCATGACAGGTTTTGGGCTATCGAGGTCTATTGGTAAAGAATCAGAAGTTTATGTTGAAATTAAAGGAGTAAATCATAAGTTTCTAGATATATCTATCAAACCGAATGATCTTACCAACGATCTTGAGGAATACATCAGAAATTTAGTCTCAAAGAAGATAGTTAGAGGCAGGGTCGATATTAGAGTTAAATTCAAAGCTGAATCTAAAATATCTTATTCAATAGATTCAAATCTTTTGAAGAAATTTGAAAAGTCTATAAGAAAAGATATTAAATTATCTGATAATTTACAATTTAGAGATATTAAAGATGTACCAGGCATCTTTAACTCAGAAATAGTACAAAAAGTTAATAATAGTTTAATAAAGAAGGTTTTTAATGCAGCGATGGATGAGTTTATTAGCTCTAGAAACGAAGAAGGAATCAAGATAAAAAAAGTTTTATTAAAAAAAGTAAAACAAATTGAGTCATTAATATCAAAGGTGAATAACTTAAATAATAAAAACTTTAAGAAAAGAGCAAAGCTATATAAAGAAAAGATAATGCAAATTACATCTAGTATTGATGAAAGCCGAATTGAGCAAGAAGTCGCACTTTTAGCATTGAAGCATGATGTCAATGAGGAAATAGATAGAATATCCTTTCATACAGATTCATTAAATAATGAACTTGTAAAGAAAATTTGCAGTGGAAAGAAAATTGATTTCGTTCTACAAGAGCTGTTTAGGGAGGCAAATACTTTATCAGTAAAGCTCGATGACCCATATTTAAAAAATCATGCTCTTGATATTAAATTATTAATTGAAGAAATGAGAGAGCAAACTCAAAATGTCGAATAAAATAGGTAAATTAATTGTATTTTCCGCCCCATCAGGAGCTGGAAAATCTTCTTTAATCAAAGAAATTATTTCGCAAAGTTCTGGAGCTATTCAACTTTCTGTTTCTGCAACAACAAGATTGCCTAGAGATGGCGAGGTGCATGGTAAAGATTATTTTTTTATTTCAGATAGAGAATTTGATGATTTAAAGAAGAAAGATTCTTTTGTGGAGCATGCAAATGTTTATGGCCATCAATATGGGACTCTAAAATCATTTGTAGATGAAAAAACTATAAGTGGTATAGATGTAATATTGGATATAGATGTTCAAGGCTTTGATTTAATTAAAGATTCTATTAAAAACAGCATTTCAATATTTATAATTCCTCCCTCTCTAGCTGAGTTAGAAAAAAGACTTAAGTTAAGAGGGCTTGATTCAAATGAGGTTATTGAAAAAAGATTAATGAATGCAAAAACTGAACTCAAATATGCGAAATTATATGATTATATTGTTTTAAATGATGAGTTTAATAAGGTGTTGAGTGAATTAAAATCAATAATATTTGACAAGACATATGAAAGCAATAAACAAATAAACCTTAATTTATTAAAAGATTTATTGGATTAATAACATATTTAGAATTAGAATGGTTCACCCAGGAGAATATTAAATGGCTAGAATTACAGTAGAAGATTGTTTAGAAAAGATACCAAGTAGATTTGATTTAATTCTAATGGCTTCAAAAAGAGCTAGACAGCTTTCAACAACAAGCAGAGATCCTTTAGTTGAATGGGATAACGATAAACCGACATTAGTAGCTCTAAGAGAAATTGAAGAAGGTTTATTAGATGAAGCAGCTCTTGAAGAAATGTTAAAAGCAGATGTTTTAATGGAAGCTGAATTTGCACCAAGCAAAAAAGAAGACGAAGAAATAGGGTAAATGACTATAGGGGAGTTATTTTGAGTGACCACGCACTCCCAAATTTATTACTTAATAATTTTTCAGGCGACTACCTATTAAGACTCCCTGCAGATTTTTATAAATCTGCAAAATTATATCTCAGTATTGCAGAAATAAAGAAAATCCAAAAAGCATATTCTGTAGCTTATTATGCGCATGAAAATCAGAAGAGAAGAGATGGCTCTAATTACATTACTCACCCAGTTGCAGTGGCTAAAATCTTGCTAAACCTTAAAATGGATTCAGATTCTATCTGTTCTGCATTAATGCATGATGTTCTTGAAGATTGTGATGTTACAAAGAATGACTTAAAGACATTATTTGGACCTAGTGTTGCCGATATTGTTGATGGAGTAAGTAAATTAGGAAAACTTGATATAACAAGCAGAAACGAAAGAGACGCTAATAATTTACAAAAAATGATGCTTGCAATGTCAAAAGATGTAAGAGTAGTTTTGGTAAAAATTTGTGATCGTTTGCATAATATGCGAACTATAGAACACCTTCCTAGATATAAACAAATTCAGAAATCTAAAGAAACGATAGAATTATATGGACCATTAGCTATCAGAATTGGTATGCAAGATATTAGGGCTGAATTAGAAGATCTAGCTTTTAGATGTATTCATCCCTTAAGAGCAACTATGCTTGAAAGTGCAATAAATAAATCCAGCGGCGGACGAAAAAAGATTGTTACTAAAATTCGTAAAGAGCTAAAAAAGCATCTTAAATCTAATGGTATTGAAAGGGTTGGCGTCAAAGGAAGAGAAAAGAATATCTATAGTATTTATAGAAAAATTAAATCAAAACATAAACCTTTCTCAGAGATTCTTGACGTGTATGGGTTTAGGATTCTTGTTGATTCTGTTGATGAATGCTATCGAGCACTAGGCATTATTCATAATTATTTTTCTCCAATTGAAAGTAGATTTAAAGATTACATAGCAATCCCTAAGAGTAATGGTTATCAAGCTCTACACACTAGTCTATTGGCATTAAACGCTTTCCCAATCGAGGTACAAATACAAACAAGAAATATGTACTCTATTGCCAGTTTTGGTATTGCTGCTCATTGGCAATATAAAACTAAAGAGGATGATATAAGTTCAGGCTTGAGGGCAACTAAATGGCTTACAGGCTTAGTTGATCTTCAAAAAAAGACAAATAACCCATCCGAGTTCGCACAATCAATAAAAACAGACTTAGATTCTAATGAGGTGTTTTTATTTTCACCAAAAGGAGAAATATATGCATTAAGAAAAGGTTCCACACCAATTGATTTTGCATATGAGGTCCACACAGATTTGGGAGATAACATTATTGGATGCAAAGTAAATAGAAATGAAGTTCCTCTAAACATTGAACTTGAGACTGGACAGACAGTTGAAATCATTGCATCAAAGAAAAACTCAGAATTAGATCCTTCTTGGTTAAATTATGTGGTTACAAGCAAAGCAAGAAGTGCAATTAGAGCTAGGTTGAGGAAGCAAAAAATTTCTGATGCTAGGAAGGCAGGCAAAGTAATGCTAGAAACAGAATTAAAAAGAGGCGGCTCTAGTCTTTCTGAATATAGAGGAAGTTCTTTAAAGAAAATATTAGACTCTATTGGTGTAACATCTCTAAATAAGTTACTAACCGATCTTGGGCTTGGAAAAAGGACAGGAAGTATTATTGCAGAAAGATTCTATTCTGGACTTCAAATAAGAGAAGGTATTAAAGAAGTTAATCCCGTCTTAATTTTAGACAATAAAATCGAAAGCGTAACTGTTAGATTTGCAAAATGTTGCCTACCAGTTTATGAAGATGCTGTTGTAGCTCATTCAGATACAGAAAGAGGCATGGTTATACATCACAAGAGATGTAAGCAAGTTAAGCCTTTTATCAAGAAAGATCCGAGGTATATGCCTGCAATTTGGGGAGAAAATAAAAAAGATCATTTATATAAAGCTAGGATAGATGTCAATACTGAAGATAGGGTAGGAGTTCTATCTGATTTGGGCTCCATTTTTGCAAGATCAGCAATTAATATAGGTTCTGTAAATACAAAAACCATTGATAAGAAATTTGCAGGATTTGAAATTGAAATCGAAGTTAAAGACAGGAAAGAATTAAGAAATATTATGCAAAAAGTCCGATCAATGAAATTAACAACAAGTTGTAAAAGAAATATAAATGAAAATTAGCAAAAAACTTTTGCTATTTTTATGTACAATTTCTTTAATATCAATTTTAATTCTTCTATTGGAGCCAAATAAAATGACAAAAGAAATAATCTCTACCGAAAACGCACCTCAAGCTATTGGGCCTTATTCGCAAGCTGTAAAAACTGGCAATTTAATTTTTATTTCTGGACAAATTCCCTTAAACCCGTCAACTGGAGATTTGGTATCTGGATCGATTGAAGATGAAGCAAATCAAGTGCTTAATAATCTTAAAAGCATATGTGAGGCAGCAGGATATAGTCTTGAAGATGTTGTAAAAATAACAATTTTTTTAACTGACCTTAGTAATTTTGCAAGTGTAAATGAAGTTATGAAACAGCATTTCCAAGAACCTTATCCAGCCAGAGCAACTGTTGAGGTTTCTGGTCTTCCTCTAGGGGTAAATGTTGAAATTGAGGCTATAGTATCTACAAATGGCTAAAAATCTTTTATCAATTAATGATCTAACGAAACAAGAAATCTTAGATTTAATTAATTTTTCAAATAATTTTATTGATGAAGAGGGTAACTTTAGGAAAGAAGATCTCTTCTCAGACAAGACGGTTGCAAATGTTTTTTTTGAGCCAAGCACAAGAACAAAAATGTCATTTGCAGTTGCAGCCAGAAATTTAGGTTGCGGTATTCTAGATTTTAATGTTGATAGCTCCTCAGTACAAAAAGGAGAATCAATATTTGAAACAATTGATGCTTTAAATCTTATGGGCGTTGACTTGTGCGTGCTGAGACACCCAGAATCTGTAATACAAGAATTAGCAGAGGCATTACCAAAAATGGTATTTATAAATGCAGGAGAAGGATCTATTTCTCATCCAACTCAAGCTTTATTAGATATGAAGACAATTATTGATCATAAAAATTCTTTAGATGGTTTAAAAATTGTAATTGCGGGTGATCTTGATCATTCTAGAGTAACATCTTCTTTTGTAGAGGGCATATCTAATTTCCCAATTGAGTCTTTAACCTTCTCAGGGCATCCAGAAATGTGCACTAAATATCAAAACCCTAAAATAGGTAAATATGAACCTGATATGGTTCAAGCTCTTCAAGACGCAGATGTTGTAATGACATTAAGGATTCAGCATGAAAGATTTGAAGAAGAATTAAATTTAGATTTAGAAACTTACAAAAATTCTTATCAGCTCTCTTCAGAGAAACTAGAAAATGCTAAAGGCGACGCTATTATCATGCATCCTGGCCCGGTGAACTATGTTGAAATAACAGAAGCTGTATATGACTCAGAGAATTCTGTAATCAGACAGCAAATTGCAAATGGAGTTGCTATTAGAATGGCAGTTTTATCAAGGTTTTTGAGCGGCTAATGTTTTTTTAACTGTTTCAACAATTGAAATAGTATTCTGATCAATCTCTACATTTACCATTGAACCTTCATGTAAATTATCTAAATTTGTAATGGAAAGTGTTTCTGGGATTAAATGAATATAAAAATTATTTTTATTTACTTTACCCAAGGTTAAGCTACAACCATTAATGCCAATATAACCTTTCTCAAAAATGTATTCGTTATATTTTTTAGGAAAATCAATACTAATATCTTTAGTATTTGCTTTGTTTAAGATTTTTTTAACTTTTCCACTAAAGTGAATATGCCCAGACATTAAATGACCACCAATTTCTGAGTTTGCTTTAATAGACCTTTCTAGATTAATAATTGATCCTTTTTTAAGACTCTTAAGATTTGTTCGAGCAAGAGTCTCTCCAATAATATCAAATCTCATTTTCTTAATACCGTTATCTAAAGAAGTTAGACATACACCATCCACAGATACACTAGCGCCTTTTTTAAGATTCTTTGTGAAATTTTTTGGAGGTGTTATCTCTATAGTTATGCTATCTTTTTTAGATGAGATTTTAGCAACTTTTCCAACGCCTTGGACTATTCCAGAAAACATTTAGGCTCCCCAAATTTCTCTATATTCATTCAAACCGTTTAGGTGTTCTTTAAAATGAGAATCCTTTTCAACGAAACCTATTAATGAGTCTAGATTTATAATTGACTCAACTTTTATATCGAAATCTTTTCTAAGCTCTTCACTAGAACATAGATCTGATAAACCCTTTTCCTGTCTATCTAACCCAACCAAGAAAGAAGAGGGTGTGGCAGAGACATTTTTGATTAATTCAATAGATTCTCTTCCAGCTGTCCCTGCAGATAACACATCATCAATAATTAGAACTCTACCTTCAGGTTTTTTGCCAATTATACTTCCACCTTCTCCATGATCTTTTTGTTCCTTTCTATTGAATGAAAGAGGGAAATCCTTCCCTTCTTTACTAAATAATGTGGCTACTATCGATCCAAGTAAAATACCTTTATATGCTGGACCGTATATACAATCGAAGACTATTTTTTTATCTTTTATAGCATCGACATAACATTTTGCTAGCTCATACAAACTACAGCCACTAAGCATATTAGCTGCATTAAAAAAATAAGGGCTTTTTCTACCTGACTTTAATGTAAATTCGCCAAATTCTAGTGATTTTGATTTTATTGCTAAATTTAAGAATGATTTTTGATAATCTTTCACTTATTCAATACAAGCTTTTTGTTTCTTTATGATCTCTGCAATTGCTGAGCTTCCTAAATCAAGCATATCACTTAGTTCAGCTTTTGAAAAAGGAGAATCTTCAGCAGTTCCCTGAATTTCTATAAGTTCTTCTTTTTCATTCATTACAATATTTAAATCTGTATCAGCAGTACTATCTTCGTCATAATCTAGATCTAATAGTATCTTATTATCTTTAATTCCAAGAGAAACTGCAGCAATAAAAGAATTAATAGCTCTTTGATCGTCATGATGATTTTTTATTGCAAGAAAGAGAGCAACACAACCGCCTGTAATTGAAGCAGTTCTTGTTCCTCCATCAGCCTGAATAACATCACAGTCAACATTTATTGTCTTGCCTTTAAGATATTTAAGATTAACCGCTTGGCGCAACGAACGACCGATTAATCTTTGTATTTCAAGGGTTCTGCCGCTTTGTTTTCCTTTGGAAGCCTCTCTTCTCATTCTTTCATTTGTAGATCTTGGTAACATACCATATTCACCTGTTACCCAGCCCTCATCTGAATTCTTCATCCATCTAGGTACATTATTTTCTATGGAAGCGTTACAAATAACCTTGGTGTTCCCAAATGATATCAATACTGAGCCTTCTGCATGAATATTTACATTTGGCTCGATAGTTACTTCTCGAAGTTGATTGAGATTGCGATCTTGATTTCTTTGCATTATTTAATAAAAACTATGAAAGCTCTTCCTTAACAATTTTGCTGACCATTCCCATATCCGCTGAGCCTGCTAATGATGATTTCAATATACCCATAACCTTTCCTATATCTTGCATTGAAGATGCTCCCGAACTTGAAATTGCTTCCTTAACTTTTTCAGTTACTTGAGCTATATCTAATTGTTGAGGCTTATATTTAGAAAGAATCACAACTTCTTGTTCTTCCTTATCAGCCAGATCATCCCTACCACCACTCACAAATTGAGTAATGGAATCATTTCTTTGCTTAATCATTTTATTAATTATTTGTAGAGCTTTTGTATCATCTACATCTTCCTTATTATCAATTTCAAAGCGTTGAACTTCAGCAAGAAACATGCGAATGGTGTCTCGTACCAAATCATTTTTATCAAGCATTGCTTGTTTAAGGTCTTTTTTGATATCGGATATTAGGGCCAAAACTATCTATTTCTTTGTCTTGAAAAAGAAAATTTTCTATTAGTTTTTCTAGCTCTCTTAACAGCGGCTGCCATTAAACGTTTTCTTTTCTCAGTTGGTTTTTCATAAAATTCTCTAGCTCTAATTTCCGGAACTATCGCAGCTTTTTCACAAGCACGTTTGAATTTTCTCAAACCAATATCAAAATGTTCTGTATCTTTTATAATAATTGAAGGCATAATGTGACGCGTAGTTTAGGCTTTTATTAACATTTTTGCAAAACTTTTTTATGAAAACTTTAGGTATAGAAACTTCATGTGATGAGACAGCTATTGCGATCTATGATTCTAATAAAGGAATTATTGGGGAATCTGTCTATAGTCAAATGGAAATGCACGCTGAATATGGCGGAGTAGTACCTGAATTAGCATCCAGAGACCATTGCCTAAAAATAATTGATGTTTTAAATGAAGCGATGGGTAAACATTCATTGGACACTATCGATCAAATAGCATATACCTCAGGACCTGGGTTGCTAGGGGCCTTATTAATAGGTGAAAGTTTTGCTCAGGGCCTATCTACTGCATTAGAGATACCATTAATTCCTATAAATCATTTAGAAGGACATCTAATGTCACCCATGATGGAATTTCCTGAAATATCAATGCCATTTATTTGTTTACTAGTTTCTGGTGGTCACAGCATGATAGTTGATGTGAAGGCCAAAGCTGATTATGAAATTATCGGACAATCACAAGATGATGCTGTTGGAGAGGCTTTTGATAAGGTTGGTAAATTACTTGGATTGCCATATCCTGGTGGACCATATATTGAAAAGCTAGCCTTAAAAGGTAACCCAAATGCATATGATTTTCCTAGACCCATGATTCATAGCGATAATTTAGATATGAGTCTTAGTGGATTAAAAACTGCGGTCTTGTATAAGATTCAAAAGATTCAAGATATCAATCAAGATGTTAAGGAAGATATTGCAGCATCATTTCAAAAGGCAGTAACAGATGTGCTAATTGCCAAGATAAAAAAAACTATAGAAAAAACCAACAGGTCTGATGTCATTATTGCAGGAGGCGTTGCAGCAAATAAATATATTAGAAAAAAATTTAAAGAGCTTGAAAATACTCTTAAAATAAGAGTTTATTATCCTGATTTAAAATATTGTGGAGATAATGCGGCTATGATTGCTTTTGTAGGCTCAATGATGACCCCCTCAAAGCACAAGAGCATAAAATCTAAAGTAAGAGCAAGATGGCCATTAAATGAGTTAAAAGAATGAAAGATATTATTTACATAAAAGATTTAAGAGTAAAAACAATTATAGGAATATTCGATTGGGAGCGAGAGACCAAGCAAGAAGTTAGTATAGATATTGAATTTCCATTTGATTGCAAGAAAGCATCTATGAATGATTCTATTGAAGATACAATTGATTATAAAAAGATATGCAAAGCTGTAATTAAATTTGTTGAAGCATCTTCATTTCAACTTCAAGAAACATTAATAGAAGGAATCGCAGACTTAATAAAAAATAATTTTGAAGTTGAAACAGTAAAGCTAAGAATTTCTAAACCAGGCGCCCTTAGAGGCGCTAAAGATGTTGGCATAATTATTGAAAGGTAATGAAATATTTTTTATCACTAGGAAGTAATATTAATCCTGAAAAAAATTTAGGTTTTGCCCAAAAGGAATTAAATAAAATCCTTACTAATACAAAATCATCCTCAATTTATAAAACTAAATCTGAAGGATTCAACGGAGATGATTTTTTAAATTCAGTTCTTAGTGGAGAGTGTGATTGTACATTTAGCGAACTTAATACAAAACTTAAATTAATTGAAGATGCAACTGGAAGAGATAGAGATGCTCCTAAGTTTAGTGCAAGAACTTTAGATATCGATATAGTCTTACAGATTGATAGCAATCAAGAGATATTATTTGAAAGCGATCAAATTGAAAAATATAGCTTTGTTTCCAGTCCTTTAAAAGAGTTACTTTAGAAAATTTTTTTCAATAGTTGACCAAGCCGCTTCTGATAAAGGATAAACCATCATACCTCGATCCTCTGCGTGCTTACTTGCAGCTGTTCCATCTCTTACCCTTCCTAGAATTCCTTGTAAGATTCCTGCAATTTTGAACATATTAAAGGCCATATAAAATTCCCAATTCTTTGTAAGATCTTTCCCAGTATTCTCACAGTACATTTCCATATATTCTTTTTCGCTAGGGACTCCAAGTTCTTTGAGTTTAGCATGATCCCAAAATGCTTCTTGAGTTCTCCATGAAAGGCAATGATAACTAAAATCTGCAATAGGGTGTCCTAATGTTGACAACTCCCAATCTAAGATCCCAATAACCTTATTATCTTTTAATATCATATTATCTAAACGGTAATCCCCATGAACAATAGATGTTTCATCATCATCAGGGATATTTTTTGGCAGCCATTCAATTAAATTATTCATTGCTTCAATATCATCTGTTTCAGATGCTCTATATTGTTTTGACCATCTTGATACTTGTCTAGCAACGTAGTTGCCTGGTTTGCCATAATCCTGAAGACCAAATTTTTTGTAATCGACATTATGAAGTTTAGCTAAAGTTTTATTCTTATTTTGATAAATTTCTGTTCTGTCTTTATTAGTCACTGATGGAATCATAGGATCCCAAAAAAGATCACCATCTAAAAAATCCATAACAAAGAAAGTAGTGCCAGCAATATCATCATCTTCACAAAGACCATATGTTTTTGGTACTGGAACATCTGTTTCGTAAAGTGCGGTTATTACTTTATATTCTCTATCAACAGCATGTGCGGAAGGTAGGAGTTTTCCTGGTGGTTTTCTTCTTAAGACAAGATCTTTTGAATCAGTAATAATTTTATATGTTGGATTAGATTGACCACCTTTAAATTGTTCAATTGAGTTAATCTTTCCAGCTCCAGGAACGAATTCGTCAATCCATGGTTGTAATTTTGATACTTCAATTGTTAAATGTTCAGCAACTTCTTTTGTACCCGAGAACTTTGCATCATCAAGAGGCTCCATTATAAAGATCTTCCTCCATCAACTTTTATTATTTGGCCAGTAATATATTCGGAGAAAGTAAGAAACTTTACTGCTTCAGCAATATCCTTTTCTGAACCCATTCTATTTAAAGGTATGCTTTTTATAACATTATTCTTCTGCTCCTCAGTCCATTCAACACCGGGAGGTTCAAGCATTGCGCCAGGGGCAATAGCATTAACTTTAATATCAGGAGCAAGCTCTCTTGCAAGACCTTTTGTTATTGCTTCTAGACCAGCCTTGGCTGCAGAATATATTGAATAATTTGCAATACCTTTTATTAGATTCGTATCAGTTATGTTGATAATCGAACCTTTAGATCCTTTTAATTTTTCTTTTAGACCTTTAATTAAAAATAAAGGCCCTTTTAAATTACTACCAATCAAATTATCCCAATGGTCTTCTGAAATCTCTTCAATAGGAGTAGGGTAAAAAGTTGATGCATTATTTATAAGTAAATCAATAGATGGAAAAAAATTTTCAATATCATTTAAGATTTTTTCAATATCTTCTTTAATATCTAGGTTGCCTTGAACAGTCTTTGCAGAATCAGGGTTAACACTATTTATTTGTTCAGCAAGATCATTAGCATCTTTTTTGGATGAATTGTAATGAATAATAATATTCCAACCCATTTCTGAAAAAGTAAGGGCTATCTCTTTTCCAATTCTTCTAGCAGCACCTGTTATGAATATAGTTTTGTTCATTTACATGTATAAATAACTTGTTTGTATATTTTAGACTTTTCTTCTCTAATTTTCTCTTTTGGCATATTTGCAAGATAAGAAAAATCAGTAATTTGAATTTTGTTAACTAAATTTGATATGTAATCTTTATTCTCTTTCAAGTTAGGCAACATAATTAATTTATCAATAATTTTTTTATTTCTTTTGAAGTTTGAGCTTATAAGTATCGATATCAAATCATCTTCGCTAATTTTTGTATTAATCCTCGATATATTTCTTAACATTTCAGAAGCATTTTTGTATCCACTGGGGATTGGTAAATTTTTACCTAAATTAAAATTATTATTAATTTGAAGCTCAGACCATCTGATTTCTTCTTCCTCATAGCTATCACAAAAAGGGTTATTAAGATCCTCAAAAAAAGGATCTTGTAGATTTAATGAGATAATTTTTTCAAAATAAATGGTTGGATTATTACTTTTTA
This sequence comes from uncultured SAR86 cluster bacterium, assembly GCA_902559345.1. Classification (GTDB taxonomy): domain Bacteria; phylum Pseudomonadota; class Gammaproteobacteria; order Magnimaribacterales; family D2472; genus SAR86A. The sequence continues at coordinate 34,518 of CACEHH010000001.1, read as the reverse complement.
ATGCTCTTGAAGTTTCTGACCAAACTCTATCTGGAGATAATTCAGATATTTCGCCATTAGCAACAATATTATGAACACTTTTTATAGTTGCCTCGTCAATATTAAAATCTTTTAAATGATCGTAAGTATGAAATCTAGCTAATCTGATGGCTCTCAAAGGATCTTCATAAAATGCATCAGAAACATGGCGAAATAATTTCTTCTTAAGATCTTTTCGACCATCATAGGGATCGATAATATTACCCTTTTCATCTTCAGCCATAGCATTGATAGTAAAGTCTCTTCTATATAGATCTTGTTCAAGAGTTACATCTTTACCAAAATAAAAGGTAAAGCCATGATATCCAGTTCCAGATTTTTTTTCTGTTCTTGCCAAAGCATATTCTTCATTAGTTTCTGGATGCAGAAAAACTGGAAAATCTCTACCGATAGGTTTGTAACCCTGAGCTACCATTTCTTCTGGGGAAGAACCAATAACCACCCAATCATTATCATCAGCTCTTACACCCAAAAAAGAATCTCTTACAGCACCACCAACTTTATAAATCTTCATTTATTCTTAATTTGAAACAACTTTTTATCTTCTAATCTTATAGCTGTTAGTTTATTTCCCCAAACACAACCAGTATCTAGACCAATTATATTATCTAATTTTGTTTTACCTTCAAGCGCAGCCCAATGACCAAAAATAATATTTTCCTTATCTTTTAAGTTTGGGTGAGTTTGTTTGAACCAAGGTATGTGATTATTTTCTTGCTTTAAGTCTTTTTTCCTAAGTTTTAAAGCTCCTCTTTTATCCAGATAACGCATTCTAGTTAGGTAATTAATTATTGTTCTATATCTTTTATAACCTTTCAAATCATCTTTCCAAAGTATTGGTTTGTCGCCCCACATATTTTCTAGGACGTTATAAGAATCTTTTTTCATGACAACTTTTATTTCATCTGATAACTCTCTTGCTTTATCAAGACTCCAAATGAAAGGTATTCCAGCATGAGTAATCCAAAATGTTTCTTTAGTTTGTTTTATCTTAATTCTTAGAACAAGAGGGCAATTCTTCAACCATTTATGGATTTTATTAATATTCTTTGCATTGAGAATATTATTAAGAGGCTTATTCTTTTTTTTATGTTCTATAAGATAAAGTAAATAGAAATCGTGATTACCCAAAACACTCTTAATTGAATGTTTATATTTAAGACAAAAATCTAAGACTTCTTTCGATTTTGGACCTCTATTAATTAAGTCACCTGCAAAAATTAATCGATCTTTATTAGGATTAAACCTTATTTTTTTACACAACAAACTTAGCTCATCATAACAACCTTGGACATCGCCAATAACATAATGAGCCATTAAGCAGAATAGTCCTTTGCAATGTTTATATAGTCCTTGAGGGAAATTTCTTCTGATCTTTTTGATGAATTTATATTTATTTTATTCCAGTCAATATCGAGACTCTTTAAATTATTTTTAATTGTTTTCCTTCTTGAGGAAAATGCTAAATCAATTATTTTATAAAGATTATTTTTAATAGATAGGTTATAGCTTAAATCTTTTTTTGGAAGGAGTCTTATAAAAGTAGAATTTACTTTTGGTTTGATATCAAATGCCTCGCGAGGAACATCGAATAAAATTTCGATTTCAAAGAATGCAGAAATCTTAATGGCGAGCTTGCCCCAGTCTTTTGTTGAAACCTTGCCTGCAATTTTTTGCGCAACTTCTTTTTGAACTAAAAAATGCATATCTATAATTTTTTTATAGCTATCTACATAATTTAATATTATTTGAGTAGAGATATTGTAGGGTAGGTTGCCAATTATTCTTAGGGAAGTTCCAGAATCTTCTAGATTAAATTTCAAAATATCTGCATTTATGAATTGAAAATTAGCTGGACCCTTAAACTTGCTTTTAAGGACTTCAATGTTATCTTCATCTATATCTATGCCAATAATATTTACATTTTCTTTATTTACTTGATTAGTAAGAGCTCCAAGGCCTGGACCAATCTCGATGAAAGTATCAAAAGTATTTGGTGAAATTGCTTCACCCATTTCAAATAAAACAGCAGGATCCTTTAAATAATTTTGCCCATACTTTCTTCTAATATCCCTAACACTCATTAGATTAGTTTTTTTGCAGTTTTTATCGCAAGAGAAAGAGAAGATACATCAGATTTATTTGTTCCAGCAATATCCAATGCAACCCCATGATCAACGGACGTTCTAATTATTGGAACACCAAGTGTTATATTGATTGAATTACCAAAACTAAGTGTCTTTAGAACTGGCAAGACTTGATCATGGTACATGCCAAGATATGCATCAGTTTCTTTTAAGATTTTTTGTGAGAAAGCAGTATCTGCTGAAATAGGCATTGAGACATTAATCTTACTTCTTCTTAATTCAGAAACAGCAGGCTTAATATGGTCTAACTCTTCCTTGCCAATCTTTCCATTTTCTCCTGCATGAGGATTCAAACCTAAAATTTTTATATTTGGTTTTTTAATATTAAATTTAGTTTTAAGATCATTATTAAGAATTTTTATCTTATTTATTATCAAATTTTTTGTAATGTTTGTTGCAACTTTCTTTAGAGGAATATGAGTTGTGGCCAATGCAACCTTTAATTTATTTGATGCAAGCATCATTAGCACATCATTACTTTTTGTAATTTTTTGAATATATTCAGTATGCCCAGTAAATTTTTTTTCAATTGAAATCAATGCTTCTTTATTTAAAGGGCCAGTAACGAGAGCTGTTTTTTTATTAATAATCGTTTCTTTAATCGCATAATTCAAATTATCTAAAACATATTTAGCATTCGATTTCAAAATCTTTCCAGCAGACGTACTTTTACATTTTGAAACTTTAATTAATTGAATAGAGCCTGACTTATTTTTTTTTGCTTTTTGAATATTATTTATTTCAATAATGCCAACTCTTTTTTTTAATAATTTAGCTCTATCTAAAAATAGATCAGGATCGCCAATCGTAACAATAGGTATTTTAAAAGCTTCCCATGATTTTGATGTAGCTAATTTAATAATTAGATCTGGTCCAATGCCTGCAGGTTCCCCAGGGGAGTAAATTATTTTTTTCAATCTAGATCTTTAAATTCAACGAATGCTTCTGCTCTCATTGATCTTAGAGTATTTTCGAGTTCTTCATCAAATTTTCTTGCATAAAGAATAGAATATGCTCTATCTTTTATTAACTCATCAGTTAGCTCATGGCTTCTTTTTCCTAAAACCTCAAGAAAATGAAAACCAAATTCAGTTTGAAACACCTGCGATAGATTGCCAATGCTTGTTTCAAGCATGATATTTTCGAATTCAGTTGCTAGAACACCCAAGCCTAGCCATCCTAAATCACCACCTTGTTTTGCTGATCCAGGATCTTCAGAAAATTCATCTGCAAGGGACCCAAAATCATCACCATCTATAATTCTTTGTCTTATTTCATTAAGTTGTTTTTCTGTTTCTTTTTCATTTCTTATTGCTGAGGGAATTAAGAGAATATGTCGCGATTGCCATTGGTCCTCAAATTTTACAAACTCTCCTCTTTTATCCTCAAGCTTTAATATATGAAATCCTGATCCACTTTCCAGTGGCTCTGAGATAAAACCAATCGATTTTTTTTCTAAAGCTTTTTCAAATAATTCAGGCATATCAATTATTTTTCTCCAATTCATAAGGCCCCCAGTGGAAGCATTTGAGCTAATAGAAACTCTCTTAGCAATTTCTCCGAAATCGGCTCCACCATTAATTTCATCAATAGTTTCTTTTGCCAACAAAATATCTTTAACCAATATTTGTCTCACTAATATTTCAGGCTCTAATAATTTTAGACTTTCATCTGTTGCTAAAAAGGCTTCAAACTCTTTTTCAGTTATATCAATACTTGAATTTACTCTGCCTCTTTGAATTCTTTGAATTCTCATTTCTCTGCGCATCTGTTCTCTTAATTCTTCGTATGAATCACCATTATTTTCAATGAACTGAATGAATTCTTCTAAAGCCATTCCATTATTAGATGCAAGTCTACTCATTGTAAGGTTTAGCTCAGCATCACTTATTTTAATACCAGCTCTATCCGCCATTTGTAACTGAAGCTCTTCAATTATCAGCTTTTCTTTAACCTGCTCTTCCAAAATATCTTGAGGTGGTTTTTCAAGATTTTGATCTTCGTACCTGTCTATAACCTCATCAATAGTAGATTGGATTTGGGACTCCATGACTACACCGTCATCAACAATAATTGCAATTCTATCTAGCACCTCAACCTTTGCATAAGATAAGGAAGAAATTAAGATCGATATTGTAATAAGAGATTTATTCATATAATTTAATAGTTAAAAATAGAGTTATTCATCAATCTATTAATTTTCTCAAAAGAGGAGTTTAAGCCTTTAAACTCAAACTGAAAATTAACCCTACTCTTGTTTTCAATTCTTATTATATTATCCCATGCATCATTAAGATACATATAAGAATCTGATTCAATATCTGGAAGATACTTTGATAGGTTTTTGTCAGAAGCTGTTAATCTAAAAACAAAACAACAATTCTCATAACCTAAGCCTAATATAGATTCAATTTTAGAATCCGAATCATCATCTCTTTTTAATTTAGCAATTACACTTAGATTATTTCTAATCTCAAAGTCAGCAGAAATTTCTGAATAATCTAATACAGTATTAAAATCACCGGACATTTTCTTATATCTTTTTGCATAACCAAAAGTACCAACTTCAAATTTCTTCTTAACAGTTAATCCTGCCATAGGAAATTTCTTAAGATCTTTTACATAACTACCATATGTCATGATCATTGTATTCATATCTGGCATCCATTTCCCCATTATCATTAATGGGCCCTCATCCATATCACTCATCATGCCAGACATACCCATATCCATCATTGTCATATCTGTCATCGGCATATTCATTTGAGGCATGTCCATGCTATTGATCAAAACCTTCCTATCTTCTAGATAAAACTTTTTAGAAATATTAATTGATATTTTATCCATACTCATTTCACGTTTTTTATATTCAAGGTTTAGGGTATAAAATGTTTGATCTCCTATTCTATCCATGCCGGTAAATCTATCAGTATTAAATAGCTGATTCATCATTGAAAGGCTGTGAGTATCAAAAACAGGATTCATGTCTTGTTTTTCATATCCAACATATCCGAATACCAGCCTGGGTTTTAATAAATGAACAGCCATTTTGTCTTGTTTGTAAAAGAGAGTATTTATATCCAATCTAAAACTTGGAACATTTACTGAATTTGTATTTATTGTTTTATCGTCTAAATTATAATTAATGCTTTTAAATCCTAATGATGAAGAAATATTCAAACCATTTAAATTTGTGTGGTTAGTAATTTTAAAGTTTGAGAAAACTCTTGAACCTTCAGCTGGATCAGCTATTGAATAAAGAAATTTATTATTTTTTTCTTGGTAACCATAAAAACCATGAATATTATCAGCTTTAAAATAAGAGATATTTAATTGCTCATGTACAGTGAAATTCTTAAAATCTTTAAAGAATTGAAACTCTAAGGAGGGCATTTTTCTATAACCATTTGTAAGAATTGGATTCAATGTTTGAAATCCTTGATGCTCAACCTTAATACCAAGATTTCCAACGACGCCATTAATTGAAATATTCTGTCTTAAGTTTTGAGCTCTTTGACTGCCTATAGAAGTAATATCACCTGAGATGTCCCTAAGAACAAGACTATCAGAAGCTTTTGCCCAATCAATATTTATCCAAAATTTATTATCTTTACCGTATGAATCATTAAGGCTAAATGCCCACCTGTTATTAGCCTTGTTCGGGTATAGCTCGTTATAATCTTTATCTTTATTGAAATAAATAAAATCAAAGTTACTAAGATTTTTTTCATCACCATGCAATCTTCTATAATTACCCTCAAATCCGAATCCACGTTCAGAAATGTTTCTAGGAGCTAAAGTGATATCAGACTTGTCTGATAGTACTTTGTAGTAGGGGATCATAAAATCTAATCCATCTGAAGAATAAGATATTGAAGGCTCTAAAAAGCCAGTCATTCTTTGATCAGAAGTTGCAAAAGGGACTAAGGGAAGCTTTGCTATGGTTTTATTTAGAACTTTTATCTTTACATTTTTTGCATATCCTCTTTTAGATTTATCATTCAATTCAATATTTTCAGCAATAAATTCCCATCCATTTTTTGTATCAGCACAAGAAGTCATTGAGACTTGGTTTAGAATGATTTTATTTTTTAAACTGCCCTTGAGACTTTCAAAATTCAAAATAAGATTTCTATCATTAAAAAAGGCTTTCCCATTATATAGCTCTATAGCTTGCTCATCTTTATCAAAAGAGCCTTTGTTAGATCTAAAAAAATAATCTTCAAGGAATAAATTGCTATCACCTTTAAATTGGAGTAATCCATTAGTTCTATCTAATTTAACTTTGTTAGATTTAAGAATTCCATCTGGGAAATCAATATCAACATCACCTTGAAGCAAAAGAACATCATCATCAGTTATCTCAAATTTTTCTGATTTAATATCGATGCCTTCAATACTTTCAACAACCCCAAGATATGGCTGGTAAATTAGACACATATTATTATTTGTTTTATTTTCAGTTAGAACACCGTCCTTAATTAAGTCGCTATTTACGTATCCTTGAAAAACTAGGATCATAATTAAAAATATTTTTTTTCTTCCAACGGACATATTTATATTTTATACCTCAAAGGTTTGAAAGCGTATCTTTTAAAAAGTTCTATTATTTTTTTGAATTTATATATTCTTCTAATTGATAAAGGTGATCTTTACCAAAGAAAATTTGATCATCAAAAAAGAAAGTAGGAGCACCAAAAGCTCCACGTGAAACAGCATTATCAGTATTAGCAATTAACTTATCTTTGCAGTCTTGAGATGTAATAATTTTCATTATTGAATTAACATCAAAGCTTTTTTCTTCAAGAACCTCTTGAAGAATATTGATATCTGATATGTTCTTATTATTTTCCCACATTGCAGAAATAACGCATTCGAAATATTCATTAAAGATATTGAGCTCTTGAGCAGCAATTGCTCCTCTTTGAACTTGAATAGTTACAGGAGGAAAATGCGAGTTAAATTTATATTTAGTTAATTTATGTTGTTTTACAAAACGCTCTACTTCAATCATCTGATAAGCGCTTTTATTTTTACAGTCTGCATATGCAATAAAAGGCGGTTGATTATTTGAAAGTTTATGAATTCCACCTAGCAAACATGGTATATATTTAAACTTTGTTCCGGTCCTTTTTTCAAAACCAGGAATTAACTTATGTGCAAAATAAGTATTTGGGCTTGCTACGTCAAAAATAAAGTCTACTATCATTTGTATTAACAATTTTGTAAAGTAGAGCAATTAAACACTGATATGAAAGATTTTTCAAAATATTCAGCAATTATTATTGGGGCCGGGGATGCTACTGGGACTGCTTTATCAAAAAAATTTGCTGAGCATGGTTATAAAGTCTGTCCTGTTAGAAGACCAAGAAGTATAGATAAAGTTAATAATTTAGCTGAAGAAATTAATAATTTAGGAGGTTGCGCTAAAGGGTTTGGTGTTGATGCTAGAGATGAGGACGCAATGAAAGACTTATTTAAAGAAGTTGAAGAAAATATTGCGCCAATAGATGTTGTGATATTTAACCCTGGTGCAAATGTTTATTTTCCTATTGAAGAGACAACATCAAGAGTTTTTAAAAAGGTTTGGGAAATGGCAGCTTATGCAGGATTTTTAACAGGTAGAGAAGCCGCTAAATATATGAAGAAAAGAAAAGAGGGCTCTATATTTTTTACTGGTGCAACTGCCTCTATGAGAGGAAGTTCGGGTTTTTCTGCTTTTTCAAGCGCTAAATTTGCTCTTAGAGCAGTTAGTCAAAGCATGGCAAGAGAATTAGGACCAGAAGGTATTCATGTTGCACATTTTGTAATCGATGGAGCAATTGATACATCATTTATTAAAGAAAACTTTCCAGATATATATGCCCTCAAAGAACAAGATGGTATTCTTCAGCCTAAATCAATTGCAGATGCATATTGGTTTGTGCATACTCAAAATCGAAGTGCATGGACACATGAACTAGACTTACGTCCATATATGGAAAAGTTTTAAACAAAAGAGGTAACAAGATGAGCTTAAAAGATAAAGTAATTTTTATATCTGGTGGGAGTAGAGGTATTGGCCTTGCAATGGCAAAAAAAGCTGCTATTGATGGGGCAAAAATAGTTGTTGCTGCAAAAACAGCTGATCCTCATCCTAAATTACCAGGAACAATATATACAGCAGCTGAAGAAATTATAGAAGCTGGTGGAGAGGCACTGCCTATTATTTGTGACATTAGGAGTGAAGATAACGTAAGAGATGCAATAAATAAGTCAGTAGAGCATTTTGGAGGTATAGATATTTGTATCAATAATGCTTCAGCAATTCAATTAACAAATGTTACAGATACTGAGATGAAAAGATATGACTTAATGCATCAAATAAACGGAAGAGGTACTTACATGGTGAGTAAGTTTTGCTTACCTCATTTAAAGAAATCATCTAATCCACATATTCTTAATTTATCGCCTCCTTTGGACATGGAACCCAAATGGTTTGCAGGAACAGTTGCATACACAATGGCTAAATACACAATGAGTATGTGTGTTTTAGGAATGGCTGAAGAATTCAAAGAGTTTGGTATAGCAGTGAATGCATTATGGCCAAGAACTGCTATTGCAACTGCTGCAGTTCAAAACCATCTTGGTGGCGATGAAATAATGAAACTTTCAAGAAATGTAGAGATAATGGCTGATTCCGCATATGAGATATTAACAAAAGACTCAAAGGAGTTTACTGGTAACTTTTGCATTGATGATCTAGTTCTTCATGCGGCAGGAGTAAAAGATTTCACTAAATACGCATCCGTACCTTTTAATGAATTAATGCCAGATTTCTTTGTTCCTGAGGACACACCAATACCTGATGAGGTAAAAAATAGCTAATTTGATAGAAATAGAAGCAATAAGATTAAGTAGCCTTTGTGATTTTAATGCTGATTATGCCTCCCCTTTAAAGAATGAAGCCAGTGGAAGAGAATATTGGCGGGTAGGTAATAAAAAAGAATCTTTTGTACTATGCTATTTAGACCCTGATATTGGGGATCATTCAAATTTCATAAATATATCTGAAAGCTTGAAAAGCAATGATATAAAAGCTGTAAATATTATTCATCATAATTATGAGCTAGGAGTTACCCTTCAAGAAGATCTTGGGAATGATGATTTATTAACAATTTTGAATGAGGCAAATAAAGAAGAATTACTTAAAAAATCCATAGACTTATTAGTTCAAATTCAAAATGCTGATATAAAAAACATTAAGGAGTTTAAATATAGTGATTTAGTAAATCAGATGAATCTTTGTAAAGATGTCTTTCTGAAAGATTTTTTGAATATTAAGATTGATAGTTTAATTGATTACCTTATTTCTTTGACCATAGATAAACTAAAAATACATCCATGGACAAATTGTCATTTTGACTTCGAAAGACGAAATCTTATTTTAAACAAATATAAAACAATAACAGCAATTGATTACCAAGACATGAAAAAAGGACCTATAGGTATTGATATGGCCGGCCTATTAATTGATCATTATTATCATTCAGATCAAAACAACATCAAAAGCTTATTAAAATATTACTCAAACAGTCTTAATTGGAAAAACGATATAATTTTTACAGAAGAAGAATTATTTGAATTTTTAAGATATGGTTGCTTACAAAGAAATATGCGAATTCTTGGCACTTTAGCAAATCTATACTTACTTCATGGAAGATCATATAGATTAAAAGATTTGCCAATGATTTTTCAAAATCTTGTTTCTATGATTCCTGAAGAAGATATAAAAGAAAACATTGTACATAAAGTTCAGCCTATTCTTTTAGAAAGGATTTCTCAAATATGAAAGCAATGATTTTAGCTGCTGGTTTTGGTAAAAGACTTTTACCCATTACAGAAAATATTCCAAAACCTTTACTAAAAGTTGGAAATTTCACTCTAATTCAAAGAAATATTCAGCTATTAATTGAAAATGGTTTTTCAGAAATAATAATAAATGTTTCCTATCTCGGAGATCAGATAAAGGAACATATTGATGAAATATTTCCAAAAGAAAACATTTCATTTTCATTTGAGAAAAAACCTCTTGGGACTGGTGGGGGAGTTCTAAAAGCACTACCTTTATTAGGTAATAAAAGTTTTATGTTAATAAACGCAGATATATTTCACAAGATCGACCTGAATAACTTACCTCAAGATGTTGAAGCTGCTCATCTAGTAGGCGTTCCAAATCCAGAACATAATTTAGATGGAGACTTCAATTTAGTTAAAGATATTATTGAAATAAATTCAGATTCAAATACTTTAACATGGAGTGGGATTTCAGTAATTAATCCAGAAATTTTTATAGAAAATTCTTTTAAAAATGATTCTTTTAATATTTGGAACACTGTTCTTCCTAAATATATCAGTAGGAGTGTTGTAACAGGTCAGATTTCTTCTGAACTCTGGTTAGATGTAGGAACACCTGAACGTTTAAAACTTGCTAATACTGTATATAATGACCAAGATTAAGTTATGAGTGACCAAAAACATATAATAGCCCCTTCAATTCTAGCATCTGATTTTGCAAGATTGGGAGATGAGGTAAGAAATGTACTAGATGCTGGAGCAGATTGGGTTCATTTTGATGTAATGGATAATCACTATGTTCCAAATCTAACTATCGGACCTATGGTATGCAAGGCATTAAGAGACTTTGGAATAAAAGAATTTATAGATGTCCATTTGATGATTGACCCAGTTGATGAACTTGCACAAAGTTTTATCGAAGCTGGAGCAGATTTAGTAAGTTTTCACCCTGAAGCATCAAAACATATTCATCGATCAATTCATGCTATTAAGGATAAAGGTTGTAAGGCAGGGCTTGTTTTTAATCCGGCCACTTCATTAAGTCCTTTAGAAAGTGTTCTAGATGATATAGATCTTGTTTTAATAATGAGCGTTAATCCAGGATTTGGAGGTCAATCTTTTATTAATAGCTCTTTAGATAAAATTACTCATGTAAGAAAGATGATAGACGAATCTGGTAAAGATATACGTCTCGAGGTTGATGGAGGAATTAATAAAGAGACCATTGGCCTTGCTTCAAAAGCTGGTGCCGATACTTTCGTAGCTGGCTCGGCAATTTTTAATACAGAAAATTATGAGCAAACTATATCTGAGCTTCGTTCAAAAATCGTTTAAATATTTATTTCTATTATTCTTAGTATTTGAACTAGAATCTTCTGAAAAAATAGATATAAAAGAATTACTTCCTAAAATAGAAATTGCATCTAATTTTGAAGACAGAAAAAAGGGTTTAATGTATATTCCATCTATTTCAGATGAATTTGGAATGTTCTTTATTTGGGAATATAAGAAGAAACAATGTATGTGGATGAAGGATACTTTCATTCCTTTAAGTGTTGCATATATTGCAGATAATGGAGAGATTATTGGTATCCATGATATGGTTCCTTTTTCAAAAAAATCAGTTTGTTCAAAAATACCTGTTAAATATGCTTTGGAAGTAAATAAGAATTGGTTTAAGAAACAAAACATAAAAACAGGCGATGTAATAGATATTAAAGGAATTATTAAGAGTGATTACTAAACAAGAATATGATGAATTAAAATTAGAAGGATTTAATATCGTCCCTCTAATTAAAGAAATTAATTCAGATTCTGATTCTCCAATTATTTTATATTCAAGAATCAAGGATAAAAGAAATACTTTTTTATTTGAATCTATTGAAGGTGGAGAAAAGTGGGCACAATACTCAATTATAGGATTGAAATGTAATGATACTATAAAAATATCTGGTAATAACTTTGAGATTAAGAATGGCAATCAAATTCAATCTTATGAGACTGATGACCCCTTTAAGGATCTAAATAAACTTATCAGCAAATATAAAGCTCCAGAGCAAGATAATTTTCCAAGATTCTTTGGAGGTTATGTTGGATTTTTTGCATATGAAAGCTCTAAGTATGCTGAAAAAAAAATAGCTTCTTTGAGGCCAAAAGAATCAAAGTTTAAAGAGCACATGCCAGATATATACTTAGTTAAATCCGAAAGCATAATAGTTTACGATAATTTCAATAGGAAAACTTTTGCAATTTATAATTCAGACCCAGCAAAAACTTCATTCGAAGAAGCAAATGCAAAGCTAAAGGAAATTGAAGAGTGTATAGATTCAGAAGCAGAAATTAATGAAATGAAATATCAATCAATATCTGGGAAGATCTCTTTTGAATCAAATTTTACTAAGGAGGAATTCATTGCCGCTGTAAACAAAGTAAAAAAATATATTAAGGAAGGTGATGTGATGCAGGTTGTGCTTGGACAAGATTTTTATACATCATTCTTAGGAGATGCATTTAAATTATACTCAGCTTTAAGACATCTTAATCCATCGCCTTATATGTATTATTTGAATCTTGATGAATGTAACATAGTTGGATCTTCCCCAGAAATATTAGTGAGAGTTGAGGGTGGAGATATTACCCTCAGGCCAATAGCTGGAACAAGGAAAAGAGGTAAAAATGAAAAAGAAGATCTTTTAAATCAACAAGACTTATTGAGTGATCCTAAGGAGATATCTGAACACTTAATGTTAATAGATCTTGGCAGAAATGATGTTGGAAAAATTGCAAAGATAGGCTCTGTCAAAGTAACTGAAAAAATGGTTATAGAAAAGTACTCACATGTGATGCATATTGTTTCTAATGTAGTTGGAAAATTATCTAAAGACAAAAATTTTATTGATGCGCTTAAAGCATCCCTTCCAGCAGGAACGCTTTCTGGCGCTCCAAAAATAAGAGCAATGGAGATAATTAATGAATTAGAACCAAGTTCAAGAGGTATATACGGAGGTGCAATAGGTTATGTAACATGGAATGGGAACATAGATACTGCTATTGCTATTAGGACTGCTGTAATTAAAGATGGGCTTATTCATGTTGGTGCTGGAGCAGGGATAGTTGCTGACTCTGACCCCGAGAGTGAATGGTTAGAATGTAAACAAAAATCAAAAGTCTTTTTAGATGCCATGGAGATGATTCTATGATTCTTGTTATTGATAATTATGATAGTTTTACCTATAACCTAGTTCATTATATTGGTGAGCTAAATAAAGAAGTAAAAGTTACTAGAAATGATCAGATCACTGTTGATCAAGTTCTTAATTTAGATCCTGAAAAAATTGTTATTTCTCCTGGGCCTTGTACCCCAAAGGAAGCTGGAATATCTATTGAATTAATAAAAGCTTCAAGAGTTCCAGTTTTAGGTGTTTGTCTTGGGCATCAAGCAATAGGCGCCGCATTTGGTTGTAATATTATCAAAGCTCCTGAAATATTCCATGGAAAAATATCAAAAGTAAAACATTCTCAAGATGGTTTATTTAAAGGGATTCATTCTCCTTATAATGTTGTTAGATACCATAGTTTAATTGTTGATATAAGTTCAATGCCAGAGGAATTAAAGGTCACAGCTACTTTAGAAGAAGATCCAAATGTAATTATGGCTATTGAGCATAAAGAAAGGCCAATATATGGCGTTCAATTTCATCCAGAATCTATTGAAACGATCGATGGGAAAAAACTAATTAAAAATTTTTTAGAAAAATAATGAAAGAATATTTATTAAAAATTAATGAAAATAATGATTTAAGTTTTGATGAAATGAAGTCGGCCATTCAAATGGTTATGACAGGACAAATTGATCAGTCAGAGATAGAATTATTTCTTTTAGGATTAAATAAAAAGGGTATTTCTGAAGATGAAATAACTGCTGCTGCTTCAGTTATGAAAGAGAAGTCATTAAACTTTGATATTGGTGATGGAAGTCATATAGACACCTGTGGTACTGGAGGTACCGGCATTCATACTTTTAATTGCTCAACTGCATCTTCATTTGTAGCTGCAGCTGGAGGGGCCAAAATTACCAAACATGGGAATAAAGCAATTTCCAGTAAATCAGGCAGTGCAGATTTTTTAATTGAAGTAGGGGCAGATATCAATCATGATAGAGAAAAACTAATTACGATATTTAATCAAATAGGTTTTGTATTTTTATTTGCACCACTTCACCATCAAGCAATGAAGCATGTCATGCCCGCAAGGCAGAAAATAGCCCAAAAGACAATTTTTAATTTATTAGGACCTCATACAAATCCATGCAATGCAAAAAGACAGGTTATAGGAGTATATGATATGAGCTTATTAAAAACTTTTGCACAAGTGTCTAAAAATTTAGATATGGAGCACGTGCTTATCGTTCATGGAGATGATGGACTTGATGAAATAACAATAACAAGTGAAACAACTATTGCTGAGCTAAAAGATCATAAAATTACAGAATATAAAATTTCTCCAAAACAATTTGGTATAAGTTTGGCTTCTTTTGAGAAAATCTATGCCAATTCACCTCAACAAAGTCTGATGATGGTTAAAGAAGCTTTTGAAGGAGAAAAGTCAGCAGTTCAAGATATGATTGCAATGAACAGTGGCGCTGCGTTATATATCGCGAGAATTGTTGAATCTATAAACGATGGAGTTGAGCTAGCTTTTGAACTAATGAACAATGGTATGGCATCTAATAAACTAGCTGAATATGTAAGGGTATCAAATAACATATGAGTATTCTTGATGAAATTATAGATAACACTAAGTCAAAATTAGTCAAACGGAAGACTGAACTTCCTTTGGATAAAATAAAAATAGAAATAGAATCTTCCAATTTTTTGCAAAACTCATTTAAAAATAGTTTGATAGATAAAGAGCATGCAATTATTGCAGAAATAAAGAAAGCTTCACCAAGTGCTGGAATAATTGCCGAAGACTTTGATCCTTTAAAAAAAGCGAAGGAATATGAAGAATTTGGGGCATCTGCGCTTTCAATACTTACTGAGGAGGATTATTTTCTTGGCAGTATTGAATATTTAAAAGATATAAAAAAGATAACAAGCCTTCCAATACTAAGAAAAGATTTTATAGTCGATGCATATCAAATATATGAATCTAAATTGATAGGAGCTGATTGCATACTTTTAATAGCAAGTGTTTTAAATGATAAACAATTAAGAGAATTTTCAGATTTAGCTGAGACATTAAAATTAGATTACTTAATTGAAGTGCATAACGAAAAAGAACTCTTTAGAGTAGAGTTATTTTCAAATGCAATTATTGGCGTAAATAATAGAAATCTAAAAACTTTTGAAGTTGATATTCAAAATTCAATTAGATTAAGAAATCTTTATAAAAAAAATAATATTTTTGTCGCCGAGTCAGGAATTAAAAATAAAAAGGATATTGATATGCTAGTAGCTAATAATATTAATGCTTTTTTAATTGGTGAGAGTCTTATGAAAGGAGATTTTTCTTGAAGCTTAGAGAGTGGCAAGAAAAAGCATTTCCTTTATGGTGGTCAAAAAAAAGAGGCATTATTAAAGTTGTAACAGGTGGCGGTAAAACCTTTTTTGCTATTCATTGTTTAAATAAATATTTAGAAGAAAATCCTGATAAATCAGTTCTGATTGTTGTTCCATCAATAGCTTTGTTAGATCAGTGGTATGAGAATCTTTCTCAAAGCTTTAAAGACAAAGAAATATCTTTAAATGGAGGAGGGGAAAAGACTGAATCAATCACAAAAGTTTGCATTACCACTATTGATTCATTAAAAAATATTTTTGATAATCTTCAGGCAGAAGAAACTCTACTCATTGTTGATGAGTGTCATAAAATCGGTACAGAAAAGAGAGGAGAGATGTTAACAAATAAATGGCATGCAACTCTTGGTTTATCTGCAACACCTGAAAGAGATTATGATGATAATTTTTATGTCATCATAAAAAAGATACTTGGGGATATTATTTTTGATTATGATTACATTGATGCCAGGGAAGACGAGGTAATAGTTAATTTTAAACTTTTGTATGGTTATGCTGCTTTGCTTCCAGAAGAAGAAGATAAATATAAGAAATTTACAAAAAGTATTCAAAGAAGAGCAGCAACTATTGGCGGTAACAATATGAATGACTATCCCTTAAAGATGCTTATTTTTAATAGAGCAAGATTAGTTAAAAATTCAAAAAATAGGATTCCATACGGCTTAGAGCTAATACAAAAATATAAGAGAGATAGTTGGATTGTTTTCACAGAGAATAAAAAACAAGCTAAAGAATTTAATAAAGTTATAAATAAAAAAGGATTTAAATCTGGTATATACAATACCGATCTTAATGACGGCGAAAGACAAGAAAATTTAGATGCTTTTAAATCAGGAAAATTAAATGTTCTAGTTAGCTGTACTGCTTTAGATGAAGGTTTTGATATGCCAGAGGCTGATGGTGCAATGATTTTAAGCGCTTCATCCTCAAAGAGACAAAGAATTCAAAGAATGGGAAGGGTGCTTAGAATTACTGCAAATAAGGAGAATGCTCTAATAGTAACTGTATATTCATCTAAAACTGAGTATGAAAAATTAAGAGAGGAATCCAATAGGTATCAACTAGAGGGCGTTCCAGTTAAATGGAAACAAATGAGCATATAATATTTAAATGTCTTTAACTTATTCAAAAATGCTTCCCCTAAATACAGAGTTAATTTCATTTGATCTACCTAATGTGGTAACCGGAGATTATTTCTCTAACAATCATTTAGATCCTTCAAAACCCTCATTAATTATGTTTATTTGCAATCATTGTCCATACGTAATCCATTATCATAAGGAAATAAAAAGATTCGCCAATGATTTTGAAAACGATATCAATATAGTTGCAATTAGTTCAAATGATATAGTTAATTATCCTCAAGACAGACCTGAAATGATGAAAAGTTTATGGAATGATCTAGACTTAATATTTCCATATTTATTTGATGAAACTCAAGAAGTTGCAAAAAAATATAAAGCAGAATGCACCCCAGAATTCTATTTATTTAACACAAATTTAAAACTTGTATATAGAGGTAGGATGGACGAATCATCACCGGGATCTAATATTCAGCCATCTGGAGGAGATCTTAGAAATGCAATTAATAATATATTAGAAAATAAGGAAGTATCTAATAAACAATTTCCATCTATGGGATGCAATATTAAATGGAAATAGTTTAATCCGATTTATTAAGATCAGATTTATATGTTTCTGTAAGCGCCATTACAGATACAAGAGTAAGCAATGCTGCACATGCTATGTAAATAGATACCCAGAAAATTCCAAAATTTTTCCATAGCATAACTGCAATAATTGGGGCAAAGGCTCCCCCAAGAATTGCTCCAAATTGATAGCCTAAAGTTGCCCCAGAATACCTTACTTCTGTGCTAAATAATTCAGTAAAAAAAGCTGCTTGAGGCCCATACATCATTGCAAGAAATGTTAATCCCATTGTTATAGATAGAACAATTAACCAATAGTTACCTGTGTCTACCAAAGGGAAAATAGCAAAAGCCCATATGCCTGTGAGAATCGCACCCAGCATAAATATCCCTTTTCTTCCATGCTTATCAGAGTAGGATGAGAATACAAATTGTAATAGAACTGCTATTGCTGAACCTATCAAAACAGCTGAAAGCATATCGTCTTTGCTCATATTTGTACTTTCCACACCGTAATTAAGCATAAAAGCTATTAAAATATAAAAAGTAACTTGAACTGATAAAAATGCTCCTGCAGCAAGGATAATTCGCTTAGGGTACTTGCTTACTGCTTCAATAATCGGCGATCTTTGAATAACCTTTTCTTTTAGAAGCTCTTTTTTACTAACTAATTCTTTAAAAGCATTTGTATCTTCAAGATTTAATTGTATATACATACTAATTAAAATTAGAACCACGCTTGCAAGAAATGGAATCCTCCAACCCCACGTATAAAAAAATTCTTCAGAAACTGAAGCACTTGTAATTATTAAAGCAAGATTAGCAAGAATTACTCCAATAAAAGCACCGGCTTGTGCAAAGGCTCCATAATATCCTCTCTGATTGGAAGGGGCACTTTCAGTAACTAAAAGCATGGCTCCTCCCCATTGACCACCGATTGCTAAACCTTGAGCAAATCTTAGTAATGTTAGTAATATTGGAGCAGTTATTCCTATAATCCCATAAGTGGGCAATAGTCCTATTAGAGTTGAGGAAATGCCCATAAGCATTAAAGCTATTATTAAGGTTTTTTTCCTCCCTATCTTGTCACCGAAATGACCGAATATTATTCCTCCAAGTGGTCTAGCAAGGAATCCAACAGCAAAAGAACTAAAAGAAAGTAACAAAGCTATTGTTGGGTCGGTTTCTGGAAAGAAAGCCTTTGGGAAAATTAATGCTGCTGCAGCTGCATATAGAAAAAAGTCATACCACTCTATACTTGTTCCAGCTAAGGCAGTTAATGCAACTTTTCGCATGTTGTTGTCTTGCTTCTTAGAAATGGCTTGATCCATTAAAAAAAATAATTATATATATGCACTAGAAGAGGTCATTATTTTTGCTGTAACCTCCATAATCTTTTTTGTTGGTGTTTCAAGCTCTTCCGCACCTGAGGCATTAGCTTGACCTGCATGAAGATCTTCATCAGCTTGCATTGTCTTTAAAATTTCGATTGTTTCTTTGTCTTTAGTTGAAACTTTATCTAAATGTTTTTGAAGATGTTTTACAACCTGTTTTTCAGTTTCTTCAACAAAACCGAGGCTTGTTTTTTCCCCCATTGAGCCAAAAATAGCTCCAATGGTAAATGAACCTGCATACCATAAAGGATTTAAAAGAGAACTTTTACCTTCAAGTTCATCCAATCTTTTCTTACACCAAACCAGATGATCTGTTTCTTCATCTCCTGCTTGTATCAAATGCTCTTTAACTTTTGGATCCTTACATACAAAAGCTTGACCGCGATAAAGCGCTTGGGCTGCAACCTCGCCTGCATGATTAATTCTCATCATTTGTATAGAAAGATCTTTTTCACTTCTTGATAACTGTTCTTTATTTTTTTTGATTGGTTCGGGCGGATACTTTCTTTTTGTACCCATTTTTTTATCCGATAATGTTTTTAAGGCAATATCAAATTCATTTACAATGTTATTAAAAATACTCATTTAATTCCTTTAAAACCTATATCTTTTCTATGAAAAGCACCCTCAAATTCTACTTTTTGAACTAAATTATATGCGTTTTCTTGAGCTTCTTTCAAATCATTTCCTAAAGCAGTCGCACAGAAGACCCTTCCTCCAGCAGTAATGATTTTTTCATTTTCATATTTAGTGCCTGCATGAAAAAGTTTTGCATCTTGATTTTTATTTTCATTAATATTAATTTCTTTATTTGATTTATAGGTTTCAGGGTAGCCTTCAGAAGCTATAACAACCCCACATGAATGTTTTTGAGTCCATTCAATAGAATATGAATCAAGATTATTGTTTATAGCTGCCATACATAATTCAACCAGGCTTGAGTTAAGTCTTAGGAGTATTGGCTGTGTTTCTGGATCACCGAATCTGCAATTAAATTCTAAAACTTTTATTTCACCATCTTTGATCATTAGCCCTGCATATAGAAAACCAAGATATGGCGAACCTTCTTCTATTAAGCCTTGCATAGTTGGAAACATTACTTTATCAAGAATTTTTTGGTGTATTTCTTCGTTTACAATTGGAGCAGGTGAGTAAGCTCCCATGCCACCTGTATTTAAACCAACATCTCCATCACCAACAGCTTTGTGATCTTGGCTTGTAGCAAGAGGAATGATTTTGTCTTTACTTACTACAGCTATAAAAGATGCCTCTTCACCTTCAAGAAAATCTTCAATAACAACTTTATTACCTGCAGATCCAAATGTTTTATCTTTAAATATGCTATTTAGAGCCTCAATAGCTTGATCTTTATTTTTGCAAATAATAACGCCTTTTCCAGCAGCTAGTCCGTCTGCTTTCACAACAGTAGGATATTTAATTTCTTCAAGATGGTTGAGTGCTATATTAAAATCTTCAAAGGATTTGTAACCAGCAGTTGGAATGTTGTACTTAACAAAAAAATCCTTAGAAAAAGTTTTAGAGCCCTCTAGCTGGGCAGCACTTTTTGAAGGCCCGAAAGTATTTATGCCCTTATTTTGTAAATAATCAGCTAACCCCATAACTAAAGGCTGTTCTGGACCAATAATTACAAGCCCTATATCTTCTCTGACGCAAAAATTTTCAATAGCTTCAAAATCTTTTGAATTAACGCTTATGTTACTAATTTTATTTTCAAGATGTGTTCCTGCATTACCTGGACAAACAAAAACATGTTGAACAGAATTATCTTGAGCAGATTTCCATGCTAATGCATGCTCTCTGCCCCCAGATCCTATTATTAAAACATTCATTAATGCCTGAAATGCCTTATGCTCGTATATACCATAGCAATATTATGTTCATCTGCAGCAGCTACAACCTCTTTATCTTTTATTGATCCGCCTGGCTGTATTATTGCAGCTATTCCACTAGATGCAGCTTTATCAATACCGTCTCTAAAGGGAAAAAATGCATCAGATGCCATAACAGCATTCTTAACTTCTAATCCTTCTTCTTTAGCTTTTAGATTAGCAATTTCCGCACTTATAACTCTACTCATTTGACCAGCACCGATACCAATTGTTTGTTTATCTCTTACATAAACAATAGCATTACTTTTAACAAATTTAGCTACTTTCCATGCAAACATTAAATCCTGCAATTCATCTTCTGTTGGCTGTCTTTTTGTTACGCATTTTAATTCTTTGATACTTACATTCTTTGAGTCATCATCTTGTATAAGAATGCCTCCAGATACTTTCTTAATTGTTCCTGGGTAGGGGTTATCTTGTTCTAGATCAACTTTTAAAATCCTTACATTTTTTTTGTTTGAGAATTCTTTAATAGCTTCTGTTTGATAGTCAGGCGCTATTACAACTTCAACAAATTGCCGAGCATTTATCTCTTTTGCAGTATCTAAATCAACTTTATTATTGAAAGCTATAATGCCACCGAAAGCTGAGGTAGGATCAGTTTTAAATGCGCGATCATATGCATTATAAATAGAGTCACTTTCTGCAACTCCACACGGATTAGCATGTTTAACAATTACACATGAGGGTTTTTTGAATTCCCTCACACATTCCCATGCAGCATCGGCATCGACAATATTGTTATATGAAAGCTCTTTACCCTGAAGTATTTCAGCATTGGCAATATTCTTATTATTTAAACCTTTAAATGTATATAAGGAGGCGTTTTGATGTGGGTTTTCTCCATATCTTAAGGCAGTACTTTTTTTGAATTCATAATCATGAATTAAATTAGGCTCTTCTTGATTAAGATATAAAGAAATAGATTTATCATAGTCAGCCATAATAGAAAATACCTTTTGAGATAATTTCTTGCGAGATTTATATGAAATACCATCATTGGCATTCCATTCGTCAATAATTTTTTGGTAATCACTAGGATCAACGATAACAGTTACATCATTAAAGTTTTTAGCAGCAGCTCTAATCATTGTAGGACCACCTATATCTATTTTTTCAATAGCTTGCTGAAAAGAGCAATCATTCTTTATAGTTTCTTTGAATGGATATAGATTAACAATTACTAAATCTATTGGCTCATAACCTCTTTTTTTAATAGTTTCCATATCAGAATCTCTTCTTGCCAAAATACCAGCATGTATTTTTGGATGAAGCGTTTTTACGCGTCCATCCATCATTTCTTCAAAACCAGTAAACTCTGAAACTTCAATAACTTCACTAGTAATTTCTTTAATGGATTTGAAAGTACCGCCAGTTGAAATTATTTTTATACTTTTCTCTACAAGAAAATTAATGATTATTTCTAGATTTGATTTATCAGATAAGCTTATTAAAGCAGTCTTAGGTTTAATTATGGTCATTAGTTAATATTATATTTGTTTAACTTTGTTCTTAAAGTTGTTCTATTAATACCAAGAACCTTTGCGGCTTTAGATTGATTTCCATTACAAAATTTCATCACGCTTTCTAAGAGAGGTGGCTCGACTTCTTTTAGAACAAGTTGATAAACATCTATTGGGATATTTTTTTGATCAAGTTGGGTGAAATATCTATTCATAGCCTTTCGGACCTCATCTTTAAGAGGCTTTTTTGAATAACTATCAAATGAATTTTTTTTCTTTTTCAAAATTAATTTTTATAACAAAGAGGTCTAAGTTTACAGTTGTTTAAAAATTGCTCAATAGATTTTTTAAAGATTTATGTATGTTTTTTTACCATTTTTTTTAGAGAAAGATTTAATTTTTCCTTCCTTAACATCAATTTCTAAAATTGAAGTATAGTCAGGATAGAAACATAAAAGCTTTTCAGATTTAGTTAATTGGCCTAAGAGAGCATTCATAACCATAAAGTGTGTGAAAATTATTGAATGCTCACGAATGCCAGAAGTTCTTTTTAAAATATTATTAACCCATAATTTTACATTTTCAGGCAGATCTTTAATTTTTGTATCTACTATTTGTTTAAGCCACTGTTGTTTTTTATTTATTTGAATATCTTTTGAAGGAATTTCAATAAAAATATCATCAATCAGTATTTCTTTATTAAATTTTCTTGCTAGAGGTTCAGCCGTTTCTATAGCTCTTAATTTAGGACTTGATATGAAAGTGTATTGTTCTAGATTTTGAAGTTTATTATTTCTTAATAGGTCATTTGATTGTGATAGGCCTTTTTTACTCAAACCTGGATCCTCATGGTCTCCATAAGCACTTGCTGCTTCTCCATGTCTTACAAATATAATTTTAATCTCTGTCATTTATTTTCCAGCTATAGCTATAATGATGTTGTGAGAATACATAGAGTATATTGTAAATCTGTATCTGGGCATAATAAGAGATTTGCAATAGATGAATCCCAGTCAAATCATTTAATTAAGGCGCTTCGGTTAAAAGAAGAGAGCATAATTGAGGTTTTTGATGGAAATGGTAATTCAGCAAGCTGTAAGATTATTAATTTTTCAAAGAAGACTTGTGAGGTAGAAAGAATTAATAATATTAAACATGACTTAAAGCCAAAAAGATTGCTCACAACTATTGTTCCACTTATTAAGAAAAATAATTTTAATTTTATGATCCAAAAACTTGCTGAGATAGGAGTTAATAAATTTATTATTTATAAACCAGATCTAATTGATCAAAGCGTTGCAAAAAAGGATCTTAAAAGGATTATAAAAAAATCTCATGAGATAGTAATAAATGTTTCAAAGCAATGTGGTAATAATCATCTTCCCTCTATTGAAGAATCTGAATCTTTAAATGAAGCAATTGCTTTAGTAGAGGATAAAAGTGATATATTTATTTTTGATACAGACGCATCAGAGTATTTTATTCAAGAAGAAATTAATAAAAAATCATCTGTAATAATTATTACTGGTCCAGAGTCTGGTTTTTCAGAGACAGAAATTAAATTAAAAAGCATTAAAAATGCCAAACAAAGACATTTAGGTCAAAATATTTTAAGAGCAGAAACAGCACCAATCTATATTTCTTCATTAATTAAAAATCAATTTGGTAAAATTTCATAATTATGAATAAAGTGCTTTTTATTACAGATGTTTACAAAGATTTGAATATCAAAAAAGATACTTCAATCCTAATGATTGAAGAAGCAATTAAGAATAAATTTAATGTATTTCAATGTGAAATTAATGATTTATTTATAAAAGATAATATTGTTCACACAAGCTCAAGAAATATTATTTCTGCAGGATTAACCCAGGTTGAGGGTATTTCAAAAGAAGATATTAAAATCAAAGATTTTAAATTATGCTTTATGAGAAAAGATCCTCCAGTTGATGAAGATTATATTAATGCTCTTCACTTGCTTGATCTTGCTGAAAAACAAGGCGCAAAAATCTTTAATACACCAAATTCAATTAAAAATTTTAATGAAAAAATTTTTGCATTACATTTTAGTCAATATATTCCTCAAACTTTAGTAACTTCAAAAATTGAAAAAATAAAGATGTTTTTTGAATCACATAAAACTATCATTGTGAAGCCGCTTGATGGAATGGGAGGCATTTCAATATATAAATTTAATGAACTTAGTGAAGAAAACTTGAACATCATACAAGAAATGACGAATTCAGAAAAAACTCAGATCATTTGCCAGGAGTTTATAGAAGATATATATGATGGAGACCATAGGGTATTAATTATTCATGGAAAACCATTTGAAAAAACATTAGCTCGAATACCTCAAGATGGAAACTTTAAAGGTAATTTGGCTGCAGGAGGAAAGGGTATTGCAAAGGATATTACTGACTTCCAAAGGAAAGTTGGCGAGGAAATAGGAGAATATTTGGTTAAGATCGGTATAAATTTTGCTGGTATAGATATTATTGGAGAATACCTAACTGAAATAAATATTACTAGCCCAACTTGCGCTCGAGAGATTCTTGATCAAACAGGAATAAACCCAATTACCGAATATTTCAAGGGGCTATGAGTTTAGCATCATCTCCAGAGCAAAATATAAGCAAACGATCATTAACGTTTAATAAGTCATTAATAATTTCATTACTTATTCATACTTTCTTAATCTTTGGTATTTCTATAACTACATATTACAAATTACCAATCTTTAATGAATCACCAATAATCAATGTTAAATTTGCAAACTCAAATCAGGACTATATGACTAATATGTCTTTAGGAGACCTTGAATATTCAAAAAAAGATATATCATCAAATACATTGGGTAAAATAGAAACTTCTATGAATTCCTCTGAATCTTTTAAGGTTAAAAAGCTTCAAGCAAATTCTGTGGTGACTTCTGAAGAAGCAGTTTATTTAAATTTATGGCAAAGGAAAATAGAAACAACGGGAGACAAGATAATTGCAAGTAAAGAAGGAATTTTTGAAGGAAGGGTGCAGATTATGGCAACATTAGATATGAACGGAAATTTAATAAATTCAAAGGTTCTTATTTCCTCTGGTAACTCTTTTATTGATGACATGGCAATAAGCATCTTAAAAGAATCGGCACCTTTCGCTCCTTTTAATAAAGATATGTCTAATGAATACAGTATTCTTGAAATTATAAGAGACTGGAATTTTTCTTCTAACTAAATGCAAATTCTATCTTTTGATTTTGGTATAAAAAAAATTGGTGTTGCAGTGGGACAAACAGAAACAAATACATCTTCACCACTTCAGATAATTTTAAACAAAAATAATATGGTAAATTGGAATGAAATTAATATATTGTTAGATGAATGGAAGCCAGATCTTATTTTAGTTGGAAAGCCTTTAAATATGGATGGCACAGATAGCGAGATAATGAAAAAAGTAGAAAAATTTTATCAAAAACTTAAATCTATGTATGAAGCTAAATATGAATATGTTGATGAAAGGTTAACTACTTTTGAAGCAAGAGAAATTTTAAAAAATAACAATCAAGAAAATGTTGATGCCAATGCTGCCAAAATATTTATAGATAACTGGTTCGAGAATGATGCCAAATAATAATAGTTATTATGTATATACCTGAAGAATTTATTGCACGCTTATTAGGTTCAGTAAACATTGTTGAAGTTATTCAAAAACGAAGACAGGTTGAAAGAAGAGGCGGTGCTTACATGTGTAAATGCCCTTTTCATAAAGGTGGAGAGGAAAAAAATGCATCTATGAAGATCTATGAAGAGACTGGGACTTTTCATTGCTTTACTTGCAAAGAAACAGGTAATGCAATTAGTTTCTTGAAGAAGCATGATAATTTAGATTTCGTTGAAGCAGTTGAATTATTAGCGTCATACGTAGGTATGGAAATTCCAAAACAAGAAAAGAGCGCTTCAGTTAAAAGGTCTACAAACATAAACAATAAAGCTGCAGAAATCTTTTATGCGCAATTAAAAGAAGAAAATGGAAAAAATACAATTTCATATTTAAAAAATAGAGGCATTTCAGGTGAAACAGCTAAGTTCTTTAATCTTGGATATTCAAATATAAAGAAGCCAAGCTTGCATGAAAAATTATCAAAAGATTTTAATATAGATGAGTTAAATGATTCAGGACTCTTTGGCGCTAATGAAAATGGGGAACTTTATGATAGGTTTCGTGATAGATTAATGTTCCCAATAAGAAATATCAAAGGCGATTGCATAGCTTTTGGAGGGAGATTGCTAAAAGATAAAGAAAATCAGGCTAAATATCTCAATTCGCCTGAGACTAAGACTTATAAAAAGAAATATGAGTTATATGGTTTATATGAAGTAAGACAAACAAATAAAAGGCCTGATTCAATTTTTGTAGTTGAGGGTTATATGGATGTTATTAGCCTTTTCCAACATGGCGTTAAGAATGCAGTTGCATCATCGGGAACTGCATTTACCCAAGAACAATTAAGAAAAATTTTAAGTTACACAAATACAATCTATATTGTTTTTGATGGTGATGAGGCTGGCCAAAAAGCCTCATGGAGAACTGTCGAGAATTCAATGTCGTTACTTCGAGAGGATACTAGGATAAGTTTTATTTTTCTAAAAGAAGGAGAAGACCCAGATAGCTATATCAAAGAAAATGGTAAAGAAGCATTTTATGGCATCGCTAAGAATTCAAAATCTCTTTCCGACTATTTTTTTGAAACTATAAAAAATAGGGATGATTTATCTAAAATAGAAGGCAGAACTATAGCTGCAAAGTTTGCATTACCTTTAATACAGTCGATTTCTAACGAAACTTTAAAACAAGCCTATATTAATGAAGCATCAAATGTATGTAATTTAGATTTTGCCAAATTAATAAAAGGGGATGAGAGTAAAGTAAATATCAATGCTCCTAAAAGAGAAAAGATATTTGTTGATTCAAAATCAATAATGAAAAAATCAGTTTTAGGAATATTTATGGCATTAATACAATATCCAAAATTAGCTAGCAGTACATTATTTAATTTAATAAATCCAGATTCGAAGTTTTCATTCTTGAATGAGATAAAAGATATTTATATTCAACATCCTGATTCGCCCGCATCAATTATCTTAGAAAAAATTAATAATGAAAAAATTAAAAATGTTTTTGGCGAGGCATTGGTCTCTGAGATAAGGCTTTCGGAAGAAGATGCTTTATCTATGATAGAAGATTGTATTGAACTAATTTCGCAAACCTATGTTGAGAGAGAAGAAATTCTAAAAGAGAAGAATAGCCTGCATGAATTAACCTCTTCAGAAAAAAGAGAATTACAACAAATTATCTTAAAAAAAGATAGAATGTCGCTGGAAGAGGAACTTTTATTAAGAAATTTAAGTTCTAAATAGATTGATTTTTACCGATCAATCCATACATATAAGGATATACTAGAGGTACGACTAATCCGTGGATAAATTAAATCAAAAAGGCTCAAGAATTGCTGAGCTAATCGAAAAAGGTAGAGAACAGGGCTATCTTACATATTCAGATGTTAATGATCATTTACCAGATGATATATCCGATCCAGATCAAGTTGATGAAATCATTGGGATGATTAATGATTTAGGTCTACAAGTTCATGAAACTGCACCTGATGCCGACACATTAATGTTGGCAGAATCAGAAAATTCAGATGATATTGCATTGGAGCAAGCTGCTGAAGCTCTCGCGGCTGTTGAAAATGAGACAGGAAGAACAACAGACCCAGTTCGAATGTATATGAGAGAAATGGGAACTGTAGATCTCTTAACTCGTGAAGGTGAAATAGAAATTGCAAAAAGAATAGAAGAAGGTATGAGAGATCTTTTAAACGCCAGCGTTCATTATCCAAAGACTGTTGAGTATGTATTGTTATTTTGGCAGCTTGTTAAAGATGAAGAAAAAAAGATTAATGATTTTCTAACAGGGTTTTTAGAAGAAATGGAAGAAGTTCCTTCAGCCGGTCCAGGAACTCAAAGAGCAAAAGAGGAAGCTGATGCTGCTTCATCATCTGACGATGAAACCTCTTCAGGTCCTGACATGAAAGAAGTTCAAAGAAGGATGACTAATTTAAAACGTCAATTTAATAAAACTTCAAAAGTTATTGAAAAGAAAGGCAGGCATTCTAAAGAAGCAAATATTGAATTTAAAAAACTTGGAGAGATCTTTCAGTTTTTAAAATTTAGCCCTAGGATGTTTGATGATATAGCAGCAATTGCTAGACATGGATTGAATAGTCTTAGAGAAAAAGAAAATTTTATTCAAATCCAGTTAGTTAAAAATGCCAGAATACCAAGAAAAGATTTCTTAAGTTTATATCCAGAAAATCTTACTAAGGTGAGATGGGTTGATAATTTAATGAAACAAAAGAAGTACAAGAAAGATCTTTTAGAGAAAGTTAAAAAGGATGTAGTAATAGCTCAAAAAGATATTATTGAACTCGAAAATAAGATTGGCTTAAGCGTTAAGGAAATTAAAGAAATAAATAGAAATATGTCTATGGGTGAAACAAAAATGCGTCGTGCTAAGAAAGATATGGTAGAGGCAAATCTTAGGCTAGTTATTTCTATAGCAAAAAAATATACAAATAGAGGACTACAATTTCTAGATTTAATCCAAGAGGGAAATATTGGCTTAATGAAAGCTGTAGACAAATTTGAATATAGAAGAGGGTATAAGTTTTCAACTTATGCTACTTGGTGGATCAGACAAGCGATAACAAGATCTATAGCTGACCAGGCTAGAACCATCAGAATTCCGGTGCATATGATTGAAACTATAAATAAATTAAATAGAGTATCTCGCCAAATGATGCAGGAAATGGGAAGAGAGCCCACGCCTGAAGAATTAAGTAAAGAACTTGATATGCCTGAAGATAAAGTTAGAAAAGTTCTGAAGATTGCTAAAGAGCCAATCTCAACTGAAACTCCTATTGGAGACGATGAAGATTCAAGCTTGGGTGATTTTATTGAAGATACTGTAATTGAATCACCTCTAGAAAATGCAACTGAAGAAAGTCTACATTTTGCAACAGACGATGTTCTCGCATCTCTTACCGCTAGAGAAGCAAAGGTATTAAGAATGAGATTTGGAATTGGAATGAATACAGACCACACCCTTGAAGAAGTTGGTAAGCAATTTGATGTAACTAGAGAAAGGATAAGGCAGATAGAAGCAAAAGCTTTAAGAAAATTAAGACATCCAAGCAGGTCAAGCCATTTAAAGAGTTTTTTAGATGAATAAAAAAAGTAGTTAAGACTTGTATCAGTCTTAACTACTTATATAAAATTTCTACGAAAATATTTAAGTCTTAGATTATTCTAGTTTTCTAATCTTGGTATTACCATACCGACTTTTGATGCTGCAATATTTGTCATATCTTCTCCATCTATGCTTTGATAACCTGCAGCAACAAGGTCACTTAAATAAAGCTTATTGTAGATAAACATAAAAACAAGAGTACTACCAAGCCAGGCTGTAAAAAGAATTATAAAGCCATACTTAATATCTCCTCTAAAAAATGGTGGAAACATTCCCCATAAGAATACCGTCCATGAAAAGCCAACAGGGGCCTGTTTAACTTGACCAGTTTGTGGATTTTTCATATTTAACGTCATACTCGCCATAATTTTTCTCCTCTATTTTTAATTAATGTTAAATAATAACAAAACAAAGCATTTGAACAAGCGATAAATATTAAAGTTTAATTAATATCACTAGGATAGCGCGCTGATTATTTCCAATTTCCTACCCTTCCTGACAAATCCCATCTAATTCTACTCATCATTAATTCAATTCTTCTTTCAACATATCTTTTAGCAAAAAAATTAGAATAGTCTGGCAATGGGATAAAAGCTTGAGAGCCAAGACCATCTACGATCTTTATAATTATGTCGTTATTCACTCTTTTAAGAACAAGATTATGAGGAATAAGATTTTTGGTCAAAATTAGATTTTTTCTTAACCAGTCATGAAATTGTTCTATAGATAGCTTTATTTCATCAGTAAACCCATTAGCAAATAAATAACTTTCAAGTGTTTCAGCAACTAAATTCTCATTCTTTATTAATTCAGTTTCTGATGCAGCACCAATAGTCGTTTCAACCATTCCATACCATTTCGCTAAATGCTTCCATGTTTCAGAATTATCATTCCTTAGAGCTTTTTGATTATAGGCATCTCTTTCTCTTAGATTATCATCAAAACTCTCTGCTGATCTTAATTTCTTATACCATGGTTTATTTTTCATTATCGTTTGAAGCAATCCTGAATGAATAACTTTTAGACATCTATTAGGATTATTGGGATGAACGAAACACCTTCTATTACCACCTTCTGCAAAAGGGGTTACACCATTTAGATCAATCATAATAAGATAATAGCCTATCAGGTTTATTTAAAGACTTCCTTAAAAAATTAATTCTTATATAATTATCGCTCTTTTGTTCTTATGAACATTGGGCCTGTAGCTCAGTTGGTTAGAGCAGTGGACTCATAATCCATTGGTCGGAGGTTCGAGTCCTCCCGGGCCCACCACTTATTAAATTTCTTGCCAAGGAGGAAAAGGATCTTCCAATGAAGTCCAAAATTCTTCACCTTTAAGCATATCGTCTTCAGTGACAAGACAATCGTCAAGAGCTTGAATCATAGCTTCTTTATCAAGATTTTGTCCGATAAAAACTAATTCTTGTCGCATATCACCAAATGGTTCTACCCAATTTTCTCTTATAGTTTTTAAAGACT
The DNA here is from genome assembly GCA_902559345.1 of uncultured SAR86 cluster bacterium. Lineage (GTDB taxonomy): Bacteria > Pseudomonadota > Gammaproteobacteria > Magnimaribacterales > D2472 > SAR86A. Next base: position 3,717 of record CACEHH010000001.1, on the reverse strand, counting down.
CCTCATCTGTTGGCCAGTCTTTTTTTGGCACAGATCTCCAAAACATTCCTGCAAAACCATAACGAGCAATACCACCTGCTTGACTCCATTGTCCGGCATATTCAAGACGTGAACCTAACCAAAAATATCCCTTAGATCTTATTAATTTTCCAAACTTTTGAGTATCATGAACAAAGTTAAAAAACTTTTCTGGAAGAAATGGTCGACGGGCAACATAACTAAAACTACTTATCCCATATTCTTCAGTTTCAGGAGTATGATCTCCACGCATTTCTTTGAGCCATCCAGGAGCTTCTTTTGCTTTCTCAAAATCAAATAAGCCAGTATCTAGCACTTCTTCAATTTCCACTTTACCCATAGTAATAGGCAATATTCGGGCATTAGTATTAAGGTTCTTGAGAATAGCTTTTAACTTAGTTATATCGTCAGCTTTAACTAGATCAGTTTTGCTTATCAGAATTACATCAGCAAATTCGATTTGATCAACCAATAAATCTGCAACACTTCGTTCATCATCTTCACCCAATGACTCACCAGTGTCTTGAAGATACTTAGCATCTTCATAATCTTTTAAAAAATTAACAGCATCAACAACTGTGACCATAGTATCAAGCTTGGCAACTTCTGATAGAGAAACACCATTTTCATCAGCAAAGGTAAAAGTTTCTGCAACGGGGAGAGGTTCTGAAATTCCTGTTGATTCAATTACAAGATGATCAAATTTATTATCTTTAGCTAATTTATTTACCTCTAACAGCAGATCTTCTCTTAAAGTACAGCAAATACATCCGTTGCTCATTTCAACTAATTTTTCTTCGCTGTGACTTAGAGATACTTCATTTTTTACCATCGAAGCATCAATATTAATTTCACTCATATCGTTAACAATAACCGCAACTTTTTTATTTTGACGGTTATTTAATATATGACTTAGTACTGTTGTTTTACCAGCACCCAAAAAACCAGACAAAACAGTAACAGGCAATCTGTCTGTAATATTCATTATAAATTCCTAAAAGTGTAAATATTTAATATAGCATCTTTGTCAAGAATCTTATTCTCTAACTTCGGCATATACCTTACTTGTTCCATCTTTAAAAAGTATAAGGACATCATAAGGCATAAATTTTCCTTCAACCTCCATTCCAGGTGAGCCTAGAGGCATTCCAGGAACTGACAAGCCAATTGCATTGGAATGTTCTTCAGATAGAAATTGAGTTATATATTTACTTGGGATGTGACCTTCAAAAATATAACCATCTTTTGATACACCGGTATGACAAGATCTGTATTCAGATTTAATTTGATAACTTTCCTTAATTTCTTGAAGACTTTGATGATCTTTAGTTGATATAGAAAATCCATTTTTTTCCAAATGCTTAATCCATTGCTTGCAACAACCGCATGTAGGTGTTTTATGAACCAGTAGCAATGGACTATTACTAGCAGTGAAACTTTCTAAGTTAAAGGAGCCAATTAAAGCTGTAATGGCTATAGCAGTTTTAGTAATATATTTGAAGTTCATTTATCAAAATTTTTAAAGATAAAAAAACCCCTAAAAATAGGGGTTTTTTAGAAATTAGGTTTTTATGCTAATGACGCAACCATACCAGCAATCAAGACAAACCATAAGATAGTTAATATTACCATCCAGATTAGAGTTGCCTTAGCCCAATTTGATTGAGATGCAGGTGCACCGCTTCCAAATGCCCATACTAATAGCATAATGAAATTTACTAATGGTATACACATCAAAATATAAACTACTAGCCAATTTCCTACTGTTACTTCTCTATTATCCATAATTTAATCCTCTTTTTTAAATATGTGTATATTTAATATATATCAAAAAAAGCACATAATCTATTTTTATTTACCGCAATAAACCAAGTTATTTTATTAAAAATACTAGTAATATAGTAAGTTAAATGAAATTTCAGAAATTAATCATAGATCTATTAAGAATTTTGCCAAAAAGAGTCTTGCGCTTCCTTGCAGGAAATCCAATAGAGATAGATGGAAATACTCTAGATGTAAATATTCAGATAATTTCAAATTTATCTTCCAAAGAGAATCCAAAAAAATTAGTTTCACCAAATGATTATAGGAAAGCATCAAAATTATTAGATAATTTTGCATTGCCTAACATCAAAGGAATAAAGATTGTAGAAGATGTAATTAGAGGGCCTGATGGCGAAATGCAAATAAGAATATATAAAAAAGAATCCAAGCATGGGCCTAATTCAGCAATCCTATTTTTTCATCAAGGAGGATTTGTGATTATGGATAATAAGACAGATGATTATTTTTGTTCGTTGCTATCAGATAAATGTTCTTCTACAGTAATTTCTCTTAATTACCGTTTATGTCCTGAGAATAATTTTCCAGCTGCAATTGATGATGCTTTTGCCTTGTGGAGCTATGTTCAAAAAAATGCCAATTTTTTAAATATTGATCCTAAGTCTGTTGCGCTTGTTGGAGATAGTGCTGGAGGAATGATTTCAGCAACAATGGCAAGAGAGCTCAAAGATATGAGTAAGATTCAACCAGCGGCCCTATGTTTAATTTATCCATGGGTGACAACAAGCCTAGAAAATCAACCCTCTCTTGAAACTTGTGCAGATGTATTTCCAATGACATTTGAAACGATGGATTTTTTTAGAAATACAACATTTCCAAATAACAAGAATGTAGATCATCCATGGGCCAATCCATTGCATCAGAGTGATTTAGCAAACCTACCTCCAACTATAATTGTTACAGCTGGATTTGATCCAATTCGCGATCAAGGCAAAAAGTTTGCTAAAGCTTTGAAAAAATCAGGAGTAAGGGTAATTGATTATTGTTTTGATAGCCTTCCACATAGTTTTTTGATACTAGGGCGTATTAGTCTTGCTGTGCAAGAAGCCAATAATACAATTGCAGATAATCTTGCTAAGATATTAAATAAAAATGTTTAGATATTTCACATATTTAATTTTTATATTTTCTGTTAATTTATTTTCACTAGATAGAATAATTATAGCCAAAAATATTATCACTCTAGATGATCAGTATCCAAATGCTAATGCACTGTATATAAAGGAAAACAGAATTAACTCTGTGGGTTTAAAAGAAGAGCTGCTGAAAGAATTTCCAGATATTTTAGTAGATTATTCTCATCAAGACCAAATCATTGTTCCAGGTTTTATTGAGCACCACATTCACCCATTGCTTGCTGCTATTACTATGAATTCACATATAGTTGCCATTGATGATTGGAATGTTTCCTCTAAAAAGACCTATGGCATAAGAAATAGGAAAGAATATCTAGATAGGCTAAGCTTGGTTGAAAATTCATTAAATGATAAAAATCCTCTTGTAAGCTGGGGATTTCATCATTACTTTCATGGAAAATTAACAAGACAAGACCTAGATTTGATCTCAAAAGACAGACCTATCTTAATTATTCATAGATCTTTTCATGAGTTTATAATGAATACAAAAGCCTTAGAGTTTTTTGGCATTTCTCAAAAAGATATAGAACATCTAAGTCATGAAGAAAAAAAATTAGCAAATCTTGAAGAAGGGCATTTTTCAGAAAGAGGTTTGATAGCAGTCATGCCAAAAATTATGAACTATCTTGCAGCGCCTGAAAGAATTATCGAAGGGTTGCAGATTACTGAAAGTTATATCCAAGAGCAGGGCATAACTTTAATTGCTAATCCTGGTGCTATG